>CAJOML010000019.1 GCA_905235705.1 uncultured Bacilli bacterium | reverse complement strand
GTCGAGTGCAGAAAAATCATGCGATACCGAGACGTGATGAAGAAGAAAAACTAGATTTTATCGGATAAAAACCATCATTCATTTGCAAATCGCGATTTTTAATAAAAAAATATTTTCAACTATTTTATTAACAAAGTTAATAATCAATAATCAAAAATACTTAATTCCCAAATGTTGTGGTGTTAAATCCCAAAAACGGGAATAATCAACAATCGCTATATATCGATATTCGGGGACTTCATCCATTATTTTTAATAAATCGTCTTGTGAAGGAACTCCCGTTTCACTATTTCTTGGATATTTAATTTTTTCAGGATCGTACCACACGTTCACAACCTCCTCATGTTGTCTGAATTTTATCTTTGGCAATCCCAACATTTCATTTTTTCTTACCCGCAATAATATAATACAAAATGAAATGTCCGTTTTTTCGTACATAAAAAGCCCATCGTTTAGGATGAGCCTTTAATCTTTGATTAAGTAGTTTTCTATATCAACTAACTCACATTATCCACATTAGAATCTATTGTCGAAAACGAGCATTACTCAACATAGAAATTAAGTTATTTAAATTGTCGTTATACAAATGTTGGTTATGCTTATAAATACTTTTCCATTTCCCGCAAAATCGTTATTTCCACCTTCAGGACTATAGCGGCATGTTCTATTGTCATCACTTAATACACGTCTGCCAATTGCAATACCACTTTCATTGAAGCCACCATTCCTCTTTTTTTATGATTTTATGCCCGTGTATCGACAATTGACCTTAAAACCATGTCCGTGTATCGACATTCAAGGGCAAATAGATGAAACTTCTCCAAGAATTTTGTCCAAGGGGATTTTATTTATATTGAATGTTAAAATAATCCAAATAAGATTTGATCGTGTCTTGGCCATCCAAGCAAGTATCGATAAGCCAACCGCGTTCTTGGCTCCAGTTTTTAAGACCTCGATAATAGAACATCTTTTTGCTATCTAAGATAATGAACGGAACAATATTGTTTTTTAAACATTCCTTAAACGCGATTAGTCGCCCAACTCTACCATTACCATCTTGGAAAGGGTGGATTCGTTCAAATTTGACATGGAACTCCACTATTTCCTCAAATGAATGCTTTTCTTTTTGATTATAGTCATCAAGCAGTTTTTTCATTTCTGTCTTTACTTGTTTTGGATCAGTTGTTGGTCTGTCTCCAACTTCATTCGTTAATAACTTATAATCACCAACTTTAAACCATGGTTCTCTCGAATCGCTCGTTCCGGTTTTCAAAACGAAATGTAATTGTTTAATAAACGATTCAGACAATTTCCTTTTTGCCGATTCGATAGATAAATCCACGCATCTAAAATGGTTAACGGTTTCGATAATATCATCGATTTTAACGCTTTTATTTTCTAAACCAATTGTCTTAGTTTCATAAATATATCTCGTTTCGTCATAGGTTAGTTTATTACCCTCAATATGATTTGAATTATAAGTCAGCTCAATTTGGAGTTTGTGATATATTCCGCCTTTCACTGAATGCTCTTTTTCTCTTAAGAGAACATCTAATAATGATGGCATTTTGTTTGAATGTCTAATCTGCCTTTTTGGTTTTGTTGCATTTTCAGGAATCATCCACGTTTTCCCTTTTAAATATGCGCCAACAACTCTTCCAGAAGCGCAATAGTTTCGCACGCTTCTTTCAGAAGCTCCCCATATCTTACTAATCTCTGTACTTGTTAAATACTTCATGGCATTATTATGTCATCTATCGGCAATTTATAAAGCAAAATTTGATAGGAAAAACAGATATTATTTTGCCGGTATGCATGTCCTGACAATTGCGTTCTGTGTACGAACAATTGGAGGCATCTTCACAAAAATCAATCCCAAGAAATTGGGTTTTTCTTGAAAAAAGAGGCTCATATTTAAATATGCTTGAAAGTTAGTAACTTTAAAGTATGCAAAGGAGGCTTCTATTAATGTTTGTTCCCCAATTGTAAAACTAAACGCAACTTCATAATTGAAAGTTGAATTTAATTTGTCAGTTAGCGGTGAATAAAGCATTTCTTAGGTCGCACCGCCAAAAGGCATTTTGGTATATTGCTTCTGGCGGGTGTGTAATATGATTTTTTGGGGTAAGTTTTGAGGTATTTTTATGAGATACTGTCGTAATTGCGATCGTTCCTATTCGAGCGATTTTACCTTTTGTCCCAATTGCGCTACTCGACTTATGTCCGAAGCGGAAACGGAAGAATACATAAGGGAGCGGGAAAAAAGAAGCCTACGAGCGTAACGAGGAAGAGCGGCTCCGTCGGGAAGACAAGGAGATGTGCGCTCGCCTGTGGCCCATTTTGGAAAAGTACAAGGACAGAGGGATCTATGAAGCCATCTCTTCCTCCTTAGACATGAGGGAGATTATTAGGATCGCCGATATCAAAAACTACTCCTTCTCACACAACGATCTATGTAAACTCTACGCCATCGTGGTGGCACACAAACAAAACACCAAGGAGTCGCTTTCAACCGCGCTTTATCAAAGGATCCGCGGCATTGAGGAAAAGCTGAAAAAGCTGGAAAGCATCCTCTCCAACCACTACGACAGAAAAGATCCCAATCAATACTTTTGCTATGGTTCCTTTGAGCGCGCCTGGCTCTACGGCGGCACGGGCGAGATCGCTGCCGAATACGAAGAACACAGTTACCCCAACGGGTACAGGTCGCACGTCTACGCCTACATCACCATCAAGAAGTATTCCTTCAGCAAGGGCATCGGAAGCAGGCGTGGGGAAGCGGCGGCCTACTATAGCGACGAAATGGGCATATTAATATTCCTTAGGCAATTTAAGACACGTAACCATTGGAAATCCTTGTCTTCGAAGATACGGATGCCATTCACCCTTTTGACATTGGGAAAGAGCCCTTCCTTATCGTAATAACGCAAGGTATGGACGCTGACGCCCATGATTTGAGCAATTTCGGATATTGTATAAGTCATGGCCTTTTCTCCTATGCAAGTTTAAAACTTAGAGTTAACTCTAAGTCAAGGTTTTTATTCGCCGATTTAAAAACCCTACTTCTTTCGGAAAAAGGGTCTTTGTCTTAATAACCGATGTCTTTGATGACGCTAGAGAGGGCTTTGGCCGAATCGGCAAGCTGACGTCTTTCCCTCACATTCAAGGGAAGTTCGAGGATTGTTTCCGCCCCGCCTTTGCCAACAATACTCGGAATGGATAAGGAGAGCCCGGATAAGCCATATTCCCCATTTAATTCGACCGAAATGGGGAGCATTGTCTTCTCGTCATTGACGATGCAAGAGCAAATCCTCGCCACCGCCCTAGCGATGCCATAATATGTGGCGCCCTTTTTGGCGATAATCGAATATGCGCTGTCGCGGACTTCGTGGTAAATCCTATCCATTTCCTGCTCGTGATGAGTGATGCCTTTGGTTTCGGCGAAATCCATCAAGGGGATACCGGAGATATTGGCGACTGACCAAACGCATAATTCGGAATCGCCATGTTCCCCAATGACAACGGCGTGGACGTTGCGGGCATCCACTTCGAGTTTTTGGGAAAGAAGATATTTAAACCTTGCCGTATCCAAAACCGTGCCGGAACCAAAAACGCGGTTTTTCGGGAATCCTGATTCTTTTAAGGCAACATGGGTCAAAATGTCGACTGGGTTAGCGACGATAAGTAGGTAGCCTTCGACTTGAACACGTTTCAATTCGCAAACAATCGATTTCATGATGGCGACGTTTTTATGAATTAAATCTAGGCGTGTTTCACCAGGCTTTTGGGCAGCACCTGCGGTGATAACGATAATCGCGGCGTCCTTTATATCCTCATATGTCCCGGCATAGATCTTCATCGGCGAAAGATAAGGCAGACCATGGGCTAAATCCATTGCCTCCCCTTCCGCTTTCTCGAAATTAGAATCCACCAAAACGAGTTCTGAAAATAAACGTTTATCCATTAAGGCAAACGCTGATGCCGAACCAACAAATCCACAGCCGATGATCGCGGCTTTCCTTGCATTGACCATGTTAGTTGCCTCCTTTTTTAGCATCTTAATTTTATTTCTACGCGCATACGTTTAAAAGCAATATGCAACTAAAAAGGCCGGGAATCGACCCGACCTTTGATAATCCTCGGAGATTAGGCTTTGTTGACTTCTTCGGCCTCAACGACCTTCTCTTCAGTGGAAAGGTTGGTGGCGGCCAAACGCTGGGCGCGTCTTGCGGCACGTTCGGAGTCACGGTCACCTTCCCTTGCGAATAAGGTAAGGGAGAGGCAGAAGACGGCAGTTCCGGCTAGAAGCAAGATAATGCCCCAAAGGCGGTATCCCATATGGGACCAATTGGTCAGCCAGGCATTCTCGGAGATGGTCACCCAGTTATCGGAGGCCTTCACCGGAAGATGGGATCCGATGATACCGATGATAGCGAAAACCAGCCCGACAAAGATAACGGTCAGGGAGAGGATGTAGAAGAACCACTCCTTCTTGGAAAAATTGAATTTCTTTGTTTTCGCCATAATTTGAATTAAGCCTTGTTATCTTCTTTGGTGGGGGGAACGTCGTTAGCGGAGCCAGCGGCGACAGGGGTGCGGCCTTCGGCACGAGCGGCATCATCGGCGCGGACTTGGTCAAGCAAAGCTTGGATAAGCGGTCCATAGATGGCGCGGAAGGCGGGTTCGGCATCACGGATATAAAGTTGGATGGTCTCAACCGTTTCTCTCATGACATCGGGGAAACGCTTGCCAACAGGCAGATCACGACGACCGGTCATATATTCCATCAAAGCCACAATCTTGTCTTCCATGTTCTTGTAAATGGAATTGGTGATATGGGAGTTTTGACGGACGAAGTTGATGTTGTTGATGACGGTTTGGATGTCGGATTGGATGAAGTTGGTGGCAGGACCAGGCTGGCCTTTGGCATCGTTCATGGCTTGGTTGAATTCGTTGAATAATTTGTTCAAATCGCCGACTAAGGTTAAGAAGGCGACGCCACGGAACATGGCTTCCTCGGCTTGGGCGACGCGTTCGGCATCGGCGACATCGAGGTTGTTCTTATGACCATCGGCAATGACGCCTTGGATCATGTTGTTGACGTTCTCGTGGATGGGGAGGACATGACGATAGATGGTAAGGTGCTGGGCGTGGTCGACGCGGAGGCCATCGCTGGCTTTCTTGATGATGGTGGATTCATCGCCATAGACTTCGTCATAGAATTCGCGAATCGCCTTTTCGAGTTTTTCGCCATTCTCGCCGGAACGGTCAATGATGTCTTTTAAGGGGGTGTGTTGATCGACCTCGACGATGACGGAACGTTTCTTTTCGTCATAAAGTTTGACGTCGTAGGTTTCTTTCGGGAGGCAATACTCAAGGGTATCGCGAACCGCCACGTTATAGTGGATGAGGGTAGTTAGAACTTCGCTGATCTGATTCATTTTCTCTCTTCTTTCTCGGCTACTTTTTGCTATCCGCCGATGGGTATAGCACTTGTTGTAGGTCATGGACGCGGCGAATCACTTGCGAGGCATGCGACTTCACTTCGGGGGATGCATGCTCCATGGCGAAGCTATGTTCCTTGAAGGCATCGAACATGGGAACATCGTTCCCGGAATCGCCGACAACGAAAACATTATCGTGATTTAAGCCTAGGTAATCAAGATAAAACTTCAGTCCAGAGGCTTTTGAGCACCCCCTAGGGGTGATTTCGATGAACTGATTGAGCCAAGCGAATTGGAATTGGGGGTATTTCTTCGAAAGGAGGTTAGTAATCTCAAACGCTCTTTGCTTCTTCTTTTTCGTTAGGCCGATAAGGACCATCAATTTACAAACTTTGCCACTTGCGATTTCGCGGAAAAAGACTTGGTCGGAACGGATGAATTTCTCGCGGTAAGTCCCTTGCACCATTTGGTACATGAAATAAGCGAAATTGGTGAATTTGCTGACTCTGGTACGGTTGATGATGTTGGGATAATAGGCCGAGGTGGCCAAAAATAGAGGCGGATCATATTCATTTCGCAAATCATTGACTAGGGCATTTAATTCCTGCGGGTCGAAAAATTCGTCACGAATGGTTTTGCCGCCAACGCTGACGAAGGTCCCATCGGTCCCGACAAAATCGAAATCCATCCCGATTTTCTTACGCATATGGTCATAGAATTGACGACTACGTGAAGAAACGACGACAACCCTATCCCCATGCTCATGAATGGTCTTCAGGAGTTTGCGGTTTTCCTTTGAGACCATGACAAAAGGCTTCTTTGGATAGAAGAGGGTTCCGTCTAAATCCGTCGCTAATATGATTGCCATGGCGATAATATACCTGTTTTCTTTAAGAAAAGCATCCTTAACCCATCAAAAAGGACGACCCCGATAAGAGGTCGCCCCGAAAAAGGAGGAAGACAATTGCTTATTTAAGTTTGTTTTCGGCTTGGATGACGCCATATCCGCCATCGAAACGCTTATAGACGACGGAGATACGTTCATCATCGGAATCCAAATAGACAAAGAAGGAATGGCCTAGGGCTTCCATCCTCGTCACCGCGGCTTCGATCGTCATCGGTTCGAGATATATGGATTTGGTGCGGACGATTTCGTCTTCTTCGGCTTCTTCAGATTCGAGGTTTTCCAAATAAAGGGCTTCGCCTAGCGAGGCGGCTTCTTTGGAACGGTCCATCCTGGTTTTGAGCTTTCTCATCTGGCCTTCGAGTTTATCGATGGCGAGATCGACGGCGGCATATAAATCATCGTTTTTGACTTCGGTACGGAAATCCATGGCCTTGGTGAAAATGGTGATTTCGACCTTGGCGCCGACTTTGTAAGAACGGACGACGGCACGGCAAAGCACGTCATCCCCATCGTGGAAATACTTATCCATGCGCCCGAGTTTTTCCTCGATGGCACAACGAATAGAATCGGTGACCTCGATGTTCTTTCCGATTATCTGATATTTCATATGTTTTATGCCCCTCCTTAGGGCTTACACCATTATTGTAATCAATAATCGCCAAGAAAAAAGGGGTTGACAATTTTTATTAATAAAAACCTCCGAATCCATCGGAGGAAAAAATTGTAAGCGGTTACATTTTTTTATTTCAGATGAAGAAACTCGCGTAATTCCTCAACCTTATCTAGCCGTTCCCAAGGAAGGTCTAAATCCGGCACCCATAATTGCAAGTGTCGCGATAGGCAAAAGAAGGCTTAGTCAGTGAGAAAGCGGAGATAATGGCACCGGGTCTGGCGTCGAAAACCTTGCGGCATGCTTCCAAAATCTTTTCTTGGGGAACTCTCTCCGTCCCAAATGTCTCTAAGCCAATCGAAATCGGTTCGGCTACCCCAATGGCATAGGAGAGCTGGATCTCGGCTTTTTTGGCCGCCCCTGAGGCAACGATATTTTTGGCCATATATCTTGCATAATAAGAAGCCGAGCGATCGACTTTCGATGGGTCTTTGCCAGAGAAGGCTCCACCGCCATGGCGAGATGCCCCACCATAGGTATCGACGATTAATTTTCGGCCCGTTAACCCGGTGTCCCCTTCAGGTCCGCCGATAACGAAATTGCCAGTGGGGTTGATGAAATACCTAAAGTCGTCGTTAAAGCAGAATGAGGTTGCCACTTTGACCATGATTTCATCATGGATATATTTCCTAAAGGCATCCAAATCGATGTTAGGATCATGTTGAACCGACATCAAAATCGTATCGATTCGGGTATGATTGGGATCGGAATAATCCATCGTCACCTGCGATTTCATATCCGGTCTAGCATGTTTAAAGGAGCCGTTTTTGCGGAGTTCTGTGGCCGTGCGCACAAGTTTATGGGCGATGGAAATAGCTAAGGGCATATATCCTTCGGTCTCGTCGGTAGCAAAACCAAACATAATCCCTTGGTCACCTGCGCCTTGATTTAAGATATCGCCTTTTTCAACTCCCATCGCGATATCTTGGGATTGGGGTTTGACCACCACTTCGACGCGGCAGCTATCCGCCCCGATGCCAAGGGAAGCATCAGTATAGCCAATGCGGCGAAGGGTATCCCTGGCGATGGTTTCATAATCGACTTCGGCGCCGCTGACTTCGCCACCGATGACGACGAGTTCGGTCGTGGTAAAGACCTCGCAAGCAACATGGGCTTTGCTATTTTGCGCCAAAGCCGCATCTAAAACGGCATCGGCGATTTGATCGGCGACTTTGTCGGGATGGCCTTCGGCCACCGATTCGCTGGTAAATAATTTTCTTTCCATGTGTCGGAACCTCCTAAGAAAAAGCCCTCGACGATGGAGGGCGCTTTTTTAAAAGATTCGACCCTGGCATCGTTCCTACTTCTAGGCTGCGACAAGCACTTACTGGGTTAACCAGAGTTGCTAGCGTCCCAATGTCGCAAGAAGACGCTTCTTGATGTCAGCTTTATTGCTGTGGGCATATCCTAAACAAAACAGGGACCCAATTCAAGCCTTAATATAAAGAAAAGGAGAGTCGCCTCTCCTAATTCTTCTGGTCACGGATGATTTTTAGCGCCTGCGCCAATTGGTCAGGGCAAGACGTGGGTTTATTTCGGCAAGGGATTCCTTCTAATAAAGGAATAAGTTCGTCGAAGGAACGGTTTTGACATAGCCTCCCGACCCCAACCGTATTGCCAGGGCATCCGCGCGTAAATTCCACCGATTTGACGATATCCCCGTCATAGACGATGGAGATCTTTTCCGAGCAAACCCCTTTGGGGATAAAGACGAATGTTTGTTCCATTTATTCCTTATGGTCTTCGCATTCGCAATGGCCTTCGCCGCAGCAGCAATGTTCATCGCCTTCGCAGCAGCAATCATCATCTGCCACTTCGAGAAGTTCGCCATAGACTTGGCCACCGGCATTGGCGGCATTGCTTTCATCGGTATCGATATGCATGGCAAGGGCGAATTTGGGGGAGACGCGAATGATGACGTCGCCAAAGATGGTTTCCCTTTCTTGGGTGAGGACGCGGACATAGACGGATTCGCCATCTTCAACGCCGAAATTCTCGGCATCTTCCGGGGTCATATGAATATGACGTTTGGCGATGATGACACCTTCTTTGATTTCGAGGCGACGGCCATTCTCGGGATTGATGATGGCGCAGGGGGCGCTATTTTCGGTGTCGCCGGAAAGACGGATCGGGGCGACGACGCCAAGGGCTCTGGCATCGGTGGCCGAGACTTCGACTTGGTTAGACGATCTAAGGGGTCCTAAGACAGAGACGCCTTTAAGTCCTCTGGGCTTGCCGGTTTTGGGATTTACAGGTCCTTCAAGGTCAAGACGGCAGGTCGAGACATATTGTCCAGGCTGAGAGAGCATTTTCTTGATTTCAAGTTCGGCGTGCTGGCCTTCTTCCACGCCCATAAGGTAATCGAAACTGGCCTGATCGAGGTGGATATGACGGGCACTGGTCTCAACTAAGATTTTGTTTTCCATACGGAATTCCTCCAAACTAGGGTTATTATAGCCGAAAGGGACAAGGTGAGTTTAAAATTCGCTCAAAAATAAAAAAGAAGATTTTTTTCTAGGAAAAAGGGCTCTAAAGGGCTATTCTTTGCCCAAAGGAGGTAGAGACCCGTGGAAAACGAAGAAGAACTTGAAGTCGTCATCGCATCAGTCAGCAAAGACGAATTGCTGGAAATGGTCCATAGTCGCGACAAGCTGGCCCTCTTGGAAGTTTTCGAAAAGGTGCCTGCCATCGATATCGCCGAGGCCGCCGACGATTTCTCGCCTAGCGACCTCATTTCCATTTTCCGTCTCGTCAAATCCGAATATACGGCCGAGTTCTTTGATGGGCTTTCCCAAGACACCAAGGAAAACCTCATCAAGGCCATGACCGATAAGGAACTTGTCACCCTCATTAACGCCTTGCTTAATTATAAAGAAGGGACAGCCGGGGCCTTGATGACGACCGAATATCTAGAATTCGTCGCCACCATGAGCGTCGCCGATTGCTTAGCCGAAATCAGGGCCAAAGGCAGAGACGCCGAAACCATCTACACCATTTTCGTCCGCGACAAATATCGCGAATTCGTTGGTACCATCGACTTAGATGATCTCATCTTCTCCAAGGACAACGAAAAACTCGAAGATGTGATGGACCGCGATTTGGTCTATTGCTTCACCTCCACCGACCAAGAAGAAGTCGGTCAAATGTTCCGAACGTTATGACCTTAACGCGATGGCCGTCTTAAACGAAGACTCCCGCCTCGTCGGTGTCATCACCGTCGATGACGCGGTCGACGTCATGACCGAAGAAGCCCAAGAGGACTTAGCTATCGTCACCCACATGTCGCCTTCGACAAAGGCATATATGGATACCTCGCCTTGGGAAAACGCCAAGAAATGCTTCCCTTGGTTAATCGCTTTGCTTGTCTTAGGGACATTCACAACGATGATCCTTAACCGCCTTGAAAGCCAACGTATTTTCGCCACAATGGGTATTTTAGTCGCTTTCGTTCCCGCCTTAATGGATACGGGTGGAAACGCCGGCGGACAAACCACAGGCTTGATGATCCGCGCCCTTGCCCTAGATGAATTCGGACCCAAGGATGTTGGCAAAGTCCTTTGGAAAGAACTCCGCGCCGCCACCATTGTCGCCGCTGTTGTCGGGGGGTTCGCCTTTATTTGGATCACCATCGAGCAATATACCGGCATCGTCAATTTAGGAAATCTTGGCGAAGGGGCGGATTTCAATAACGTCAATATCTGGAATGGCAATTGTTGGACCCCCGCTTTTACTTCCCACGCCTTAATCTTCTCGTCTTTGGTTTCTTTGACGATGTTCTCCGCCATCTTCGTTTCCAAGATGGTCGGCACCCTTCTTCCCCTTGGGGCGGCCGCCATCAAGAAAGACCCTGCCCTTTTATCCCAGCCGATGTTAACCACCATCATTGATGCTTTAACCCTAGTCATTTATTTCCTTATCGCCTGCGCCTTCTTCCCCGCCTACGCCTAAAAGTGGTTGCAATTGGAAAAATCACTCACTATAATTTTCAAGCGCTGCGGGAGTGGCGGAATTGGTAGACGCATACGTTTGAGGGGCGTATGGGGCAACCCGTGTGAGTTCAAATCTCATCCCCCGCACCACTTAGAGATTAACCGTTGCCTAAAAGCAGCGGTTTTTTCTTACCCTCCCAAGTGTTAAAATTCGCGCTATGGCAATACTTGAAGCCACCGACATCGAATTCAATTACGGGGATAAGGAACTTTATGCCAAGGCCTCGCTTAAGGTGAATCCCAAAGAACATTGCGCCCTTGTCGGCATCAATGGTTCTGGCAAATCCACCTTCCTTTCGTTATTGGTTGGCGATATCCGCCCTGACAAAGGCAAGATCCTTTGGCAAGATCATGTCACCTATTCCTACCTCGACCAGCAATTAAAAGTCGATACCGATATTATCGCAATCGAGTTTATTTACGGGGTTTATGCGGACCTTTTCGAAAAAGAAAGACGCATGGAAGAGCTTTTTAACCAAGCCGCTTCAGGAGAAGGAAATTATGAAAAACTCCTCGATAAGGCATCGCGGCTATCCGAGGAAATCAATAATGCCGGGTTCTATGCTTTACAAGAAAAAGTCGGGCGTATCACCAATGGTTTAGGGCTACCCCCATATGAATTAAATCGTCCCTTAAAAAAGCTTTCAGGCGGGGAAAGGGCGAAAGTCTTCTTAGCCAAACTCCTGCTTGAAGAAAAAGAGGTGCTGCTTCTGGATGAGCCAACCAACTTCCTCGATGCCAAGCAAGTCGAATGGCTCGCCGCATATTTAAAAGATTATCCGCAGGCTTTTTTACTGGTTTCCCATGACCGCGAATTCCTCCGTAAATGCGTGGACGTGGTATTCGCTTTGGAAAACAAGACCATCACCCGTTATAAAGGGGACTTTGATCATTATCTAAGCCAACGGGAAATCGACCGCGCCCAATATGAGAAAAACTATGCCGCTCAGCAACGCTATATCAAAAAAGAAGAAGACTTCATCGCCAAGCATATCGTCCGTGCCACCAGCGCAAAGGCGGCCAAATCCCGTCGCACTAGATTATCCCATCTAGAAGTCTTATCCGCCCCCGTCAAAGAAGGGGGAGAAGTCCATTTCCATTTTCCCTTTTCCCATCACGTGGGGATGAAACCTTTGAAGATCGAAAATCTTTTGATTGGTTACGACCATCCTCTTTTGGAGCCGATATCCTTCACCGTCAGACAAAGCGATAAACTTGCCATCCTAGGTCGAAATGGGGTAGGCAAAACAACCCTTATCCGCACCTTATTAGGAGAGATCCCATCCCTAGGCGGGGATTATGAATTCCTTAATGGCATCCAAATCGGATATTACGGGCAAGATACAATTATCGATTTAAACCTAACCCCATTTGAATATGTCAAATCGATCTATCCCGAATTAGATAATACTCACGTCCGTTCTCTTTTGGGCCGTTTTGGGGTAAAAGCCGAACTTGCGATGCGAAAGATGAATGAGCTTTCCGGTGGCGAGATCACAAAGACCAGACTTGCCATCCTTGGGCAAAAGCCAACCAATTTCCTAATCCTTGATGAGCCGACGAATCACCTCGATCAAAAAGCCAAAGATTCATTATTTAAGGCAATCGAGGAATATGATGGCGAAGTCATCCTCGTCTCACACGAAAGAGACTTTTACGATGGCTTATTAGATTATGAAATCCGTTTCTAATTTAATGTGGTTTTCTTGCGAAATCCCAGCAAAAACACCCCAATTCGCGTAAAGGGGACGTTAATCCAATACATATATCCGGCAACGTCGGCATTATAAATCGAGGAGGACTGACGGAAGTTACGGTCGATCTCGTAATAAATATCGTTTAACCGGGCTAAGGATAAATCGGCCTGAAGCCATTTGTTGTTCTGCAAAATGAAATTAAAACGGGAATGGCAGTGATGGATCGCGGTCATCGTATTTTTTACGCGGTCTTTCCCGATTTTTTCAAATCGCAATGCCTTAACCCCGTTAAAGGCAGAAAGGTCTTCGCTGGTGAATTCGACTTTGGCATTTTGGTAAAGCTGAAATACCTCAGCGAGAATATCAGCCTTCTCCGAAAGCAAAATCATTAAGGCACGTTCCCTCCATTTTAGGCGTTTTGCGAATTCACGTACATTGGAAATGACATAAAGCAAAACGGCAACGTAGAGGAAGGCTAGAAGCAGAACGATAAGCAAAATAATCTGATAAGGTTCCATCGCGAGTATTGTAACGCAGTTAAGGCAAAAGAGGGGAAAAATCGCATTCGGGAAAAAGAGGGTTTCTCTCACAAGGGGAATGTTCTAAAATTAGAACATGAGCAAAAAACCTATCTGTGCGATTCTTTACGATTTCGACTCCACTTTAGCCCCAACCGACATGCAGGCCTACTCCTTCATTCCCAAAATGGGGATGACGTCGGAAGAGTTTTGGGAAAGGACCGGGGAATTCTCCGCCAAAACCGGATGCGAGAAGATTCTTTCTTATCTTTACACGATGAAAGCGGTAGCCCAAGAAAGGGGAATCAAGATGGACAAGGCATTTCTTAACGAATGCGGAAAGAACATCAGATATTTCCCTGGCGTTGAAACTTGGTTCAAACGCATCAACGAATATGGCGAACTCCATGGCGTCCAAGTCGAACATTATCTCGTCTCTTCGGGGAACAAAGAAATCGTCGAAGGCTGCTCCATCGCCAAAGAATTCAAACAAATCTATGGCTGCGAATATATTTTTGACGAAGAAAGCGGGGAAGTCTTATGGCCCAAATTAGCCATCAATTACACCCAGAAGACCCAATACTTCTTCCGCATTTCCAAAGGGGTTACCGAGGTCGGAGACGACAAATCGGTCAACGAAAAAACGGAAAGACGTCGTATCCCTTATTCCAATATCGTCTATATCGGCGACGGATTAACCGACGTCCCCTCCATGATTTTGGTTAAAAATAACGGGGGCAAATCCATCGCCGTCCATCCTCGCGGAGACGAAGCCAAAGTCGCCTCTTTGGTCGAAGATGGGCGTGTCAATTACGCTTGCCCTGCCGATTATGCCCCCAACCGCCCTCTTGAAAAGATCGTCCGTCTTATCATTAAGGGCATCGAAATCTCCTCTTCCTTAACGATGTGGGAGAAAAAAGACTAATCACTACGCTTCCTCATTGAGGAAGAGATGGTATACTTATCAAGTTATGAAACCAGTCAAACGAAAAAAACAAGTCGCATTGGTCCTTTTCGGAGGGAAAGGCGAACGCTTCGGCGGTGAAAAGCCGAAACAGTTTGAGCTTTTAGGTGAGGAAAATATGTTCGTTACCACCTTAAAAGCGTTTTCCGCCTGCTCTTCCGTCGACGCCATTTTCGTTGTCGTCGAAGCCTCGACAATGGAAGAATGCCGCGACTTGATTTTGAAAAATCATATCGGCCGCGTCAAAGCCATCATCAAAGGCGGACTTTCGCGTCAAGAAAGCGCCAGGCGTGGACTTGAATATCTAGCAAACCATGGCATGGAAAAAGATGATTTGGTTCTTATTGCCGATGGCGATCGTCCCAATGTCGATCCCGACATCGTCAGCGAGAATTTCATCGCCGCTTTAGAACTTGGCTCAGCCTGCACCGCCATCCCCGTGACCGATTCGGTAATGCTTGAAGATGGGGGGCACATTTCCTCTTACCTTGACCGGAATCATGTTTATCGCGCCCAAACGCCTCAAACCTTCCGTTTCGGCTCTATCTTAAAAGCCCATCGCAAAGGTAGGAAACGCCCCTTTACCGACGATGCCTCGCTATATCAAAAATATATCGGCAAGGTGTTCTTGGTTAAAGGAAGCGAAGACAATATCAAAATCACCGTCAAAGAAGACGTTGATACTTATTTACGACTGAAGGAGAAAAAAGATGATTCCTTATCCTGAAGTCGGACATGTCGAAGTCGGGACCGTCATTGAAGTCCACCCCACTTACGCCATCTTGCTTTATGAAGATGGTTGGACTGGATTGCTTCATATTTCGGAAGCCTCACGGAATTACATCCACGACTTCGAAAGTTATATCCCCGTTGGGACAATCTATCCCACCAAGATCATTGAGATCGAGAAATATTCCCGCAATATCCACGTCTCCATGGTCGCCACCACTCCCGCCGATAAGAGAAAGGTGTTCAAACACCAACCCATCGCCAAAAGGGAAGTGGACTTCACACCGCTTAAACTCAACCTGCCCGCATGGATCGAGGCAGCGAAAAAGGAGGAGAATATCCATGATTAAGGTTTGCGACGACAAATTAGGAAGGAAAATCGATTACGCTTCCTACAAAGACGAGGTCGCCTCTATTCACAAAATGATTGAAGAAAAGACTGGGGAAGGCGCCGATTACCTGGGCTGGACCCATTATCCTGAAACCTTCGACAAGGAGGAATTTGAGAAAATCAAAGCCTGTGGCAAATACATCCGGGAAAACTTCGATGCCCTTGTTGTTTGCGGCATCGGCGGATCTTATTTAGGCGCTAGAGCCGCCATCGAAGCCATCAATGGTCTTTATGGCGATGACAAAGTCGAAATTATTTATTTGGGACAAACTTTCGCCCCTTCTTACATTGCCCAAGTGCTTAAACACCTAGAGACAAAAAACTTCGCCATCAATGTCATTTCTAAGTCCGGCACCACCACCGAAACAGCCTTAGGTTTCCGTTTGGTCCGTGAACTTCTAGAAAAGAAGATCGGCAAAGAAAAAGCCGCCAAGGCGATTTTTGCCACCACCGACAAAGAAAAAGGCGCCTTGCTTGAACTCTCTAAGAAATACGGCTATACCCGTTTCGTCTTACCTGCCGATATCGGCGGACGCTACAGCGTCTTCACTGCCGTCGGCCTTCTTCCTTTAGCCGCCGCCGGCATTGATATCGATGCCTTTATCAGAGGCGCCCACAAAGGTTTGGTTGCCTATGGCAAAGAAGATTCCGAAGCCTATAAATATGCCATTATCCACCATGAATTATATAAAGCCGGCTACCCCGTTGAGATGATGGTTAGCTACGAACCCCGTTTCGTCCAACTTGGCGAATGGTGGAAGCAACTCTTCGGCGAATCGGAAGGCAAAGACCATACCGGTGTCCTTCCCGTCTCCGCCACCTTCTCCACCGATTTGCATTCCTTAGGACAATTCATCCAAGAAGGTTCCCCCGTCTTGTTTGAAACCGTTCTAGAAATCGAAAATCCCGGTGTCGATGTCGTTATCCCCCATGACGATGATAACCTCGACAAGCTCAATTACCTCGAAGGCAAGACCTTTGATTTCGTCAATAAGAAAGCCCAAGAAGGCACGATGGATGCCCATAGCGAGGTTGGCGGAGTTCCCAATATCTTAATCAAACTCGATGAGATGAACGCCGAAGGATGCGGTGAATTAATGTATTTCTTCATGCGTGCCTGCGCGATGAGTTGCTATCTTAACAAAGTTAACCCTTTCAATCAGCCTGGCGTCGAGGTTTACAAGAAGAACATGTTCCACCTTCTTGGCAAGCCTGGATTCTGATCCAAAGGAGCCCATTATCGAGGGGAGGAGAGTTTCCTCCCCTTTTATTTTTAAAAAATAACAATTTGGGAATTGACCTGTGCTAACGGCAATGGTATATTCTTTAAGCGCGTTTTAGCGCCCCGCGGATGCTTAGCTCAGCGGGAGAGCATCGCCCTTACAAGGCGGGGGTCGCAGGTTCGAAACCTGCAGCATCCACCATTCCTTATAGGGGTTAAAACGTCGCTGCTGGTGTGGGTGAATAGCGAAGTGGCCAAACGCGGCTGACTGTAAATCAGCTCCTTCGGGTTCGGTGGTTCAAATCCATCTTCACCCACCACTCTTGTTGGGGTGTAGCCAAGCGGTAAGGCACGAGACTTTGACTCTCGCATGCGCTGGTTCGATCCCAGCCACCCCAGCCAATTCCTCCCTTAGCTCAGTGGTAGAGCACTTGACTTTTAATCAAGGGGTCCTGAGTTCGAGCCTCAGAGGGGGGACCAAAGCTAAAAATCCTACCTTGGAAAATTCCAAGGTTTTTTATTGCCTAATTGAGCGAACCTCATTAGAATATTGCACGTGCCGACTTGGCGAAATGGTAGACGCAAAGGACTTAAAATCCTTCGGCAGCGATGCCATGCCGGTTCGAGTCCGGCAGTCGGCACCATAATAAAAATAATCGTCGTCGTCCAAATCCTTGGACAAAAACGACACTCAATGGAAACCGTCCGAAAGGGCGGTTTTCCGTATAATTAATTGTTATAAGCATATAAATATTTTATAATTATTTTGTTAAAATTTGATAATGGAGGTTTCTTATGACAATAATGGCATCCGCGGATATTCGCTTAAAATATAATGAAGTAGTGGCCAAATGCAAAGAGAGCGGACAGCCCATTTATTTAACGAAGAACGGACAAGGCGAGTTGGTGGTTATGGATATCGCTTCTTTTGAAAGAAGAGAACAAGAATTACTCGCCCAACAACTTGTATTGGAAGCCTTTGCCGCAAGATTGGCGGGAGAAAAAGATTACTCAATCGCAGAATCTAAAAACCTGATTAATAAAATGATCGAGGGAAAATAACTATGGCTTCATTCAAAGTCATCATTTCTTCAACCGCTCAGTCCGATTTAGCGGAATGCGTAGCCTTTGTCTTAAACGTTTCAAAAGAGGCGGCATATAATCTCGCCAATGAAATCTTTGTTTCAATAGAATCCCTAAAGGATTTTCCAGAAAAGAATCCATTGTTCAATATGCCAAAATCTTTCCCTTATCAAATTAGAAAACAAGTTATCAACAGCCGTTATATCGCTTTATATTCCATAGAAGCAGATTGTGTGGTCATCTATCGTATTCTTGACGCAAGAAGAAGGTTTGACGGCCATGTATTATAACCAGAGCATGTGATTAGATTTGAAAACTGCCAATATCGTTGTGCCGCCTATAAAATAGAAAAATAATTAGGGAAAGGGAAGTTCATCATCGCAGATTATGGCCTTTCCTTTAAGGAGCTGCCTCGGGGTCCGGGGCAGCCTTTTCTTTTTTACGTTTTTGGGCTCACGAATGAAGCAAAACGCGACAAAATGATGGATAGAAATATTTAGGCAAAAGCGGATAGTTCGGATTAGGCAACGACAATAACGGCGATGGAACCCCCTCACCGTTTTTCTTTTTTTATTGAAATAACGAAACCAGATAAAAACCCTAACGTAAAATTAGGGCTTTCATTAATCTTTGATATTAAAAGAAAATGGCGAAGAAGAGCGTCTCGATAATGGCGAAAGCGATCAAAGCGATGCCGCCGATAGGAATGAATTTATCGAGCTTGGGATTCTTGTGCTGTTTTATATATGAATAGAGCAAGCATAGCGGAATAACTAGCAATAAGCACACCGACTTGCCTAAGGTGAAATTCATCAGTTCGCCGATATAAACCGTGGCATAGAGGAGGGCGTCGTCGGGATTGGCAATGCCTTGGATTTTAATTAGGGTGGGGACAAGCACGACAATCAAATCAACGACGGCCACGATAAGGAAGGTTAGGGCCATCATCAGCGAGAAGCGGAAAGAATGGCGATTGGTCTTCGCATATTCTTCATACCCTTCCAAGGTTCCGCCTTTTTTGAGGTATCTCTTTTTATCGAATTTGACATAAAGGCAAATGACGACGAAAGCGGCAATCATGCCGATTGGCTTCTTTCCTAGAAGAGGAAGGATTTCAGGCGGTACGCTGAAGTTATATAAGAAGCCATACATGCTATTTAAACCAAGTAAGCCCAATATCGTCGCGGATGCGATTTGATAGAAGATGGGGATAAGGACCATTAATCTAAAGAGGATGATCTTGCGTCCTTGGAAGTATTTCTTCGGCTCATATTCGATAAAGAACATGATGAAGACGCAAGAGAGCAAGTCGACGAAGACGTTAACGACTAAACCGTTTTGTAATCCAAGGGCGGCAAAAGATTCAATCGAGCGGGCTCTCGCTTCAAGGAAAGAGACATTATCCGTCCGCATGATGGCAAGGACGACATAATGGTAATAAACGAAAATAAAGGCCAAATAAACCCCTGCCACCAATATGCTATAGAAATAGATGAGGTTCTTATAATTCTTTCGGTTTTGCAAAATGACGGTGAAATTGGCAATCAAAAACAAAGGCAATGGCAAAGCCGAAAAATAAGAGATGACATTAGCGATCCGGTTATAGGTCCCAAGGCTTTCCGGCGCGGCCGAGCCAAGCAATAACCTAAGGTTGACGACGGCCCCCAAAACAAGTGAAACGAAAGTGGCCGCCAAGCAAAACCAACCGATAATCCGGAAATAACGGTAAGAAAAGGGTGCGTTATACTTTATGTCTTTATCAAGCCTTTTATGGTCATATGGCGAAAGCGAATCGACGGCAACAACGTCAATTTGGGTTTCAACTTGCGCTTGTTGTGTTTCCATGATGATTTCCTTTCTTCGCGGTGAATCAATTCCTTTAAAAGGTTACCTTGTTGGGGATTCTTTTTAAAGAATAATATGCCGAATCCTTCTTTGCGGTGTCTTTCCATTTTCGATATATCCGTTACAATAGATAGGCATGGACAAAACAAGAGAATATTGGAAACACGTCCTTCTTGAATCGTTATATGAGGCCTCTCCATTTAATGGGTCTGATCTTGATGATGGTTTTCCTTCTTCTTTGTTAGACGATAAAGAATTCATGCTCTCCGTGCTCGCTGATAACGGCATGGGGATTTGCTTCGCCTCTAAACGATTAAAAGACGACGAAGACATCGCTTATGCCGCGATTAAAGAATGGGGCCCCGCTTTCGATTTCATTTCCCCACGGCTAAAAAAGAACCGGGAAATCGTTCTCCTTGCCATTAAAGAAAAAGGATATGGGCAAGCACTCGAATTCGCCGATTCTTCTCTTAATGATAACAAGGAAATCGTTTTGGAAGCCATTAAGCATTACATGTATGCCCTAAAATTCGCTTCATCCCGTTTACAAGATGATGAAGAAATCGTCTTAATCGCCTTAAGTCACAATGGAGGCAATCTTCAATATGCTTCCAAACGGTTAAAAGGAGATAAAAATATCGTGACTTCCGCCATAAATAATGGGGGCTTATATGCTTTATCTTTCGCCGCGCCAGAATTGAAAGAAAATCCCGCTCTTATTGAACTGGCGAAAAAATGGGAAGAAGAAAACATTCCTTTCTAGGCAAAAAGAAATAAAATTCATCTATGGAAAAATACACCCTTCTAGTTAACCGTTATCCCGTCTCAAGCGTCGACGAGGAAGAAGAAGATTATTGCTTCGATTATTTTCTTGCCTTCCTCCTCCCTCAAAATAAACGTGATTCTTTCTTTGGCGATATTGCCAAATTAAATAATTCCCTCGCTCAAAAATATGTTAGAAGCGGTCTTAAAATCCCTGCAAAATTCCGTGAAATCCTTCATTTTCTCATTGAAAAAGAAAAACCAAATTCGCTTACTTCGTTTTGGAAAAGCGTTACTGCCTTATTTGCATCAAACGAAGTAAAAATCATCCGTTCCAATAACCACCGCAACCTTTTGCAAAAGAATAATAACGGAAGCGAAGCCTCGACCCGTTACATTCTCTATAACGAAATCCTAACCGCTTATTTCGAAGGATCGAAATGCATTGACTCTTTAGGGAAAGAAGGGGAGATCGCCGAAGTCTATCTTAATCGCGACTATCAAGCCCTTGCCGAGAAAATGGAACTCGGGGCCAACGAAGAGGTTATCTATACCGATGAAGAAGTCGGTTATGAAGATCTGCTGAATTGCCTCTCCGACCAATCTAATCTCACCTTAAAAGCCGTTAATTTAAAAAGGAAGAGCCCAGAAACATTATCGCGTTTTTATGGCAGGGCAGCTTCCCTATGGGGAAAAATCATTCAGCCCTACTACTACGATAAATATGCTAGGTTCCGTAGAGCCAGCGCCCAAATCGCCAATTTCATCGTTAAAAAAGACGAAGATAATTAAGCTTGCTGATAAAAATGACCCAACCGCAAGGCTGGATCATTTTACTTAGGCGATTAGATTATCTATTTGGCGAAGGTTAATTCGCCAGTGGCAAAGACGAAGATGTTGTGATATCCGGTCTACTTGACGAGGATTTCCTGGCTGCCTTCTTCATATAATCCAAGGCCCGCTTCGAAGGTCGTTTTAACCCGCCACTATTGCTGATGTGGAAGTGGTCGCCTTCTTTATATAAGAGCATCCACGCTTGAATATTTTTGAAAAAAGATTGGAAATTTCTAACTTCTTTTTGCTAAAGTTATGCTTCTGATGAGTGGTTATCTCCCTAGATAACGTAAGTCCGATCAGACTTATGCGGAGGGAATCACAATGAAAGAAAATAAGCTTTTAAGCGGGAAAATGTCCACTTTGGTATGGTCGCTTGGACTACCCATGATTATTTCCATGGTTTTACAAGCCCTATATAACATCGTCGACACCGCTTTCGTCATCAACATGGATCCTGTCCTTGGGGTCAAGGCCAACCTCGCTTTGACTTATGCTTTCCCGATCCAAATCATCATGATCGCCGTCGGGGTTGGGACGGGTGTAGGAATTAACGCTTTGCTTTCGCGTTATCTTGGCGAAAAAGATGTCGAAGGAAATCAGAAAACGGTCGGAAACGGCATCTTCTTGATGGCCGTTATCTATTTGCTCTTCCTTCTATTTGGAATATTTGGTTCAGGCCCTTTTATCGCCATGCAAACGAATGACCAAGAAGTCATCGCGATGGGAAAAGATTATCTCACCATCGTCTGCGCGTTGTCTTTAGGTTCCATTGGCTTCACCGTATATGAACGCTTCCTTCAATCTAGTGGCAAAACGACTTTATCGATGATTGGCCAAGTTAGCGGTGCCCTTACCAATATTGTCTTAGACTACGTTTTTATCTACCCCTTAGGGATGGGCATCCAAGGGGCGGCCTATGCCACCATCATCGGGCAGTTTGTTTCTCTTCTTGTCGTGATGATCGGCCATTATGGTTTTAATCACGAAGTCAAAAATTCATGGAAAAGCCTTATCCCGGATTATCCGACCATCAAAGCCATCTATCATATCGGTGGCGGTGCAGCCATCATGCAGGCCCTTCTTTCGGTCATGATGCTTGGGGTGAATCTCATCCTAGGGACTAGCCAATATAGCCCCACTCTTCTTCAAGGTTCTTTTGGCATTTATTACAAAGTCCAACAAGTCCCTTTGTTTGCCTGTTTTGGCTTAAGCAACGCTTTGATCACCTTAGTTAGTTTTACCAAGGGGAGTGGTAACAAAGAAAGATTAAAAGAAGCCTATCGTTATGGCGTCATCGCCTCCTTAATCGTGCCCGCCGTCATCGCTATTATCTATGAGGCCTTAGCCAGCCAAATCGCCACCATATTCGGCTTAGCTAGCGGAGGGGCTGGAGAAGATATAGTCCGTGTCTCGACATATGCGATTCGGATTGCTTCGATTTCTTATATTTTTATGGGCTTTTCGGTAGGAATGCAGGGGATTTTGCAGGGTTTACGTTATTCTTTGCGCCCTTTGCTAATCGCTTTCTTGCGTCTTGCCGTCTTTATTTTTCCCACGATTTATCTATTTACTCTTTCGCCAAACGCGGAAATCCTGATTTGGGTAAGTTTCATCATCTCCGAAGGCTTAACCGCGATCATTACCGTTTTTGTCATCAAAGGCCCCTTAAAGAAAAGCCTCACATCGAGGTAAGGCTAATCATCAAAGTCCGTGTTTGTTGGCGATTGGCTCTTCTAGGTCGCCAGTCGGATTTACGATTGAATAACCGATATTGGTGAGGTGGTCGGCGACCCTTTCAAGTTCAACGATGAGGGTTGAGATAAATGGCGTCATCTGAGCCGAGCATTCTTCGCGAATGACCCGTTCATAATGATGCTGGTAGAAATCCGATTTAAGCTTATGGATTTTATTTTCGTCTTCGGCGAGTAGGCCAAGGTTTTCGCGTCCTTTATTCAAGAAGATGGTTCTTGCCAAAGCAAACATATCGCCAATGACTTTATCCATCGCCACGATTTCTTCTTTGGCGGCGACGGAAAAGGATAAATCTTCGACCGCCATTGAATCTGCCGTCTCGTGGAAATTAAAACCATGGTCACCGATACGTTCGATGTCGTTAATGACATGGAAATAGGCGCCGATTTTCCGTTCACCTTGGCTTTGGGAAAGAGGGGCGAGTTTGATTAAGAAGTCGGTGATGCGGTTATTCAGATAATCGATTTCCCCTTCCGTGTCGACGATTTCCTTGCTTGTCTCATTGGTATAGGAAATGATTTTGGCTAAGCCGGCGCGATAATTCTTCCTCGCGAGGTCGAACATATGGACGATTTCTTTGCGCACCTGCATAAGGGCGATATCCGGTGATTTCAATAACTTATCATCGATGAATTTAACCGATTCGGCATAAGCGGCGTTCGATTTATCTTTGATGACAATGCTCGCTAACTTAATCGAAGGTTTGAGCAAGGGAATAAGCAAAGGCATGAAGATGACGTTATAAATGACCGTATACATGGCAAGGGGGAAGGCGTCCGATCCGTTGATCGCCATCATGTGGAAGAAGTTGACAAAAGGCGTTTCGAAAATGGCGGTAATGGCCAAAGCCACTAAACCAGTAATCGCCCTTAAGGTGAAGGCGATGACGGCCGTGCGTTTGCTATCGACGGTTCCGTTAATCGAAGAGATAAGGGTATTGGAGACGCTTCCTAAAGTTGCCCCAAGGGCGACATAGAAGCCGCTTGATAAAGGAAGGGCGCCACCGCTAATCATCGCGATAGCGATACCCGTAACGGCCGAAGAAGATTGGGCCACCACTGCTAAAACCATACCGATAAGGAACAGAAGCAAGGGGAAGTTAATGGCCGTGAATAGGTTTGCGCAAAAGGCATTGATATCGGCATTGCCAAAAGCATCTTTCATAACCGCAAGGGCAAAGAAAATCAAGCCTAAGCCAACTAAAATCTCACCCACGTTCTTCACCTTTTCTTTATTGAAGAACATCATAACCGTACCGATAAAGGCTAAAGATAGCAAATACGTGGCAATGGGCAAGGAAGAAAAGGAGGCGATAACACCGGTTACGGTCGTTCCAATATAACCGCCTAACATAATAGATAGGCCTTGGAACATATTCATGGCCCCGGCATTAATGAAACCTAAAACGAGAGCGCTTGTCGCATCGGAAGATTGGATGGCCATGGTGATGATGATTCCCATCCCCATCCCAATGAATGGATTGTCCTGCGTCTTTTTAAAGAAACGGCGTAATCCACGACCGGCGATTTTCTTCAAACCTCCGGACATAAAACGCATGCCAACAAGCAACACTGCCACCCCCACAAGGAGGTACATAATGGCGGTTAATAAATCATCCATAGCGAGGAAATTATAAAGAATAATCAAACGAATAAGAAGAACCATAATCGCGCGCACCTATATTGCCTTATACCTTTAATCATTTATAATCCTTCCGCATGAATTACGCCTTATCCGAACACATGTCATTCAAGAAACTGCTTCGCGCAGCCCTTCCTTGCATCATGATGATGGTGGCGATTTCGATTTATTCTGTCGTCGATGGTTTCTTTGTTTCTAATTTTGCCGGGAAAACCCCTTTTGCCGGACTTAACTTGATTTATCCTCTTATCACCGTCTTAGGTTCGCTTGGCTTCATGATGGGGACAGGCGGGGCGGCATTTGTCGCCAAACGCTTTGGCGAAGGCAAAAACGAAGAAGGCAATAAAGCCTTTAGTAACTGCGTCTTCTTTACCATCTTTCTTAGCATCGCCATTTCGATCCCGGTCATCATCTTCATGCCATCTATTGCTAGGTGGCTAGGGTCAGACGAGAATATGCTCCCCTACTGCGTCTCCTACGGACGTATTTCGGTTGCAGGGGTGACTTTCTTTAGCCTTCAAAACCTTTTCCAGTCTTTCTTCACTGCCGCCGAAAAGCCCCGCTTAGGTTTTGTCATCACTTTGATCGCCGGCATTACCAACATCGTATTAGATGCCATTTTAATTGTCGGCTTTAAGCTTGGGACAGTCGGTGCCGCCATCGGAACGATCTCCGGACAAGCCGCCGGAGCCATCATCCCAATCATCTATTTTGCCCGCAAAAACCCCACAACTCTTCGTTTAAAATGGGAAAAATTCGAATTTAACCATATTTTCAAAATGGCGGGAAACGGGGCAAGTGAATTCGTTTCGAATATCTCGGTCGCCGTTTCTTCGATGCTGATCAATTCGGTTTTGATGACCTATTACGGGGAAGACGGCGTATCCGCCTATGGCATCATTTGTTATGTCTGGCTCATCTTCGCCGCCGCCTTCATCGGCTATAACATCGCCGTCTCGCCGCGGGTCTCTTACGCATTAGGTGCCCAAAACAAAACCGAACTAAAATCCTTATTTAAGAAATCGATGATATTGCTAACCATATTCGGACTTGCCGAATTTGCTTTAGCCGAGGCTCTTGCCGTTCCTTTAAGTTATGCCTTTGCCGGATATGACCAAGGGCTTGTCGAATTAACGATTTTGGCTTTCCGTATTTATTCGCTTGTCTTTGCATTCGTTGGCTTTAATATGTTCGCCAGCGCCTTCTTCACCGCCTTAAATAACGGGACCGTGTCTATGCTTATCTCATTTGCCAGACTTGGCCTAATGGAAATCGGCGCCGTCTTAATCGTCCCTCTGCTTATGGGCGGAATCGGCGTTTGGTGGGCGGTTCCCATCGCCAATATGATTGGCTTCTTAATGAACCTAATCGTCTTATTCGCCTTTGGCAAACGATATGGTTATCTCGG
>CAJOML010000018.1 GCA_905235705.1 uncultured Bacilli bacterium | reverse complement strand
GTTAACTTGGCCAAAACGGATAATCTAGATGCGATGTTAATTGCCAGATATGTGGCAACTCATCCATTCACTTAATCCCCGCAATTATCTTACCTTATCGGAGAGGTTCGTAAAATCTCAAGAGCAAAATATTTCTTATTCGGAGATAAAACCGAAGACGGATCTAGGAAAAATACGGGTAGGAATCTATTTGAATCCCCTACAATCGGATGGCTATTAAGCAATTATCCATCCGCTTCCAAAATGGCCAAGATGCGAGTTGAAACGGGCGAAGCACTAAGAAGGATGTCGAAAGGTTCGATTAGCTTTAATAGGTTTAATCAGCTAAGGGAACTCGCTAAAAAATTCGATCGGCCATTCTACGGAAGTCGACGAACGAATCGTTAGGAATCTCGTTGGACAAGCAAGGGTAATTGACGATGAAATCGATAATCTGAATGAGCTGTTAGAACCCTTGATGGAAGAGTTAGATTCCCCGATTTTGACAATTCCTGGGATAGGCATCGATCTCGCCGCGATGATTATAGGCGAAATAGGTGATATAGATCGTTTCTCTAATCCGGAAAAACTGATAAAGTTCGCCGGTTTAGACGTCAAGGTTTATCAATCGGGAACGATTAATCACAAAGGCCACATTAGAAAAAGGGGATCGCCAATATTAAGGTACGCTCTTGCGTTAAGCGTTCAAAAACTAAGAATTCATTCACCTGTTTTTTCAGAATACTCTTATTCAAGACTCAAACAAGGGAAGGCAACAAACGTCGCGATAATTGCCACAACTATAAAACTGATTCGAGTCATTTGGAAGATGATGACAACTAACCAAGTTTTTGAAAACATCAAAAGAGATTAATCGAAGCTAAAATCTCTAATTATTAAAAAAAGCAAAGCTTTTGCTTCTTTTTGTCATACCATTTTGTGAAAGTTTACAAGATAATAGTTGTATGAAAAACGAATTAATCGCGATGATCTTAGCCGGCGGGAAGGGAACGCGCCTGCAGGCTTTGACAAGGAAACACGCCAAACCGGCGGTTTTCTTCGGCGGCAAATACCGCATCATCGACTTTGTCCTCTCAAACTGCGCCAACTCCGGTATCCGTCATGTTGGGGCAATCACCCAATATGAGAACTCCTCCCTCAACAATTACATCGGCTCGGGTCGCCATTGGGGATTAAACGGAATCAACTCCTCGACCGCTTTGCTTTCGCCTCGGCAAACCGAGGAAGGCAACGCTTGGTTTAAAGGAACCGCCGATGCGATCTATGAGAACATCGATTATATCGATTCGCTGGATCCGGAATATGTCTTGATCCTTTCCGGGGACCACATTTATTCGACCACCTATGATGCGATGCTTGAATGCCATAAGAAAAACGAGGCGGATTGCACCATTTCGGTTTTAGAAGTCCCGATGGAAGAAGCCAGCCGCTTTGGCATTTTGGAGACCGACGAAACCGGACGGGTCACCGAATTCAAGGAAAAACCCAAACAGCCAAAGAGCAATCTTGCTTCAATGGGTGTTTATATCTTCACTTGGAAAGTCTTGAAGGCTTTATTAATCCGCGACGCCAAAAACGAAGCCTCTTCCCATGACTTCGGCCATGACGTCATCCCTTATATGCTGACTCATCGTCGCCGCATCTTTACCCATCGCTTCAAAGGCTATTGGAAAGACGTCGGAACGATCGCCTCACTTCATAGCGCCAACATGGATTTGCTCGAAAGCGGCAATCCCGAAATGAATTTGCTCGGCACTTCTAACCGCTTCCCCGTTTATAGCGAAGATACCCACTCGGTTCCTCAGTTCATCGGGAAAAACGCGGTTGTTAAAAACTGTTTGATTAACCAAGGCGCGATTGTCTTGGGACATGTCGAACGCTGCGTCGTCTCATCTGACGTCTATGTCGATGAAGGCGCCATCGTCAAATCCACCGTCTTGATGCCTGGATGCCATATCGGCAAAGGCGCTCACGTTGAATATGCCATCGTCGGTCCAGATGCGACCGTTACAAAAGATGATCAAGTCATCGGCAAAGAGGACAATATTACCCTCTATACCGGAAAGGGGAAAGCATGAACAAAATCATTGGACTCGTCAATTTCCATTCCTCGCCAGAAGTTGCCCCATTAACCGACAACCGTCCTTTGGGTTCAACTTCCTTCCTTGCCCGTTTCGGTCTATGCGATTTTGCCTTATCTAACCTTTGCAATTCGGGCATTGCCACCATTGGGCTTCTTGTCAAAGATCATCAACGTTCCATTTTGAAGCACATCGGTTCGATGGATTCTTGGCTTAGTAATACCAAAACCGGGCAAGAAATCGTTATGTATAACGAAGGAGCCCATCTCCATCCCGAATCCAATACCGATATCAACAATATCCGCGAGAACGATTGGGTGCTTTATGATTCTTCGATCGACTATATCGTCATCGTTCCGGCCCATATCGTCATGAATATCGACCTCCGTCCATTTATCAAGGAACATATTGAGCACGAGGAAAATATCACGGTTGTGACGGCTAAAATCCGTAATCTTTCCACCCAATTCCTACATGCCCCCGTTTTAGAAGTCGATGAAGATGGCTATGCCATCGACATGAAGCAAAATTCGGGCCTCGAAAAGAAAGCGGGCTTATGCTCCCTTGGCGTTTATATCATTAACCGCACCTGCTTGGCCTCGATGATTCATGAGGTTTTGCCGATGAATCCATATATGCCTTTCTTAGACCTAGTCATGTCGGCTGTTAAGGCCAACAAATATCGTCTGAAGACGGTCGTATATGATGGGTTCTATCGTTGCATCGACACCTTCCCTCATTACGTTGAATATTCTTTAGGGATGTTGGAGAAGAAAAACGCCGACGCCTTATTCCGTAAAGATTGGCCGATTTATACGCTGACCCACGATACTCCGCCGACCCTTTATGGTCCCCAAGCCAACATCAACAATTCCTATATCGCTAACGGCGCCGTTATCGAAGGAACCGTCATCAATTCCATCATCGCCCGTAATGTCGTCATCGGCAAAGGAGCGGTGGTCAAGAATTCGATCATCTTCTCTTCCTCCCATATCGGTGAAGAGGCCAGAGTCGAAAATGCCGTCATCGATAAATATGCCATCATCACGAGGGGCCACACCGTCTCCGGGTCGAAAGCTTCGCCCTTCTATGCCCATCAGGGAGCTATGCTATGAAGCATATCATCATGGTGGCGTCTGAGGGGAACCCACTTTGCAAGTCCGGCGGATTAGCCGACGTCATTTTTTCCTTATCCGAAGAGTTGACCAAAAAAGGAAATAAAGTCGCCGTAATCCTCCCTTTCTATAAATCCATTAAAGATACCGGGAAATTATTCAAATTCGTACGCACGGGGCATACCGAAATCGAAATGTCCCGGCGTCATCAAGATGCCGAATTCTTCCGTGCCGAATATAAAGGCCTCATCTATTACCTAATCGGCAACCATTATTATTTTGACCGCGATATGCTTTATGGCTATGAAGATGATGGCGAAAGGTTCGCTTTCTTCTCCCTTGCCGCGTTGCATCTAGCCAATTCCTTAGAGGAAATCCCAGACATCATCCATGTCCATGACCATCAATCGGCGATGATTCCTTGCTTGATGAAGGAAAAAGGCGGCGCTTACCCAAATTTAACCAATACCAAGGCCGTCCTTACGATTCATAACCCTGCCTTCAAGGGGTATTTGAATGATGATGCCCTAGGAGAACTCTTCGGTCTTCCCCATTATCTTTATGATGAGGGCAATGTCCGTTTCGATGGGGCCGTGTCGACGTTAAAGTCCGGCATTATGTACGCGGATAAGATCACAACCGTTTCGCCTACTCACCGCTTGGAATTGCTAAACCCCTCCACCTCGATGGGTTTAGATAGCGTTCTTCGTCTAAGGGAAGATGATTTCCTTGGCATCGTTAACGGAGTTGATTATGAGGAATTTAACCCTGCTCAAGACTCCTTCCTTTTTTCTCCCTATGACCAAAATAATTTCGCTGAAGGGAAGGAGAAAAACCGTGCACGTTTAGTCGCCCAAAGCGAACTAGAAGATGATGGCGGTCCTTCTTTTGGCATGGTTAGCCGTCTAACTTCCCAAAAAGGTTTAGATCTCATTATCGGGGCGGTTGAGAGAATCGCTTCCGAAGGGCATCTCGTCTTTATCTTAGGGTCAGGCGATCCTTATTACGAAAACGAACTCCAACGTCTCCGCGATACCTATCCGACCAAATTCTTGTTCCATCGTGGCTATTCGAATCAAGTCGCCCATGACATCTATGCTTCAAGCGACTTCTTCCTCATGCCTTCCTCGTTTGAGCCATGCGGGATTGGCCAACTTATCGCTTTGCGTTATGGGACTTTGCCGATTGCCAGGGCTACCGGAGGCTTAGCCGATACCATCGTCACCGATGGCGAGAAGGCCGATGGCTTCCTCTTCTCCGAATATAGCCAATATGCCTTTAATGAGACCATAAACCGCGCAGAACGGGTATATTTTGAAGAAAAATCAATGCAAAAGATGATTGTTTCTGCGATGAAAGCCGATCACTCATGGGGAAAATCGGCGGATGAATATATCGCCTTATATAACCAACTTAGTTAGAGCCTAAATTGAGGAGAAGCGATTCTCCTCTTTTATTTTTTAAATAAAAATCTATAATCCTCCTCATGAGTTACGATTTTAAGCGCATCGAAGAAAAATGGGCCGCCTACTGGGTTGAAAACGCGACCTATTATTGTGATACCCACGATTTTTCCAAACCCAAGTATTATATCTTGGACATGTTCCCTTACCCTAGCGGACAGGGGCTCCACGTTGGCCACCCCGAAGGTTATACGGCAACCGATATCATCGCCCGTATGAAAAGGATGCAGGGCTTTAACGTCCTCCACCCCATGGGATGGGATGCGTTTGGTCTTCCGGCTGAGCAATTTGCCATCGACAAAAACCAACATCCCGACGTCTTCACCCGTGCCAATATCGCCCATTTCAAAGCGCAGATCCAATCCCTTGGTTTTAGTTATGATTGGAGCAAGGAATTAGCCACCGTCGATCCTGATTATTACAAATGGACCCAATGGATTTTCATCCAGATGTTCAAACATGATTTAGCCTATTGCGCCGATATCCCCGTTAACTATTGTCCTGAACTCGGCACCGTCTTAGCCAACGAAGAAGTCATTGATGGCAAATCCGAACGTGGTGGCTACCCCGTCATTCGTATCCCAATGCGTCAATGGATGCTTAAAATTACTGCTTATGCTGACCGCCTAGATGCCGATTTAGCCCAGCTTGATTGGCCTAAGTCCACCCTGGAAATGCAACGTAACTGGATTGGTCGTTCCGAAGGTGTCTTAATCAACTTCCAAATCGAAGGAAGCGATGAAAGCTTTGATGTCTTCACGACCCGCGTCGATACTTTATTCGGCTGCACGTATTGCTGCTTAGCTCCTGAGCACCCCCTTGTTAAGAAGCTCGTCTCCCCCACCCAAAAAGAAGCGGTGGAAAGTTATGTCAAAGCGGCTGAATCCAAATCCGATTTGACAAGAACCGGGACCGACAAAGAAAAGACCGGTGTCTTCCTTGGCGTGAGCGCCATCAACCCCATCAACGGAGCCTCGATTCCCGTTTATGTGGCCGATTATGTTTTGGGTTCTTATGGCTCAGGCGCGGTTATGGCCGTTCCCGCCCACGATGAACGTGACTATGCTTTTGCCAAGAAACATAATCTTCCCATCACCCAAGTCCTCGAAGGGGATATTTCCGAATCCGCTTATGTGGGTGATGGCAAACATATCGGCTCCGAATTCGCAAACGGCATGAATATTGCCGACGCCAAGGTCGCCATTACCAAGAAGCTTATTGAACTTGGAAAAGGCAAACGTGTCGTAAATTACAAATTACGTGACTGGATTTTCTCCCGTCAACGTTATTGGGGCGAACCGATTCCGGTCATTGAAAAGAAAGACGGGACTTTCATTCCCGTTCCCGAAGATCAATTGCCTTTGGTCCTTCCCGAAATGGAGAAATATAAACCGGGCAAGGCCGGACGTCCTCCTTTAGAAGAAGCCCCTTCTTCCTGGCTTGAAGTGACTTTGCCTGATGGCGAAAAGGCAAAACGAGAGACCAACACCATGCCCCAATGGGCTGGCTCTTGCTGGTATTACCTCCGTTATATCGACCCGAAGAACGATAATGCTTTAGCCGATAAGGCTTTGCTCAAACATTGGCTCCCAGTCGATTTATATGTCGGCGGGGCAGAACATGCCGTCTTGCATTTGCTCTATGCTCGTTTCTGGCACAAATTCTTATTTGATATCGGCGTCGTCGATACACCCGAACCTTTCCAAAAGTTATATCACCAAGGCATGATCCTAGGCGAAAACGGGGAAAAGATGTCTAAGTCACGTGGCAATGTCGTCAATCCTGATGATATCGTCGTTTCCCATGGCGCTGACTCCTTACGTTTATTCGAAATGTTCGCCGGACCTTTAAACGAGGTCAAGCCTTGGTCCACCAACGGGCTTGATGGGGCGAAACGCTTCATCGAACGTGTCTATCGTTTCGTCGATGAGCCGACTTTATCCGTTAAACTTTCTGACCAAAACGATGGCAAATTGGATTATGCCTATAACTTCTTGGTCAAGAAGGTTACTAGTGATTTTGAGAATCTCGCCTTCAATACCGCCATTTCGGCGATGATGGTTTTCATCAACGAATGCTACAAAGTCGAAACGATCTATCGTCCCTATTTCGAAGGCTTTGTCAAAATGTTCTCTTGTGTTTGCCCCTTTGTTGGCGAAGAAATGTGGCAACGCATGGGCCATGATGAAATCCTAGCTTATCAACCTTGGCCGAAAGCCGATGAATCCAAGTTAGTCAAATCGACGATGAAGATTACCGTCTCGGTGAATGGCAAGATGCGTGACCTCCTAGAAGTTGACGCCTCCGCCGAAGAAGAGCAAGTCAAGGAAATCGCCTTTGCTTCGGCGAAGGTAAAACCCCATATCGAGGGCAAAGAAATCAAGAAAGTGATTTACGTCAAAGGACGTATCCTCAATATCGTCGCTGCTTAAGCGAAATTCAATTTGTTTAACTCGGTACCCTAGTGGACCGAAGTGGAGGCAGACCTTATGCAATTATGTGTCGACATCGGCAACACGATGGCCGTGTTCGCTTTCTTTGGCGAAGACGGTGAAGTGAAGAAAATCTACCATAGCAAATCCTTTCCAGAAAGAAGCTATGATGAATGGAAGGTCTCATTCAAACTTTTCATTCAAAGCGAATCGCTTACCCGAATCAAAGGGGCTATCGTTTCTAGCGTCGTCCCTTCTTTGACCCAAATCGTCGTCCCTTTAATCAAGGAACTTTTCGGTGTTGAAGCAAAAGTCATTGGTCCTGGTATTAAAACAGGTATGCGTATCAATACCGATAATCCCAAAGAAGTGGGGGCCGATTTAATCGCCGATGCGGTTGGGGCTTTATCCCTATTTGGGCCAGATTGCCTTATCGTTGATTTAGGCACGGCAAATAAGATCATCCATCTTGATCATCTTGGCCAATTTGATGGCTGCACGATTGCTCCAGGACTAGGACTTGGGTTAAATGCCCTTGTCTCAAATACGGCTGTTTTACCTGAGGTTTCTTTGCAAATCCCCCATAAAATCATCGGAAAGAATACTTCAGATTCAATGAATTCTGGGCTTTTATATGGAACCGCATATTCTCTTTTGGGGATGGCTGAGGCCATTGAAAAAGAGGTCGGCCGGCCCTTAAAAAGAATCCTCACCGGAGGATATTCCCATTTCATTAAAGAACTGCTTCCTTCTTTTACATACGAACCCCATCTTTTGGTGAAAGGCTTACTTCACATCTTAAATAAATACGGAGACTAAAAATGACGACTTACGAACCCATCCTTGGCATTATCTTACTGGCCATCACTTTGCTTTTTACCCTCGCTTTCTATGCGCGCTATGCAGAAAAAGAAAAAGACCCACGGACTATCATTCGCCAAATGACGACCGATGCCATGATCATCGCCGTCATCATGTTAATGACCTTCGTCCCTTCGCTTGGCTATATCAGCGTTACCCCTTTGATTTCATTTACCTTAGTCCACCTCCCCGTTTTGCTCGGGGCGGCTATCGGAGGATGGAAAAAGGGCCTTCTCTTCGGCTTTATCTTTGGTGTTTCAAGCTATATCAACGCCTTCAATTCAACCGGTCTAAATCTCTTATTTGCCTATCCTTGGACGGCCATTCCACCACGTATGGTTTTTGGGCTTGTCGCTGGAATCGTCTTTTCCTTGATAGGAAAACTTTCCAAAAAGAAGATGAAAGTCCTATACTTAGCACTGGCATCGGCGTTATTAACGGCGTTGCATACGGCTTTAGTATTCGGCAACTTGATGATTTATTACCCGGATACCATTATTGGCATGTTTGCCTCCACTAGCCCCGTCGCTAGCGGAACTGCCATCACCTTCACCATTGTCATCCTTCTTGGCATGCTTGGTGAAATGGGACTTGCGATGGTGATCATTCCACCTTTGGTCACCGCCTTAAGGAAAGCCACACCTAAAATATTCGTTCATTAATGAAAGGGGAAAGGTATGCCAAATTTCAAAAAACTTGCGAAAAATTATGAATCGACTGGCTTAATGGCCTTACAAGAACTCGTTAAGAGGGGATCTGTTTACGATCCTAATACGATCTCCAAGGAAGCCCCTTATGGGGAAGGCGTCAAATCGGCTTTAGATTATGTCGCCAAACTTGGCGAAGATTACGGCTTCAAAGTCGATAAATGCGATGGGCACGCGACTGAACTCACTTTTGGTGAAGGCGGACCGACCATTGGCATCTACGCCCATGCCGACGTTGTTCCTATCTCCGGAAAATGGGACCATCCTCCTTTTGGCGCCGAAATCGTTGGCGAAGGGAAAGAAGCGAAGATGATTGGCCGCGGCACTAGCGACGACAAGGGACCTCTTATCGCTTCGTTGATGTCGCTTAAGCTATTAAAAGACAATGGCCTTATCAAGGGATTCAATGTCCGTCTCGTCGCGGGAGGGGATGAGGAACGCGGTGCTTCTTGCCTTGAATACTATTTCCATAAGTTGCATAAACCCGATTCCGATTATGGTTTCACCCCCGATGCCGATTTCCCTCTTATCTATGCGGAAAAATGTATCGTCAGGGCAGATGCCTCCATCAAAGTCGATTTAAGCCCGATCCTTGCTATCGATGGCGGGGTTGTTTCTAATGCCGTCTGCGATAAAGTGGTCATCACCTTGCCGCAAGATAAGAAACTTAAAGAAGCCCTTTCTTCCGTTTCCGGGGCTAGTTATGATGAAGCAGGGGACATCGCGATTGTCACATTCCGCGGCAAATCGGCCCACGGCTCAACACCTCATCTTGGTGTTAATGCCGCCTTAAAAGCCTTTGAATTCTTAGGTAGCTTTTATCACATCGATTATCTTTCTCGCCTTGCCTTGACTTTGTCTGATCCTAATGGCCGCGGCTTTGGCGGATATAGCGAATCCCCGAACTTCGGTCCGGCGAAGGATTCGACTTATAACTATGGCATTGTCAAATATGATTCCAAATCGAATCTCCATTTAAGCATCGATTTCCGTTTTGGCGAAAATGGAAAACCCGAAGAAAACCTTGCTTCCTTTGCCAAGGCAACCGGCATGGAAGTCAAAAAACTCGGCGAATCCCCCTCACTTTGTTTCGATAAGAAGAGTCCGTTGGTCTCGACTTTGATGAAATCTTATCGCCATATGACCCATAAATTCTTTGATAAACCGATGGCGATTGGCGGTGGCACTTACGCCAAAGAGGCGAAAAACTGCGTTGCCTATGGCTCGGCATTTAAAGGGCATGGAGGAGATATCCATTCGCCTAACGAATATATCTACCTTTCTGATTTCTATGCCCAAATCGCCATTTACGCGGACGCCATCTATTCGCTTGGGAAATTAGGAAAGTGAGAGGACGTCATAAGGCTTGGGCGGCCCCTTATTTAGCCCAGCACGATGAAGTGGTGCGTAGCCGCATTGGAAAGGACGACCCCTTCTTTTCCGTCTCGCCTTTATATTTGGAAGTCGGTATTGGAAAAGGCGATTTCATCATTGGCATGGCGCAGAAGAAACCAGGTCATTATTTAGGGTTAGAAAAGGAAGTTTCCATCGCTGGCATGGCGGCGAAGAAAACAGTCGAAAGCGGACTGGATAATGTCGTAATCCGTTGCGGCGACTTCGACTTCGTTTACGAAGAGATTTCCTCCTTCCGTTTTGATGGAATCTATTTGAATTTCTCTGATCCCTGGCCAAAAAAACGTCATACAAAACGTCGCTTGACCCTCGCTTCAAGGCTAAATCAGATGAAGGATATCCTTGCTCCGGGAGGCTTCATCGCGATTAAAACCGATAACGATGGCTTATTTGCCTTTACCTTAGAGGAAATCGAGAAAACCGATTTCGAGGTGATTCGCGTATTGGAAGATTATCCAGCCGATGAAGTCAATGATGTCCAAAGCGAATACGAACGTCTTTTTAGAAGCAAGGGCCAAAAGATTCACCGCATCGATTTAAAGAAAAAAATCTGAAAAAGGCTACATCTTATCCTTAATTATTAATATAGAAACGGTCTGCGGATCGTTTTCTTTTATGAAACTTTTTACATTTCATGAAAGTTTTTTCATTGCTTTCGAAAGCGTTTACTTTATAATGGCGGCGGAGGTACTCTTTATGCAAAATTTAAAAGATCGCGTAACCATCTACCAAGTCGCCCAAGCTTCAGGCGTCTCCCTTGCTACCGTCTCCCGTGTGATCAATAAGCGCGGCTCGGTCACCGAAGCCACAAGGAAAAAAGTCGAAGCGACCATTGCCTCTTTAGGCTATAAGCCTTCAGGCTTGGCGCAAGCCCTTGCCACCAACCGCACCACCAATATCGGGGTCGTCATCCCTTCCGCCAATTACGTCTATATCGCCAACATGCTTTCCGGCATTACCGAGGTTGCCAGGGAAAAGAATTATTGCTTGACCTTGTTCTCCACCTCTCATAGCCGCGAAGAAGCGATTTCGATGATTGAAAAAGTCATCACCACCCACGTCGATGGGGCGATCATCTTTGATGACCAATTAGGACCTGAGGATATCAATAAAATCACTTCTTATAACATCCCGACCGTCGTCGTCGATAACAAGATTTCCGGCGACCGTGTCTGCGATATTCACTTCTCCTACGATGCCGCGATGAAGAATTTCATCATGGATTATTACGCCAAAGGCGGAGACAAACCGATGACTTTCCTTCATGCCCATAACACGGGTCGCTTGCTCTCTCGTTGCGAGAAGATGTTCATCAAGACCCACGAAGAACTTGGCCGTCCTTATCATGTCATGAATTGCTCGGATTCCTATACCCATACCTATAATGAATTCTTCGAATCGTTCAAATCCGGCAATAGCAAAGACACTTTCTATATTTGCTATCGTGACTCTATCGCGGCCGCGGTTGAAAACGCCGCCATGGATGCGGGATTAAACGTTCCTCAAGACATCGAGGTCTTGTCTCTAGTCGGAACCAAATATGCTTATATCGTCCGCCCGACCCTCACTGCCATGCACATCGATATGCAAGAAGCAGGGAAGCGCGCCATGTATATGCTGACCGACCTTCTTAACCAAGAGCTAGTTGAAAAAACATCCCGCTTAGAACCTCGTTTAGTACTTGGTCAATCCACCATTAAGAGGTAAAACGAATCACGGAGCCAATGAAAATTTGCTCCGTTTTTCTTTTGGCTTTCATAAAGATTTAAAATTTTTTAGCACTCTATACTTGAAACTGCTAAAAAGGAGGGATATAGTTAAGTCGCTTCAGGAGGTTACATCCATGATTAAACCATTATTAGATAACATTTTGCTTGAAAAGATCGCATCCGAAAAGAAAGTCGGTTCGATTGTCTTAACTAGCGAAAAAAAGACCGGCAACGTTGCTACCGTTATTGCCGTTGGCCCAGGAAAAGAAGAAAACGGCAAATTCGTTGCCACGACTTTAAAGCCCGGGGAAAAAGTCATCTACCGCGCCTATAGCGGAACAGAATACGAGGATGACGGGCATAAATATCTTTTAATTAAAGAAGAAGATATCCTCGCCATCGTCGAATAATCGAGGAGGAAATTAAAATGGCAAAAGAAATTATTTTCGGTAACGAATCGAGAAAACAAATGGTCGCTGGGGTTGATACCCTTGCCAACACCGTCAAACTTACGCTTGGTCCAAAAGGAAGGAACGTCGTTTTGGACAAAGGCTATGGGACGCCCCTTATCACCAATGACGGGGTCACCATCGCCAAGGATATCGAACTGAAGAATCAATTCGAAAACATGGGCGCCAAACTCGTCTATGAAGTCGCTTCCAAAACCAATGATGCAGCTGGGGATGGCACAACCACAGCCACCCTTCTTGCCCAGGAAATGATTCATCGTGGCATTGCCTCGGTTGAATCCGGGGCCAATCCCGTCTTCGTCCGTATGGGTATGGAAAAGGCGGGCAAAGAAGTCGCCAATGAGCTCCTTAAAATCTCTCGCCCGATTGATACCAATGACGATATCCGTTCGGTCGCAACCATTTCTAGCGGAGATCCTACCGTCGGCGCTTTAATTGCCGAAGCCATGCAAAAAGTCGGCAAAACCGGCGTAATTTCTGTCGATGACTCAAAAGGAATGGACGATGAACTCGCCATTACCCAGGGCCTTGAATTCGAAAAAGGCTACATCTCTCCTTATATGGTTTCTGACCGCGAAAAGATGGTGGCTGAGCTTGAAGATGCTCTCGTCATGGTCACCGACATGAAGATTTCCAATATCAACGATATCCTTCCCTTGTTGCAGTCTGTCGTTGATTCCCATAAGCCTTTATTGATCATCGCCGATGATCTTGATGCCGATGTCACTTCGACCCTTGTGGTGAATAAGCTAAGGGGAACCTTCAATATCGTCGCCGTTAAGGCACCTGAATTTGGCGATGCCCAGAAAGCGGCCCTTGAAGATATTGCCATTACTACCGGCGCCACCTTCATCTCCAAAGACCTTGGTATGGAATTGAAAGATGCCACCTTTGAAATGCTAGGCAAAGTACGTCGCGCGACGATTAAGAAAGACCGCACAACCTTAGTCGGCGGGGAAGGCGATAAAGAAGCCATCGCTGCCCGTATCAATGAACTTCAACGTCAATATGAGGTCTCCTCTTCCGAATATGACAAAAAGAACCTTGCTAAGCGCGTTGCCAAATTAAGCGGTGGTGTTGCCGTCTTAAAAGTCGGGGCCCTTACCGAAGCCGAACTCAAAGAAAAGAAACTTCGTATCGAAGACGCCCTTAACGCCACTAAGGCCGCCGTTGCCGAAGGCATTGTCATCGGTGGTGGAGCCGCTTTATCCGAAATCTATGGCAAGTTAAAAGGACAACTTAAAGACAGCAATGCCGATGTCCAAAAGGGTATCGATGCCGTCTTGGATTCCCTTACCGCGCCTTTGATGCAAATCGCATCGAACGCCGGCTATGATGGAAATGAAGTCAAAGCCAAGCAACTTAAGGCCGAGAAAGACTTCGGGTTCAACGCCAAGGAAGGCACTTGGGTCAATCTCTTCGACGAAGGTATCGTCGATCCGACCAAAGTCACCCGTTCAGCTGTCTTGAATGCCTCTTCGATTGCCGCTTTGTTTGTGACAACCGAGGCCGCCGTTTCTGAAATCAAAGAAGAAAAGCCAGCTGTCCCAGCCATGCCGGAGATGTATTAATCATTCAAATAGAGATGGCCGTTCACGCTAAAATGGGCGGCCTTTTCTTTTACCCATCATCTAAATCTAGATTTTGATGATAGATTAATCTTGGTCACTAGATTACAATACCCCTGCTATGAAAAACATCATTGAAGATTTGAATTACCGCGGCCTTATCGCCCAATACTCTAACCAAGAGGAAGTTGCTAAATTGCTGGAGACTAAGCAAACCGTTTATTGCGGGTTTGATCCTTCCGCCGGAAGCATGCACCTTGGCAACTATGTCATGATTTCCCTTTTGAAGCGTTTCCAAAAAGCCGGGCACAAAGTCGTCGCCCTTGTTGGCGGTGCGACCGGGATGATTGGCGACCCCAGCGGGAAAAGCGCCGAGCGTAACATCCAAACCAAAGAAGTCTTGGAAAAGAATACCGCCTCTATCCGTGCCCAACTTGAACGTTATATCGATTTAAGCGACCCTGAAAAAGGCGTCGTTGTCTCCAATTATGACTGGCTTGGTCATATGGAACTCATCGACTTCCTTCGCGATTATGGCAAATTCTTCTCCATCAACTACATGATGTCGAAAGAAATCGTCAAATCTCGTTTGGAAAGCGGCATCTCCTTCACCGAATTCTCTTATCAGATTCTCCAATCCATCGACTTCTATCACCTCCATCATACCTATGGGGTGAATATCCAACTCGGTGGCAATGACCAATGGGGTAACCTCACTTCCGGGCTTGAACTCATCCGCAAACTTGATGGTGAAGAGGAAAAAGTCGAAGTCATGACCGCCCACTTGATTCTTAGAAGCGATGGCAAGAAGTTCGGCAAATCGGAAAAAGGCGCCCTCTTCCTTGACCCGAAACTCACCTCCCCTTATGCCTTATATCAATATTTCATGAACGTGACCGATGAGGATGCGATTCGCTTCCTTAAGATCTTTTCCTTCCTCGACAAGGAAGAAATCGAAGAGACGGCTCGTGAACATTTCGCTGCCCCTGGTGCCCGTATCGGGCAAAAGAAAGTCGCCTATGAAGTCACTAAGGACATCCATGGCGAAGAAGCCGCCAAAGAAGCGGTGGCGATGTCTGAAGCTCTCTTCTCTGGCAATGTCGCTTCGTTAAAGGAGAACGAAATCGAAGAACTCTTCGGCGAAATGAAAAAGCCTCTTGAAGGGGAGATGCTCCTTGAAGACTTGTTGATGCATCTAGGCGCGGCTTCTAGCAAACGCGAAGCGAGAACCTTCATCACCGGAAATTCGCTCATGCTCAATGGCGTAAAGGTCAATGACCTTGCCAAGACCGTGACCAAAGAGGATGCTTTATTTGGAAAATACATCATCCTCCGCCGCGGCAAAAAGAATTATTATCTTGGCCAATTCTAAACCTTAAGCAAGCCTCGCTTCGGCGGGGTTTTTATTATGCCCGTTCTTCTTTCACTTATAAGGTATATTACTTGAAACGGAGATAAACTTGTACACAAAAAACAAAGATAAAAAATAACAAAACGAAGGAGGAAATTTATCATGTTCAAAACAATCATCATAACGTATGTAGTCATCACAATGTTTGTCAACTTTATCTATATTTGCATGGATGAAGGACAGAAAGGTTACAAGGCTGTACGTGCCATCTGGTTTATGACGACAGTCATCCCGATGGTAGTGTATTTACTTCTTGTAGCAGGCTACGGTATCTACATGGGAACGTTTCCTGTATGGATGTTAGTAGCACTCGGAATCACTGGCGTATTTGTTATCGCTGGCATCATTGCTGGGGTATTAAATATGCTGGACAACGATACTGTTTAAACAAATTTTAAAAGAAAAGGAGATTTTAACATGGAAGAAATGAACAAAACAAACGAAACACTTTGCGATTACAGAGACCCTTATGAGCCTTACGTCTAT
>CAJOML010000017.1 GCA_905235705.1 uncultured Bacilli bacterium | reverse complement strand
GTCACCGTATTGTTCCTGATAATCGGAGAGACGTTCCCTCATGTGGTTGAGGACCTCAACGGTGAAATCCTGGGCTTCTTTGCTGGTGAGGTCTTTTCTGATCCAACGGGCATTGAGGCAGGCTTCGTTCATCCCGACCAAACCAATCGTGGAGAAGTGGTTGTTGAAGGTGCCGAGGTAATGTTTGGTATATGGATATAAGCCGGCGTCTAAGAGTTTGGAAACGGTTTGACGTTTGACTTTCAGCGAACGGGCCGAGATATCCATTAAGTGGTCGAGCCTGGCGTAGAAGTCTTCCTTATCGGTGGCTAAATAGGCAATACGCGGCATGTTGATGGTGACGACACCGATGGAGCCGGTGGATTCGCCAGAACCGAAGAAGCCGCCAGATTTTTTACGGAGCTCACGAAGGTCAAGACGGAGACGGCAGCACATCGAACGGACGTCGCTAGGTTTCATATCCGAGTTGATGTAGTTGGAGAAATAGGGGGTGCCGTATTTGGCCGTCATGGTGAAGAGGAGTTGGTTATTTTCGCTAGGCGACCAATCGAAATCGCGGGTGATGGAATAGGTTGGGATAGGATATTGGAATCCACGGCCATTGGCATCGCCTTCGATCATCGTCTCGATGAAGGCTTTGTTGACCATCGCCATTTCTTCTTTGCAATCGCCATAGGTGTAATCCATTTCTTTGCCACCGACAATGGCAGGGAGATTAGCCATATCATCAGGGACGGTCCAGTCCAAGGTGATGTTGGTAAAAGGAGATTGGGTGCCCCATCTAGAGGGTGTGTTGACGCCATAGATGAAGGATTGGATGCATTGTTTGACTTCCTTATAGGTCAAGTGATCGGCACGGACGAAAGGGGCGAGATAAGTGTCAAAGGAAGAGAACGCTTGCGCGCCGGCCCATTCGTTTTGCATGATGCCAAGGAAGTTGACCATTTGGTTGCAAAGGGTCATCAAGTGATTGGCGGGAGAAGAGGTGATTTTGCCAACGACTCCACCAAGGCCTTGCTGGATGAGTTGTTTTAAAGACCAGCCTGCGCAATAGCCAGTAAGCATCGAAAGATCGTGGATGTGGATATCGGCGTTGCGGTGGGCATCGGCGATTTCACGGTCATAGACCTCGGAAAGCCAATAGTTGGCGGTGACGGCGCCAGAGTTAGAAAGAATCAAACCGCCGACGGAATAGGTGACGGTGGAGTTCTCCTTGACACGCCAGTCGGCGACGCGGAGATAACTATCGACCACGTTTTTAAAATCGATGTTGGTATTTTTGACCTGACGGAGGGCAGCGTGTTTTGCACGATAATCCATATAGGATTTGGCGACATCGACGAAACCGGCCTGAATGAGGGTGATTTCGACGGCGTCTTGAATGTCCTCGACGGAAACGGTCTGGTTTTTGACCTTCGCGTTAAAAGCGGAGGTTGCACGCAAAGAAAGTAACTCGATGATATCGGGGGTGACTTCCTTGTGCTCGGCGGCAAATGCTCTTTCGAGAGCGCTTTGGATCTTTTTAAGATCGAATGGCACTAATGTACCGTCTCTTTTTGCAACTTGTAACATCCTTAGACTCCTTTTGCTGTTGGGGTATCAAAACCCTAGAGGGAATAAAAAGAGATCCTCTCTCAAAGCTTTGATGTGTGACGAACCCTCCCTTTAAGGGTTTGCAGGAGGAATAATAATCGAAAAACGGCAATTTGCAATGACTATGCTTAAGCATCTCTCCCGTAGGGAAAAATTCCCACTTGAAAAATTTTTTATTGCTGAAAAAACAAGTCGTAATCTTAGCTTTTTTGAAATGTAAAATTACTAATTTTCTCCTTGAAATCGGTAAAGCCCCTGCCTTTAGATGGCAAAAACATAGACAGTGTATAGGAAAATCTCAATTCATCCGATAATTTCGAATTTCTTAAGCTTTAATTATCCTTTATAAGGGCAGGCTTGATGGCAGTTTTTCCCGCCTAGACCATTAAAAATGCCGTTTTTTTGGATAGATGAAGTTGCCCAATCGTTTTGCCGATATATTTTTAGCTGCCCAATTTAATTTGATTTATTTCTTTTTGTTCTCCTTGAATATATGATTAAGCCGTATCTAAGGAGGTCATTTTAAATGGCAAAACTTACAAAAGAAGAAAAAGCCGCCAAAAAAGCGGCCAAGAGGAAATCCGGAGAGGGCTTATGGGCCGAATTTAAGGCATTCATGAATCGTGGCAACGCGTTCATGCTTGCCGTCGGTGTTGTCATCGGTGGTGCCTTCTCTGCCATCGTCAACGCCTTTACCAGCATCTTGCTTAATGGCGTTACCGCTGCCGTCCCTGGTGGCTTAACTGGCTTAGTCACCCCCATCAAGACCGGCACCGCGATTGAGCTTGCCAAAGCCGCTGGCATCGCCGAAAACCAAATGGTCTTATCCGCCAAAGATTGGTCTGCGATCGAAAACGCTGCCATCCGTGGTCTTTATACCGCTTATGGTGGCAATTACTACTTCTCTTCCATGCCGATCCTCAACTGGGGCGCTTTGATCAATGCCGTCATTTCCTTCGTCATCGTCGGCATCGTCCTCTTCATCATCGTCAAGATTGTTTCCACTGCCGCAAAGAAGAAAGCCCTAGCCGAAGCCAAAGCTCGTGAAAAATATTACGAGAAGCATCCTGAAGAAAGACCCGTCGAGCCCGAGCCCGAAGCACCAAAGCCCACTCAGGAAGAACTTCTTACCGGCATCTTAGCCGAACTTAAGAAAGCCAACGAAAAGAAGTAATCGCCACTTCCGATAAAGCGTCAGGTTGCTCTGGCGCTTTTTTCGTGGTCGTAAGGGCTCTACCCTGCTAAAATCCCTTCATGCCAAATATTCATTATTTTGAAACTCTAGAGAACTTCCGCGACCTTGGCGGATACCATGCTTCCTATGGCGAAACCGCTCCTGGCGTTATTTATCGTTCCGCAACCTTAGCTTATGCAAGTAAGGAGGACGTGGACGCGATCGCCGCTTTAGGAATCAAAACAGTTATCGATTTACGCGAACCTAAAACCAAAGAAAGCCTCCCTAATCCGTTCTTAAAAAGAGAAGGGGTGGAGGTTATCCCCCTTAACGTCAATGGCGATGGGCGTATCCCCAAAGATTACAACGAACAATTCGAAACCTATATGGAGATGCTAGAAGACCCATATACGGCGAGAACGATTTTCAAAGCCATCATTAACGCTCCTAAACCCCTCCTCATCCATTGCAATGCGGGCAAGGATAGAACCGGTGTCTTCTCCGCCGTCTTGCTTTTAATCAACGGAGTCCCCATGGAAGAGGTGAATCAAGATTATTTGCTTTCTTTGGAATTGCTTCCGAAGATGGCACTTGAAGCGAGAAAGAATAATTTGCCTTCCATTCTTATTGATCCTTATCCTGACTTTTTGCCTGCATTTTTTGCCCGTTTTTTGATGCGTTATGGCTCTTTTGCGGATTATTTTGAGGCAATCGGCATCAACGAAGATGAATTTAATGCCTTATCAAATATCCTTGGCAAACAGGAAAAATCCTGTGGGGCGATTGTCTTCAATGACGGTAAGATTTTAGTTGAACATATGGCTGGTGGGCATTATTCCATTCCTAAAGGCCATGTCGAAAAAGCCGATGCAAGCGAAGAGGCTACGGCGAAAAGGGAAATCAAGGAAGAGACCGGTTTGCTTGTCTCTATCGTTCCTGGCTTCCGTATTCATTCCGCCTATTCTCCGCGGGCGGGAAGATTCAAGGAAGTGATTTGGTTTATTGCCGAAACAAACCAAACCGAATTCACTTTGCAAGAGGAAGAGGTGTCTGATGCTTATTGGCTTAAACCAGAAGACGCCTTAATCGTGCTTAGCCACGATAGTGACCGCGACATCGTCAATCAGGCGTGCCGTTATTATTTATCGTAAAGGGTTTGGAAAATATATTCCGCGTAGGCCCCGGCAATATTTTGCCCCGTCACTTTTTCGGCACCTGCAAAGAAAGCGTTTGAATTGACTTCGCATAGCACGGGTTGCTTATTTTCGCCGGTGAGGATATCGATGCCGCAGTAATCTAAGCCGATGATTTGGGCCGCCTCTTCGGCTAAAGCGATATAGGCAGGATCGATTTCCTTCTTCTCCCCATATCCCCCATTTGAGATATTGGAACGGAATTCACCTTCTTTTCCGTGCCGGCGATATCCGCAGAAAAACTTGCCGCCGATAAGAATGAGGCGGTCATCGAAGCCCGATGAGGAAGCGATATATTCTTGGAATAAATAGGGGTGTTCATCTAAATCGGGGATAAGGCCATTTAGTTCATCGTCATTATGGATAAGGTGAACCCCCGTACCCATTGAGCCGAAATTGGTTTTGGCGACAAAAGGAAAGGCAAAGTTCTTCTTGAGTTGGGCGAAAAATAATTCGTGGTTTTTCCGCGCGTAATTTAAGGGGAAGGATATGGTTCTTGGCATTGGGATCCCTTGCCTAGATAAAGCCATATAGGTGAGCATCTTGTCATCACAGATAGAAGTGGCATAACTCGAATTGAAGAGGCGGATCCCCTTTGCTTCTAAGGCTTCTAGGATATATTTATCCTTATCTAAGACGACGATGAAATCATAATTGAGCCTAGACGTGAAAACATATTCACCCGCTTCATTTAGCTGACAATAGACATCGGTGGACTTTAAGATATCCATGGCAATCCCAAGGCTCTTGAGTTCTTCACCTAAGCGAGAAAGAAAATGAGAGTGCCCGGGGTAAAGGTGATAACCGTTAATGAGAAAAGCGCCACGTTGATTCATGGTTGTATTATAGGCGCTTAAGACCTGATGAAGAAGAAGAGCAAAACATATTAGAGAAACTCAGACAAGGTGATAAAATATGGAAAACCATTAAAAAAGGAGTTTTAGAAATGGCAGATGCAAAAAAGGTATACCACGTTTCCAAGAGGGAAGATGGAATGTGGCAAATCAAATTGACCGGAGGCGAAAAGGCGATTAAGTTATTCAAGACCAAAGCCGAAGCCGAAGATTATGCCAAGGTCCTTGGCGGCAACCAACAAGGCACCGTCCTTATCCACGCTTCCAAAGGCGCTTCAAAAGGCAAAATCACCGGTTCTCAAAAGCACGGTAAATAAATCAAAACCGAACTAAAAGGATCCTCGCGCGGATCCTTTTTTAGTCCATGTAGATATCTTCGATCGAAGCGAATAATGCCTGTACCTCTTCGCCACATTCCTCATAATGTTCGATCATATCTTTAATGACCGCTTCAGGGACGAGGCGTTCTTTGGGTCTGGTGGCGTTACGTTTTAAGCAAGTGAAATAATCGTGAAGTCGGAGCATCTTGATTTCCATCACATCGAAATACTCCTGCAAATGTTTTGCATAATATAGCCTACGGCGGTCGGTTAATGAGGTGGTGTCCATCAAAATCGTGATGTTTTCGTTGGCTTTTGCAAGTTTTTTGGCTTTTCTTATCATTTCATCATAGACGATAAGCATATTCCCTTGAGGGGGAAATTTATCATATCCCCCGCAGATGGCTTTGCGCGTGTCATCGGCGGAAATGACGATTGGGTTTTCATCGGGATGAGACTCGATATAACGTTTGGAGAAGGTTGACTTTCCAATACCGGCCGGGCCACAGATCAAGATTAGTTTTTTCATTAGTCGCCAATCTCCCCGCGGATGCGTTCCGATTCTTCTTCAACGTCTTGGAAATAAATATAGCTTTTCAAGGCGTGATAGCCATCTAAGCCAAGACATTCTTTATAAAGCAAAGCGAACATGACGGTGAAGTTGAGAAAGAAATATTCCGATACACGTAACGGCCCTTTTGCCCCGCCTTCTTGAATCGCCAAATTAACAAGTTCCTCGGTTAGGCAAATGCAAAGCTTCCCCGCAAGGTCAGCTTCCCAATATTTAACTTCAGGCTTAGCCTCAGATACCCATCTTAGATAATCCCTTAACGGAGATGAGCCACCGGAAAAGTTTTCCGAAGACATGTTGACGCGGATTTTGGTGGCTAAGGAAGAAAGCTGCTTTGGGTCGAAATTAACATCGCTATCCTCGGCCACCAAAGCGGTGATTTCCATGCCCGCCCCTTCTTTTAAGAAGAGGTTATCGAATAAAAATGCGCCAGCCCCGGCAAGGTGATAAGCATTCGCCATGGTTGCCGGTGGCAAATCCAGGCGAAGATATGATTTCAACGTATATTGGAGTCTATCTTTGATTTCTTCGTAAACAGTCGCGGCCTTGCTCATAGCAGGAAATCATAGCACAAAGAGATTTGGCGAAAAACTTCTACTTATCGAAATTGATGAAAGGTAAAATGAAACGCGATGAAATATTTTGTATTTTCCGATTTGCATGGATCGCAATCCGGCCTTGCTTTATTAAAACGGGACATCGCCTATGAAAAGCCCGATGTTTTGCTTTGCCTTGGCGACATCAGTTATGGGGCTTATGACCAAGATAGCAATGCCGTGCGTGAATTTTTCCAAACCAATCAGATTCCTATCTTTGCCGTCAAAGGAAATACCGATGGGGCGGGGGATGGTCAATATCTAGGTTTCTCTTTGCCTTTAGAGCTAACCTTACCTTTAGGAAGAAAAAAGGCATATATGAATCATTATCCGGTCTTTTCGGGGTTTGGACCTGGCTTCATCGTTATCTCCGGGCATACCCATGTGAAGATGCTAAAAGATAATTACGGGACCATCTATTTAAACCCCGGCTCGATTGGCAAGCCACGCGACGATTGCCCTTCTTATGCGATTATCGGCGAAGAGGAAATTAGCCTTCATAATGCCGAGGATTATTCCTTGATCAGCCGCATCAGATATTAAATAGATATTGATATATGAAAAATTATTCATATAATAAGATCAAATATGAAAACTTATTCATATTAAGGAGACCTTATGCCCGATATCCCATCCGATCAAATCCTTGATGAAATGGAAAGCGTCCTGAATATCGCTTCCGATTTTACAAGACTCAAAATAATGTATGCGATTTCCGAAGGCGAGAAATCGGTCAATCAAATCGTCTCTGAAGTGGGGGCATCGCAATCCCTTGTTTCCCATCAATTGAAAGTTCTTCGCAAAGCAAACCTTGTTTCCACTAGAAGAGAAGGGACGTACGTCTTTTATTCGCTTGCCGATGATCACGTCATCGCCCTTTTGAATGTTGTTTACGATCACGTCACGGAGGAATAGAAGATGTCTTGCCACTGCGAAAACGGCCATTGCGAATGCGAACATGAAGATTCCAAAAAGGAAATCATCATTAAATCGATTCGCGTTGCCCTTAGTTTAACCCTTGCCTTACTTGGGACTTTCCTATGGAAGGAAGAAACGGTTGGCCTTTGGATAAATCTTGCCATCATGGTTGGCGCCTATTTGATTATTTCCTATGACGTTATCATCGAAATGATTCAGGGCTTCAAAGAAGGCGAATTCTTCGGCGAAGAGACGTTAATGGTTCTCGCTTCCATTGGGGCATTTGCTTTACGCGCTTATGGCCCAGGTCATAATAGCTTCCTTGAAGCGGTCCTTGTCATTTTGCTTTACCAAGTCGGCGAAGTTTTAGAAGACTTAGCTTCCGACCGTTCACGTAAAGCCATCGTCTCGGCTATCGACTTAAGGGAAGAACTTGCCCTTGTTGAAGTTGATGGGCAAATCGTTGAACGTAAAGCCGAGGACTTAAAGGTTGGCGATATTGTCGTTTTAAACGCGGGGCGCAAGATTTATTGCGATGGCCTCATCATCGAAGGGCAAGGTTTAGTCGATGAAAGTTCTTTGACCGGAGAAGCCTTGCCCGTCCATAAAGAAAACGAATCCGAGGTCAAATCGGGAACGTTCTTAACTTCCGGCTCGCTTAAGGCAAGAGTCACCTGCGATTATGAAGATTCGACCGTTGCCAAATTGCTGAATCTTATTGAAGAAGGGGCGGAGGAAAAATCGAAAGCCACCCGTTTCATTACCAGATTCTCCAAAGTTTTTACTCCTGTGGCAATTGGGGTTGCCCTTCTTCTCGCCGTTATCCCGCCTCTAATCGAAGGGATGGGAAACGGGGAAGTGTGGTCAAAATGGATTTATATCGCTTTGTCCGCCCTCGTCATTTCCTGCCCTTGCGCGGTCGTCATCTCGGTGCCTTTAGCCTATTTCTCCGGACTTGGCCTAGCCTCGAAAAAAGGCATCTTAGTCAAAGGGGCGTCTTATTTTGATGCAGGCAGTCAGCTTGATATCATCGCCTTTGATAAAACCGGTACCCTTACCGAAGCTAAGGTTGGTGTGACACCTGTGATTTTCAAAGAGAAAAACCAAGAAGGGATTCTTCGCTTAGCCGCCGCTGCCGAAAGCCTTTCTTCCCATCCTCTTGGCAAGGCGATCCATTCTCTTTTCCCCGAAGTTTCGCTTTATGGAAAAGATCGCGTCGAAGAGGTTTCCTCTTTTGGCGTCAAAGCCCAAATCGATGGTCATGATGTCCTCGTCGGAAAAGAAAAATTACTTGTTTCTTCAGGCGTGGAAATCGAATCGGAAAAGGGCTCGGTTGATGTCTATTTCGCCGTCGATGGAAAACATGTGGGCGGATTCTTAATCAAAGATGAAATCAAGGCAAATTCGAAACAAACCATCGCCGATTTGCGCACTTTTGGCATCAAATCCGTGCTTCTTTCGGGGGATAAAGAAAACCGCGCAAAAGCCATTTCAAATGAACTTGGCTGCGATTCCTATCGGGCTGAACTATTGCCAGAAGAAAAGCAATCCACCATCCGCGAATTCAAAACGAATGGATCTAGTGTCGCCTTTGTCGGAGACGGGATTAACGACGCCCCCTCTCTTGCCCTTGCCGATGTTGGCATCGCCATGGGAAGCGGTGGAGCCGATGCCGTACTAGAAAACGCCGATGTCGTTATCGTCGATGATGACCCGGGGAAGGTGGCGACCTTCTTACGGATTGTTAGTCGCACCAAGAACACGGCCAAGTTTAATATCGTCTTTTCTCTTTCCATCAAAGCCTTGGTCCTTTGCCTTTCCCTCATCGCCGGATTAACTGGCGCCTTCGCTTTGCCTTTGTGGGTCGCCGTCCTTGCCGATTCGGGCTTGGCTGTGCTAATGGTCTTTAATTCGCTTTGGCTCTACTTCCGTAAAATTGCGTGAACCCATCGCTTCCATAAGGTATAGTTTGACCATGGAAAAAATGTCTTCAGCCAAATTTAAGGCGGTCTTCTCTTTGCTACTAGTTTCCGCCGCGTTCGCCCTTGCCGGTTTCTTCCTTTATTTCGGGCCATTCTTAATGGGAATCGGAGGGGAGCCTTACGCCACCGGCTTCCACATTGCCCTGGATTTCAAACGTAACATCATCGGCCAAGACGGCAATATCGCCGCCCTTGCCATCGCCATGCTTTTCACTCTTATCTCAGGGATTAGGACACTTGGCGAAACGCTTACTTTCTATCTCATCCGCATTGGCAAAATCCGCAACCCCAGAGAAGCAAAGAGCTACGAAGAAAAGAAAGCCTTCTTCATTTCCGACTTCCTCAGCGGTCTATTACGTCTAGCCTGTGGTATCGCCGTCTTCTTTGTGGTGAGAATGACCAAATTGGACAATGTCACACTCGGCTTGGCCGCTATTTTCTCGGGCGCTTGCTCCATTATCTCCGCCCTTGTTTATATTTCCCAAGGGATCGTCCGTTATCTCTTCCCTAGACCTAAACCCTCTCCGGTTGAGGAAACCGAGGAATAATTTAAATCATCATCATTTCGGGGCATCTCCGACCATCGGATTTGCCCTTTTTTATACGAATCATTAAATTTTGCTTGACGTGGGTATGAGGCCACGCGTATTATACACGAGCACGTTTTCAGGGCGTGCAATGCGTGGGAGGGTCTAGACGAAGGCCCGTATCAAACCACTGCATGAAGATCATCCACAGGAGGAACTTTCATGAAAAAGATCTCAAAAGTCGTCAAAATGGAACTCCCGGGTGCCGAAGCCAAACCTGGCCCAAAACTCGCCTCTTCCGGCGTCAACATGGCCAAGTTCTGCACGGACTTCAACGCTAAGACCGGTGACCGCCGCGGACAAATCGTCCCCGTCATCATCACCGCTTACGAAGACAAGTCCTTCGACTTCGTCATCAAAACCACCCCGGTCGCTCCCCTCATCCTTAAGGCCGCTGGCATCTCCAAAGGCTCCAGCAACCCCAAGAACATCGTTGGCCACATCACCGAAGCCCAACTCACCGAAATCGCCGAGTACAAGCTTCCTGACCTCAACACCACCGATATCGAAGCCGCGAAACGCATCGTCGAAGGCTCTTGCCGTCAGATGGGCGTCGTGGTCGATCGCTAATAGGAGGCCATCACGATGAAAAAGCACAGCAAGAAATATCAGGCCGCCCTCGCCAAAATCGAGAAAGGCAAGGTCTATTCCCTCGAAGAAGCCGTCAAACTCGTCAAGGAAACTTCCGTCACCAAGTTCGATGGTTCCGTCGACATCAACTTCAACCTCAACGTCAATCCGACCCTCGCCGATCAATTGATCCGTGGCACCATCTCCCTCCCCCACGGGACCGGTAAAGAAAAGAAAGTCTTGGTCGTCACCAACACCAAACTCGATGATGCCAAGGAATCCGGCGCCGACTACTTCGGTGGCAAAGAGATGCTCGAGAAAATCCAAGTTCAAAACTGGTTTGACTTCGATGTCATCGTCGCCACTCCCGACATGATGGGCGAACTCGGTAAGATGGGCCGTCTCCTTGGACCTAAGGGCTTAATGCCTAACCCCAAGACCGGCACCGTCACGATGGACGTCAAGACCGCCGTCAGCGAAATCAAGAAAGGTAAGATTGCCTACCGTGTCGATCGTAATGGCAACCTCGCCCTCCCCACTGGCCGTGTCTCCTTCAGCGAAGCCGATTTGCTCGACAACGTCAAAGCCGTGGTCGATCAGATTGTCAAATCCCGTCCGTCCACCGTCAAAGGTACCTTCATCCTCAGCGCCGTCCTTTCCACGACCATGGGGCCTGGTATCCTCGTTACCTTCCCCGGAAGGAACTAATCACATTTAGGTGAATCGCTTCATATACCTAAGATAGCCGGGGGCAAGTGCCTTAATACAAACACCCTGCTGAGGTCAATCGTTCACACTTCACTAGTTATATCGAAGCTCCACATACAACAGAAAGGAGGTACATTCCATGAATCAGCAAGTTCTTCAATCCAAGAAGGACCAGGTTCAAGAGATCATCAACTCGATCAAAGAATCCGGTTCCGTTACGGTTGTTTCCTACCAAGGACTTACCGTTGCCGAACTCCAAGAACTCCGCCGCACCCTCGCCAAAGACGAGACAACCATGACCGTTTACAAAAACACCTTGGTTCGCCGCGCCCTCGAGGAAGGTGAATTCGCTTCTCTCGGCGACCTGCTTAACGGCCCCAACGGCTTCGTCTTCTCCAAAGACCTTTCCAAAGGACCCAAAGCCTTGGTCAAATTCGCCCGTCGTCATGACGCCCTTGTTGTCAAAGGCGGCCTTGCCGAAGGCAAAGTCCTCGACGCCTCTGGCGTGAAGGAAATCGCGAAACTACCCGACAAGAACGGCCTCATCGCAATGTTCCTATCGTGCCTCAACGCACCGATCACCAAATTTGCCGCTACTATGCAGGCAATCGCGGATAAATCCGCTCCCGCAGCCAATTAATTAGGAGGATCTAACCATGGCTAAACTTACCAATGAAGAGATCATCGCCGCCATCAAGGAGATGACCGTCCTTGAGCTCAACGAGCTCGTCAAAGCCGTCGAAGAAGAATTCGGCGTCACCGCCGCCGCCCCTGTGGCCGCCGCTGCCGCTCCCGCCGAAGACGAAGGCCCCGCCCAAAAAGGACCCACCGAGGTTTCTCTTATCCTCAAAGGCCTTGGCACCGGCTCCAAAGTCGCTGTCATCAAGGCTGTCCAAGCCATCACTGGTCTCGGACTTATGGATGCCAAGAAACTCGTTGACGCCGTTCCTGCCCCCGTCAAAGAGAAAATCTCCCCTGTCGAAGCCGAAGAACACAAGAAAGCCCTTGTTGCCACCGGCGCCGAAGTCGAGATCAAGTAATCTCGTTTCCAACGGATTTTAACTACCCGCCCTGGGCCAACCCGGGGCGGGGTTTCCACTATTAAAGGAGGTAGGTAAAAGATGTCCCAATATTTCGAAAATGACGAAAAAGTTGAGCATGCTGACCTACTTTATTCCTTCACTTTGCTAGGTAAAGGTTTTACCTTTCATAGCGACAACGGGGTCTTTAGCAAAGATGGCCTTGATGATGGGAGCAGATTGCTGCTTGAAACCATCGCCAAGACCGATCTTGGGCAAAACATCCTAGACCTCGGTTGCGGCATCGGGCCGCTAGGCATCGTCTTAGCGAGCTTCGATCCAACGCGTCACCTCACCATGGCCGATGTTTCTGACCGCGCCCTTGAAGCGGCCAAGAAAAACGCCATCGCCAATCACGTCGAGGAACGCGTCACCATCCTCAAAAGCGATATATATGAAAATATCGCAGGTTCCTTCACGACAATCGTAACCAATCCCCCCATTCGCGCGGGAAAAAAGGTTACCTACGCGATGTACGCGGGAGCGCTCGACCACCTTAATGAAGGAGGTCGGTTGGTCCTAGTCATCCGAAAGCAGCAGGGGGCACCCTCCTGCCAGAGATACCTCGAAACCTTATTCAGTAAGGTGGAGGTCGTCTCCCAACACAAAGGATATCGCATCCTCATCGCGACAAAATAAGGAGCAACACATGCCAGCAGAAGACAACTTCATTCCCTTCACCGAATATCGCGACCCCGAAGGTCGTCTTTATCCGGTGGGAGTCAATGGCCGTATCGATTTCTCAAAAATCTCCGGCCGTCTAGAGCTCCCTTACTTGGTTGAAATCCAGACCAAGTCCTATCAATGGTTCTTAGAAAAAGGCATTGACGAAATCCTCCGGGAATCTTTCCCCATTGCCAATAACAATGAGACTTTATTCCTCGATTACGTTTCTTGCCGCTTAGAAGAACCCAAATACACTCCCCTTGAGTGCAAAGCCGGTGACCAGAATTATTCAAGCAAGCTCCGCGTCACCTTACGTCTTCGTTTCAAAACCACCGGTGAAATCAAAGAAGCCGAGGTTTTCATGGGCGATTTACCCCGCATGACCGAATCCGGCACCTTTATCATGAACGGCGCCGAAAGGGTCATCGTTTCCCAAATCATCCGTTCCCCGGGTGCCTATTTCCAAGATACCTTGGATAAGACCGGCGTCCGTATTTTCGAAGGTGAGATCTTCCCCGACCACGGGACCTGGATCCAATTCGAATCGACCCTCCGTCCGGGCGAAACCGACAATAAAAAAGACGTCTACTACGTTCGTATCGACCGTAACCGTAAGATGCCGGCGACCTCATTATTCAAAGCCTTGGGCCTTGAAAGCGAGGATCTCCTCAAAGAACTCTTCGGCGAATCCAACGCCATGATGAATACCCTTGCCAAAGACAGGGACAACGTCACCGCCGAAGGCGCCATCAAAGACATCTTCTCCAAATTACGTCCGGGCGAACCTTATACCCCCGAAGGCGGCAAACTCTATTTCTATACCCGCTTCTTCGATCCCCGCGCCTATAAACTTGGTCGCGCCGGGAGATTTAAATACAACCAGAAACTCGTCATCTACGAACGCTTAGCCGGTCGTATCTTGGCCGAGAACCTCGTTTCCAGCGATGGCGAAATCCGTTTCGAAAAGGGCCACACCCTCACCGAAGCCGACGTCAAAGCCCTCCGCGACGAGGAATTCTTCGAAAACGGTGCCCATAGCCGTGTCATCCCGACCCTCGAAGGCCTTGATGTCGTCATCAACGAAGCCGGTGAGGTCGAGCAAAATCCTTGCCTTGTCAACATCGTCAAGGTTTATGCCAATGACAAAGTTGGCGACAAGGTCGTTTCCATCGTCGGCAATGATCCCAACTGCACCCTTTCCCGCGTCACCGTCTCCGACATGATCGCCACTTTCTCCTATTTCGTCAATGTGATGGATGGAATTGGCCATGTCGATGATATCGACCACTTAGGAAACCGCCGCATCCGCTGCGTCGGCGAACTCCTCCAGAACCAATTCCGCACAGGGCTTGCCAACATGGCCAAAACGGTTCGTCAAAAGATGACCATCTCCGACATGGCTTCGGTCACGCCGCAGAACCTTATCAACATCCGTCCTTTGACCTCTGCCATCCGCGAATTCTTCGCTTCCAGCCAACTTTCGCAATTCATGGACCAGGTCAACCCCCTTGCCGAGCTCACCAATAAGCGTCGTATCTCCGCTTTAGGTCCTGGTGGCTTAACCCGTGACCGCGCCTCCATGGAAGTCCGTGACGTCCACTATAGCCATTATGGCCGTATCTGCCCGATCGAATCCCCTGAAGGTCAAAACATCGGCTTGATCAACAACCTTTGCACTTATGCCAAGGTCGATGATCGCGGCTTCATCAAGACCCCGTATCGCCGTGTTTATATTTATAACGGAAAGGCCTATGTCTCCGAGACATCGACCGAATACCTCTCCGCCGATGACGAACGCGGGCACTATATCGCCGAGGCCAACATCAACCTCGCCGATCCGATGCCCTTAAGCAAAATCGATCCCAAATTCACGGGCGACGAAATGGTCCGTGAGGTCCTCGATAGCGAAGTCGCTTGCCGTCACGATGACGATAACCTCGTCGCTCCCGTCAGCGAAATCGACTATGTCGACGTCTCGCCGAAGCAAGTCGTTTCCATCGCCGCCGCTTGTATTCCATTCCTTGATCACGACGACGCGACCCGTGCCCTTATGGGTGCCAACATGCAACGTCAGGCCTTGCCTTTGCTCCGCCCGACCATCCCCTATGTCGGCACCGGCATGGAGACCCTCATTGCCCGCGACTCCGGCCTTGCCGTAATCGCCGCCAAAGACGGTGTCGTCAAATCCATCGATTCTTCGACCATCGTCGTCAAAGAAGGCAAGGAAAACCGCACCTATAATCTCCAAAAATTCAACCGTTCCAACCAAGATACCTGCATTAACCAGGTTCCTATCGTCCATCCTGGCGACCTGATCAAAGCCGGGCAAATCATCGCCGATGGCCCTGCCATGCGTAATGGCGAACTCGCCCTTGGCCAAAATATCCTCGTCGCTTATATGACTTGGAACGGATATAACTACGAAGACGCCGTCATCATGTCCGAACGCATGGTCAAAGACGATGTCTTTACCTCTATCCACATCGAACGTTACGAATGCGAATGCCGCGACACCAAACTCGGACCCGAGGAAATCACCCGCGACATCCCCAACGTTTCCGATGCCTTTAAGACCTTCCTCGACGAGAACGGCATCATCGTTCCCGGCGCCGAAGTCAAAGAAGGCGATATCTTAGTCGGTAAGGTCACCCCGAAAGGACAGACCGAACCCACTCCGGAAGAAAAACTCCTCCGCGCCATCTTCGCCGAGAAGACGGCCGAAGGCAAAGACACTTCCCTCCGCGTCCCCCATGGCGGGGCTGGCATTGTCCACGCGGTCAAAATCTTCTCCCACAAGAAGAAGGATCCCCTTCCTCCCGGTGTGAAGATGGCTGTCCACGTCTACATCGTCCAGAAGCGTAAAATCTCCGAAGGCGACAAGATGTCTGGTCGTCATGGCAACAAAGGCGTTATCTCCAAAATCCTTCCGATCGAGGATATGCCCTTCCTC
>CAJOML010000016.1 GCA_905235705.1 uncultured Bacilli bacterium | reverse complement strand
CATCATGTTAAGGATACATTTCGTCAGCAGTTGAATGCAAAGTCTCTCAGATATACATATCATGAGTCTTATGTGTCGGTGCTTGAAGGAGTGTTTGCAAGAGGTGACCGCAGACTTTCCAAGGTCTTGTATGATGCCTACAAGAGTGGTTGTATATTCGATGCATGGACAGACTTTTTTGACAATGATAAATGGATGGCTGCCTTTGAAAAGAATGGTATTGACAAGGAATTCTATACCACAAGAGAACGCGGAGAAGACGAGTTGTTCCCTTGGGATTTCATTGATATTGGCGTTACTAAGGGATTTCTTCTGTCTGAGTGGAAGAAAGCGAAACAGGAGGTTGTGACACCGAACTGCCGCGAGAAGTGTTCCGGTTGTGGAGCTGCAAAGTTCGGAGGCGGTGTATGCTTTGAGAGAAGAAACGGTTCGGTATAACCTGTATTAAGTAATGCAGGTGGCGGAAAATTTTGATTTGCCGACGGATGAGGTTCAAAAAACACTATATACGACATTGATCGCTAACTGATTTAAATAAAATATGTTAACAGTATCAAAAAGATAATCCACAGAATCAGGAGGAACACTTCATGAGTGAAGAAACATACAAGGTACGAATTAAATATGCAAAGATGGGCGTCCTCAAATATATCGGACACCTGGATCTCATGCGTTTCTTCCAGAAAGCAGTTAAACGTGCTGATTTAGATATTGCATATTCACAAGGATTTTCACCTCATCAGCTCATGTCCTTTGCGGCGGAGTTACCAGCGAGGGAGAGTATTTTGATGCACAGTTCAATAGTTTGATCTCCTCTGATGAGTTTGTTCGACGGTTAAACGAACAGATGGTGGATGGGATTTTTGTTAAGGATGTGTTCCTATTGCCGGAGGGAGCCAAAAAAGCTATGTCTATTGTTGCGGCATCGGACTATATGATAACGATACGGGATGAAACGGACGATTCAATGAAACAAGCTATATTATCCCAGGTTCCGCATTTACTTGATAAAGAGACCATAGAGGTATTCCGAAAGACCAAGAAGAATGAAAAGGTGGAGGATATCAAAAAGGGAATCTATAAACTTTCCCTTTCTGAAGACCGTATATATATGTATCTTGCAACCGGAAGTGAGTATAATCTGAAACCTGAATCTGTATTAGAGGCACTCTGCAACGAGGCGAAGGTGCCTTATAATAAATTCGACTATCAGATTCACAGGTTGGAGACCTATATGAAAAATGATAAGGGTGAGTTGGTATCCTTGCTGGAAACCGGGACAAGGATTGAAGGTAACTATTGTTAATATTCACATTTATTAGTGTTTGCCACGGATGAGATGCCGAAAAAGATTGAAATATAAGGAATTGCGATATGAATCGAGTTGTGATTACCCATTTTAATAATATTGATTTTCTGCTTGTATATGAAGAGGATGAGCTTGTGGAATGTCATCCGCTGATATCTTCAGGAGGAGTTCAGATTGGCAACATCTACCTTGGCAGAGTACAGAAGAAGGTTAAGAATATCAATTCTGCATTTATTACTTTGGATGGAGAGCGTGTTGGATATCTGCCTCTTGATGACAAGCCGGCCTTAGTTCTTAACCGTAGCTTACCAAAGGGACTTTCATCGATTGCGGAAAATGACCTTATTCTTGTGCAGGTGGAGCAGGAACCACAGAAGATGAAACAGGCACGTGTTACCGGAAATATCAATCTTTCAGGAAAATATGTTGCTCTTGATATGGATGCCGGTAAGATTGGAATATCTAAAAAGATATCAGATAATGAAACCAGAGACAGACTTAAAGCACTTCTTGAAAGTTCTGACACTGTGAAGAGCAGATGCATGCAATACGGATATGTTTTAAGAACTGCCTGTGGAGATGCTGATGATTCCGATATATATGCTGAGCTTACGTCTCTTACCTCACAGATGGATAAGCTTATAGAAAGTGCAACATACAAGAGAAGGACAGGGCTGTTATATGGTAATAAGCCTGAATATATTACACTCATGGAAAGCTATGGGATTGGCAGGGTCACGGAGATTAAGACAGATAATGAAGAGGTGTATGAGAATCTTATTCAGTATTACAGAACTGCTAATATTTCGATGAATATTTCCATGTATGAGGATAAAGATTATCCGTATTATAAGCTGCTCGGCTTGGAGGCGGAAATCAGTAAGCTGTTAAATAAAAAGGTCTGGCTTAAGTCAGGTGGATTTCTTATGATAGAACCCACAGAGGCTATGGTGGTCGTTGATGTCAATACCGGAAAATCCATCGGAAAGAAAAACAGAGATGCTCATATCCTGAAGATTAATCTGGAGGCAGCTAAAGAGACTGCAAGACAGTTACGTCTTCGCAATTTGTCCGGTATTATTATGGTGGATTTTATCAATATGGAATCTGAGGATGACAAACAAAAGGTGGTTGAATGTCTCAAAAGTGAATTTGCCAAAGACAAGATATCAACACATTTTATTGAGATTACAAAGCTTGATGTATTCGAGATCACAAGGAAGAAGCAGAGAAGACCACTGCATGAATTATTATAAACACAATTAAAAAGATGTAATTCGGAGTTTCGCAATTAAATAAATTTATATATAAAAATGGGGGTATATTATGTTTAAAAGAGCTATTTGGATAATACTTGATAGTGTGGGTATTGGGGCGATGCCGGATGCGGAAAGGTTTGGAGATGTGGGTGCAGATACTCTTGGTCATGTGAATGCATACAGGGGCAGATTAAATGTTCCCAATCTTGAAAAACTCGGACTATTCTCTATTGAAGGAACATCTATATATGACAGTTCGGTTACTCCGATTGGTGCATATGGCAAAGCTTGTGAGCTTTCCAATGGTAAGGATACTACAACAGGACATTGGGAGATGGTTGGAATTGAGACAAAGAAGGCATTTCCGACATATCCTGATGGTTTTCCGGATGAGGTTATGGAGGAATTTTTATCAAAGACCGGTCTTTCGGGATATCTTGGAAATTGTGTTGCAAGCGGTACTACGATTATTAATGAGTTGGGTAATAAACATGTAAATACCGGATATCCTATCATTTATACTTCTGCTGACTCTGTGTTTCAGATTGCCGCCCATGAAGATGTTATTCCCGTACCGAAGCTATATGAGATATGCGAGATTGCAAGAGAGATTCTTCGCGGTGAGCATGAGGTTGCAAGAGTGATTGCAAGACCGTTTATTAAAGAAGGCAATTCATACGTTCGTACATCTAATCGGCATGATTATTCCATAAAGCCAACCGAGGAAAATCTGCTAAGTTATATGAATAAATCAGGCTATCGTGTTACGGGAGTCGGTAAAATCGGTGATATATTCTGTGGAGTTGGTATAGGTGACAGTATTCACACTAAGAGCAACATTGATGGTATGAATAAGACATTGGATTTTATGGATACTCAGCATGAAGGTCTGATATTTACCAATCTTGTAGAGTTTGATTCTACATGGGGGCACAGGCGTGATGTTGAAGGTTATGCCGGAGGTCTTGAAGCTTTTGATCATGAGCTTGCCAAAGTTCTTGCGAAGATGCATGATGATGATCTTCTTATAATCAACGCCGACCATGGCTGTGATCCTACATTTAAGGGAACCGATCACACAAGAGAGTATATTCCCGTCATTATGTATCACAAAGGAATGCAACAGGCTGTTAATCTCGGAACACTGGATACCTTTGCGGATATAGGTGCGACACTTGCGGATAATTTCGGAGTAAGCCCGCTTCCTATTGGAACATCTCTTAAAGAGAAACTAATTTAACTCAGAATAATAAATAGAGGAGGGGTTATATGAATACTTATGATCTGATCATGAAAAAACGCAATGGCGGCATACTTGAAAAAGACGAGATTACATATCTTGTTGATGGTTTTACGAATGGTAAGATTCCTGACTATCAGATGTCAGCTTTTCTTATGGCTGTATATTTTCAAGGGATGAATGATGAGGAGACAACCAATCTGACCATGGCTATGGCTGATAGTGGAGACAGACTTGATCTGTCGGGAATTAATGGACGTAAGGTGGATAAACATTCCACTGGGGGTGTAGGTGATAAGACGAGCCTTATAGTCGGACCGATTCTTGCAAGTCTTGGAGTCCCTGTTGCGAAGATGAGCGGTAGAGGGTTAGGACATACAGGCGGGACGTTAGATAAACTTGAATCCATTCCCGGCACCCAAATCTATATTAGCCAAGAAGATTTCATCAAGCAGGTCAACGAAGTGGGGCTTGCCATCATCGGACAAACCGCCCATATCGACCCGGCGGACAAGAAACTTTATGCCCTTCGCGACGTCACCGCGACCGTCGAATCCATTCCCCTAATCGCCTCTTCCATTATGTCGAAGAAGCTCGCTTCAGGATCGGATGCCATTCTTTTGGATGTTAAATTCGGCTCCGGGGCTTTTATGAAAAATATCGATAAGGCACGCGAACTTGCCCTTGAAATGGTCAAAATCGGGAAAAACCTTGGCCGTGATACGAGGGCCATTTTAACCGATATGGATCAGCCTTTGGGTTTTGCCGTTGGCAATTCGCTAGAAGTCAAAGAAGCCATTGCCACCTTAAACGGACATGGCCCGAAAGATTTCGTCGAGCTTTGCCTTGGCGCCGCCTCCATCTTATTGACCCAAGCGGGCTTAGCCAAAACAAAAGAAGAAGGACGTGCAATGGCCGAAAAGGCGATGCATGATGGCTCCGGCTTAGCTAAATTAGCCGCTTTGATCAAAGCCCAGCATGGCGATGAAAGCTATATCTATCATCCCGAGAAATTCCCTCTTGCCAAACATATCATCCCCGTCTACGCCAAAGAAGACGGCTATATCAAACGGATTGATTGCCTTAGCATCGGCCTAGGGGCGATGAAACTCGGAGCCGGCAGGGAAAGGATGGATGACGTCATCGATATGGCTAGCGGCATCGTTTTGGCAAAGAAAGTCGGTGACTTTGTCAAAGCCGGCGATAAGCTATGCGAGTGCCATACCAATAAAGAAGATTATCAAGAAGTCATCGCCGAAATCGGTGATGCCTTTATCTTGACCAAAGAAAGCTTCCCCTATCCGCCCATCATCCACGAGGTCATCGAAGGATGAGAATCCTCGTTCAACGTGTAGATGAAGCCTCCGTCGAAGTCGAAGGAGAACTTGTTTCTTCGATTGGCAAAGGCTATCTTCTTCTTGTTGGCTTTGGCCAGGAAGAAGACCCCTCTTTATGGCAAAAAATGGCCCAAAAGGTGGCAAAACTTAGGATTTTTCCTGATGAAAACGGGAAAACCAATTTGTCCTTAAACGATGTGGATGGGGAAATCTTATGCGTCTCCCAGTTCACCTTATATGCCGATCCTTGGACAGGGAATCGCCCCTCTTTTACCAAAGCCATGGGAGCTGATTTCGCTAGAGACGCCTACATTAAATTCATGGCATATCTCAAAGAAGTCTGCCCCAAGGTGCAAGGGGGTATCTTCCAGGCCGATATGAAGGTCAAATTGATTAATGATGGGCCTTTTACAATCATCTTAGATAGCAAGGAAATGTCGAAATGAAAGTCATGGTAGGGTTAAGCGGTGGGGTCGATTCGGCCGTCGCCGCATATTTGCTAAAACGCCAAGGCTACGAAGTGGTCGGCGGTTTTATGCGTAATTGGGATTCGACCGCGAACGGGGATTTCCTTGGCAACCCCACCTTAGGCAACGATCAATGCCCTCAGGAAAAAGATTATTGGGATGCCGTCGATGTGGCGAAAAAACTGGATATCCCCCTTCTTCGCGCCGACTTCATCAAAGAATATTGGGATAATGTCTTTTCCTATTTCCTTGAAGAATATAAAAAGGGGAGAACCCCAAACCCCGATGTATTTTGCAATAAATACATTAAGTTCGATTCCTTCTTGGATTTCGCCCGTTCCCAGGGTTGCGATATGATCGCGATGGGGCATTATGCCAAACGGGTCAAAGGCGAGGACGGGCTTTACTATATCCATAAAGCCGATGATAAGAAAAAAGATCAGTCCTATTTCTTATCCCAGATTAACGAAGACCAAATCGCTTCTTGCTTATTCCCCCTTTCCGAAATCGAGAAACCACGTGTACGTGAAATCGCCCACCAATTAGGCCTAAACACGGTCATGGATAAGAAGGATTCGACCGGCGTTTGCTTTATCGGCGAACGCAATTTCAAACAATTCCTGCAGAATTACCTTCCTTCCCATGACGGGGATATCGTCTTAGGCGAAGAGGGCCCAGTCATCGGACATCATATCGGCGTCTTATATTACACGATCGGTCAGCATAAAGGACTTGGCATCGGAGGGGTGAAAGGCGTTCCCGAAGGGGCATATTTCGTCTATCGCAAAGACGTGGCCAATAACGTTCTTCACGTCGCCCAAATGAGCGAACGCTATCTTCTGACTTCGACGAAATGCTATCTTGATGGGGTCAATTGGATCGGTCCTCGCCCCGAAGGTTACCTCGAAGTCGGGGTTAAATTCAGATATCGTCAACCCGATCAAAAAGCCAAAATCCGTTTTATCGGAGATAATATTGAAGTTTGCTATGAAGATCGTCCCGTGGAAGCCGTTACCCCTGGTCAAATCGCCGTCATCTATGAAGGCGAGAGGATGAGGGGCGGTGGAATCATCGGTCAAATCTACCGCGGCGAAGAGCGAATCGGTTAATGTCTTTATTTACAAGCCTCACTTAGCGTGGGGCTTTTTGACTTAATAGACACAGGGAATCAAAGGCTTTTCCAAGCCGCTATGTCTATTTTCTCGTCCTCCCTAGACAAAGCGAAGAAGAAAGCGTAACATTCCCTTTGGGAATTTGCCACTCCCTTTAATGTGGGTAATGCCACCGTATCGCGCGTTAAGCGAAGCAAGTAAGCGCACCCTTGTGGTGAAGAAGGATGGTACCGCGCCTAAAGGCGTTCCTTCAACGAGGCGCTTTTTTATTTTAGGAGGCCGTAACATGAAAAAATTAACTGGAGCAGAAATCCGTCAACGTTGGCTTGATTTCTTCGTTTCGAAAGGACACGTTATCTTCCCTAGCGTGCCACTAGTCCCGCAGGGGGATAAATCCCTTCTTTGGGTCAATGCCGGTGTCACCGGCTTAAAGAAATATTTCGATGGATCGGAAATCCCTTCTTCCCGTCGCATCGTCAATGTCCAAAAATGCATCCGCACCAACGACATCGAAAATGTCGGATATACGGCTAGACATCATACTTTCTTTGAGATGCTTGGGAATTTCTCGATTGGCGATTATTTCCGTCCCGAGGTCATCCCCTGGGCTTATGAGCTTCTTACTTCGGAAGATGTAGGCTTTGGCTTACCGATTGAAAAGCTTTATATCACCTATAGCCCCCTAGACAGTGCTACCCGCGATCTTTGGATCAAATGCGGCGTTCCCGAAGATCACCTCATCCCCTTAGAAGGCAATTTCTGGGAAATCGGGGAAGGACCTTGTGGTCCCGATACGGAGATGTTCTTCGACCGTGGCGAGGAATATGACCCTGAGCATTTAGGCGTCAAGATGCTACGCGAAGATATCGAAAACGACCGTTATATCGAGATTTGGAATATCGTCTTCTCCCAATTTAACTCGGTTGCAGGGGTGGCCAGGAAAGACTATAAGGAACTCCCTTCCAAAAACATCGATACGGGGTCTGGACTTGAACGTATCGCTTGCATCCTCCAAGGCGCGCCGACAAACTTCGAAACCGACCTTTTCACCCCGATTATCGATAAAACCGAGGAAATTTCGGGCAAATCTTATCAAGAAAGCGAAGATAAGATGCCTTTCCGCGTCATCGCCGACCATGCTAGATGCCTAACCTTTGCTTTAAGCGATGGGGCTTCTTTCTCCAACGAAGGCAGGGGATATGTCCTCCGCCGTATCATCCGCCGCGCGATGAGATATGGGAAGAAACTCGGGATTGACCATGCCTTCATGTATACCCTTGTCGATACGGTCATCTCCGAATATAAGCATTTCTATCCCAATTTGGAGACTAAGCGCGACTTCATCATCAAATCCATCCAAAACGAAGAAAATAAATTCCTTAGGACCTTGGCTTCAGGTGAATCCCTTCTTCGCGAAAAGATCGAAGGAAAGACCTCCCTTAGCGGCAAAGACGCCTTCCTTCTTTATGACACCTTCGGCTTCCCCTTTGATTTGACCAAGGAGATTTGCTTTGAATTGGGCGTCAAAGTCGATGAAGAAGGCTTTGAGGAAGAAATGAAAGCCCAACGCGAAAGGGCGAGAAACGCCCGTGGCGAGATCGCCTCTTTCCATAAGCAATCCAAAGACCTCCTTGCTTTTAAGGAAGAATCCAAATTCGATTATGAGCACACTTGCCTAAAAGGCAAAGTCATTGGCTTATTCAAAGACGGCGTCAAAGTCGATTGTCTTGATGAAGAAGGCGAAATCATCTTCGATCAGACCCCTTTCTATAGCGAATCCGGGGGACAGGTCTCCGATGAAGGTTCGATCGAAAACGAGACCACACTAGCAAGCGTCACCTCCATGGGCAAAGCCCCTAGCGGCGCCCATCTTCACCATATCGAAATCAATTACGGCAAAATCGAAGTCGGGGATGTCTTCACGTTGAAAGTGGATGAATCCAAACGTGCCCTGACCGCGCGTAATCATTCCGCCACCCACCTTCTCCATGCCGCGATCGGGGAAGTCTTAGGGCATCACGTTGATCAAAAAGGGTCGTTCGTCAATTCCGAATACCTCCGTTTTGACTATGAATCCGATAGCCGTCCTAGCGCCGACCAACTCCGCGAGATCGAAAACCTCGTCAATGCAAAAATCGCCGAAGCCATCGAAGAAAAGACCCTTGTGCTACCTCTTGAAGAAGCCTCTAAACTCGGGGCTGAGATGGAATTCTCCGAAAAATATGGGGACTTTGTCCGCGTCGTCACCTTCTCTTCGTTTTCAAAAGAGTTCTGCGGTGGGACACATGTAAAGAATTCTTCCGACATCGGTTGTTTTGTTCTCGTTTCGGATTCCGCCGTTTCTAGCGGGGTTAGGCGTATCGAAGGGAGGACGAGCCTCGGGGCTTTATCTTTCCTTAACCGCAAAAAAGAGGCGGTGGACCAACTTTGCCGTAATTTCGGCGGCGTCAGCGAATCGACCCTATTAAAGAAAGTCGATGACTTAAAAGAAGATTTAGCCGCGGCCAATAAAGAAATCGATCGCTTAAAAGCAAAACTGGCATCTTCTTTAGCTTCCTCGCTCGGGGATGATTATGAAGAAGTTAATGGCATTAGACTCTATGTCGCTTCGGTTGAAGGGGGAAGGGAAGAAGCCGCTAAGCTTGGCGATTCCTTGAAAGTCAAAGGACCTGATTACCTTATCTTTATCGCCGCTAGCGGGGAAAAAGGCATCGCCTTAATCGCCTTAGCCGGTGGCAAAGGATTGACTCTAGGTGCCGGAAAAGCGATGAAACTCGCCGCTAGCTTATATCAAGGAGGCGGCGGCGGATCACCGACATTCGCCTCTGGCAGTGGACGAGTCAAAGCCGACCCTCTATCATTAAAGAAAGCCTTAAAAGAGGCTTTGTTAGGAGAGTAAGATGGACGAAGAAGAAAAGAAATTCACGATCGTCAAAGATAGTGGCGAAGAAGTCACCCTAACGATGCTATTTAACTTTGTCAATGAGCAACGCGGGAAGACCTATTATTTCCTCTTCGATGAGGAAGACCCCGATAACATCATCCCCCTTTCTTCGGTGGATGGGGAACATCTCGAATACCTCGATGAGGAAGAGATGGATGAAGCCAGCCAAGTCCTTGAAGCCTATCAGGATTTGATGGCCAAGGAAGAAGAGGGCGAATAATCCTAGAAGTTGGCCCTTAAATTATTTATAATCACTTCGCTTTAGATTGGAGAAAATCCTTATGGCAGACAAATTAATCATCATTACCCAAGAAGAAAGGGAAAAACTTCAAGCCGAATACCGTGACCTCGTCGACGTCCAAATGCCCGATGCGGTCGAAAAACTTGCCCTTGCCCGTAGCCAAGGCGACTTAAAGGAAAACGCCGACTACGATGCCGCGCGTGACCGCACCGCCCAGATCGAATCCCGTATTCAGGAAATCGAAAATATCCTCAATAACGCGATTTCCCCTGAGCAAGCCGGCATTAACGAAGGCAAAGGCATCCATATCGGCGACACCGTCACCTTCTTAAAAGGCGAACAGGTCCGTAAAGTCAAAGTCGTCGGTTCGACTGGCGGGGATGCCTCTAACCCCGGTTGCCCCACGGTTTCCAACGAATCCCCGATTGGCAAAGCCCTTCTTGGCCACGATAGAGGCGAGACCGTCCGTATCGAAGCCCCTGTTCCTTACGAAGTCACAATCCAAGACTTCTCCAAGTAATATGCTTGTAAAATCCAGAAACTTTAGATGGTTCCTGGATTTTTTATTTATTTGGCTTTATTTATGGAATCAAAATAGTCCCATTAGGATGAAGGTGGACGACAAAGGCTAACTCGTCTTTTTCTTTATGTTTTTTCACCGATTTCCTTTCTGCTTCGTATAAGAAGAAGCAGGAGGGCAAATCATGAAAACCATTCTTATTATTGTAGGATTAACGGCCCTAGCCTTAATCGGCTTTGGCATCGTCCATTCAATCACCGCGAATAATGTGACCGTCGTCACGCCAAGTTCATCGGTCTCAGTCACCGGATTGACTTTGACCATTGCCGGGGAAATTAATCGTCCTGGCACCTATGTCTTAAATGAAGGGGCGACGATGATCGATTTGATCAATGCGGCAGGAGGAGCCACATCCAACGCGGATAATCTCGCTTTTAACACGGATTGCGTCTTATCCAATAAAGGCTCTTACTATATCGCTCCCGTACGTGATTTAAATAACACTTGCTCAGCTTCCCCGATTACAAAATGCAACATCAATTCAGCCGACGTGGATACCCTTATGGCGGTGGCCGGGTTTTCCAAATCGGTTTCCAACGCGATTATCAATTATCGTTTAAGCGCGAGCTTCTCTTGCTTAGAGGATATCAAACTGGTTTCCGGCATCGGCTCTGCCACTTATATGTCGGTTCGCGACAAAATCACTTTACGTGATGCTGCCTAAAGGTGGAAGCCTTATTCCTTTTCCTAGGTTTGTTCCTGGGTTTATGGTTAGCCTTTTTCCAAGAAGTGGCCCTTACCATAGTTCTGGTTTTGCTCTATGGACTGCTTCTTATCATCTCCGCCAAGCAGGGGAAGTGGGTCGTTTTCCTGCTTGGATCAACTCTCGGGGTGGGGGTAGGATTATTCGCCTATTTCCTCACCCCGTTTTCATCTCCTTCTTGGGTATATGTCATTAAGGTCGGCAACGGTTACGTTATCGCTCAACGCGGATTGCACCGGTATTACCTCGCCGATTATGAACATCATTTCGAAGTGGGGGATATTTTGCGCATCAACGGCTTCATCTCGCCTTTTAAGGCGACGACTTATGAAAGTCAGTTCGATTTCGGCAAATATCTATCCTCTTTTGGGGTCAAATATGAATTAAGCGGGAAGTCATCGTTTATCTTTAAAACGCCCTTAAGGCTTAGGGAAAAAGAAGACGCTTTCCTTGCTCATTTCGAGCAGAACACGGCATCGTTATTAAGTTCCCTTCTTTTTGCCCGAAGTTCATCTTCCTCGATTAAAGATAGCGCAAGCGGGATGAATTTGCTTTTTGCGATTTCTACAAGCGGGTTTTTCTTGTCGGTTTTGTGCAAACTAGTCGAGCATATCGCTTCTTTCTTTTTTGCCAAAAAAGGGGAGAAGATCACTGGCTTTATCTTTGTCTTGTTCTTCTTTCCTCTGGCTTTGAGGAAAATCGGCATCGCAAGGCTAATCCTTGTTAAGGGGCTTTCTCTTTTATTTGAATATGGACTAAAGAAACCTTTTCCGGCGCCAAGCCGAATCGGGATAAGCGGAATCACCTTATTGATCATTGATTTTCATTTTGCCTTCCAAAGCGGCTTCCTCATTAGTTTCGGACTAAGTTTATATTTTGGCTTCCTCGCCCCTTTGTTGATAAATAAGAAAAAATGGAAGAAACGGATAATCGGCTTTTTCTTCGTGCGTTTGTTTCTGCTTCCATTATCCTTTTCTTCAGGTGGATTCCATTTATTTTCAGCTCTTTATTCGGTTGTCTTAATCCCTTTTTCTTTTCTCCTCATCGTCTTTGGGTATCTTTCTTTTTTGACCTTTCCCTTTGCCGGTCTATTAAACGGAATCGGCGGGATTAGTTCGACTTTGATTAACGCCTTTAGCTCTTTTGATCCGGTGATTCCTTTGGTCGCGTTGCCAAAAGGTGGGATTGCCATCTTCTATGTGGTTCTTGCTTTATCGCTACTGCTTTCCGAGGTAGGGCTAAGACGAGCAAGGAATATCCTTGTCTTTGGTTATATTGGCATGTATGTCGTTTCATTGATCCCGTTTAATTATGTCTTTTCCTATCAAGTCAGTTTTATCAACGTCGGGCAAGGGGATGCGATTTTGCTCCGTAAAGGAAGCGACGTGGTGATGATCGATACCGGTGGGGTGGTGGGCAAAGATTTGGCCAATGAAACCTTAATCCCTTTTTTAAGGAAGCAACGGATTTATCACGTCAATGCGATTATCGCTAGCCATGGCGATTATGACCATATCGGGGCTTCTTCAAGTTTGATGGCTAGTTTTAAAGTCGATCGTTTCTTAGAAGATGTCGGACCTTCGTTTTCGATTGGCTCACTTTCGTTCATCAATTACAACGTTTATCAAGGAAAAGACGAAAACGACACCTCAAGCGTCTTATGGACAAAAATAGGCGGGGTATCTTATTTATTCACGGGCGATGCTTCGACTGCGATCGAATCGCAAATCGTTAGGGATAACCCAACCTTACGTTGCGATATCCTGAAAGTGGGGCACCATGGCTCAAATACATCTTCTAGCGAAGCTTTCCTTGATTTGCTTCAGCCTAAGGTGGCGATTATCTCTTGCGGCGCGAAAAACCGTTATGGTCATCCCGATAAAGTGGTTTTAGACCGTCTAGAAAAACGCCATATCGAAATTCGGCGGACCGATTTAGAAGGAACGATAACCTATTATGGCCTAGGCAAAGGATAAAAAGGATTTCCCCTAGCCTATCTATGATAGGAGCAATTATAATAGGGGCGTGATTAAGCTATTTTATTCTGCTTCCCCAGATTTAGCCAAACGTGCCGCCAGAAGGGAAATCAAAAAAGATTATCCTAACTTAGACGAATCCAATTTCGTCTCCTTTAATATGGCCACTTCGATGCTAAAAGACCTTGCCCAGGAATGCTCGTTTTTATCTTTGGGAAGCGAGAAGAAATGCGTCCTTGCCTATGATTGCGCCTTCTTAGGAAAATCCAAAACCAAGCCAAAATTCGCCAAAGAGGACAACCCTAGCGCCCTCTTGGATTATTTGAATAATCCGATTTACGAGACCGACCTTTATCTTCTTGTTTATAACGAGGGATTAGATAGTAAATCCGATTTCGTCAAAGCCATCACCAAAAACGGCTTTATCAAAGAAGTCTTGATCCCCGCCCCGGGAGAATGGGTCGAATATGTGGGCAAATATTATGAATCCAGGAACATGAAGATCCAACGTGAGGCGGCGATAGAACTGGTCAGGCGCGATAATGCCGATTTCGGCGTCTTCTTGAATGACCTTGCTAAGCTTGAAGCCTATGCCAACGGGGAAACCATCACCTTAGATGCCGTTAAGCGCCTTGTCACCCCGTTAGAAGAAGAGAATGTCTTCGCCTTAAGTAACGCTTTGACAAAAGGGGATAACGGGGCCGCCTTGGAGGCATATCAAAAGGCAAAAGTCTTCGGTATGGACGAAATCCGCATGATTAACATGCTATATAACCAATTCGCTTTCCTCGACCAAGTCCGTTTCCTCGATGCGAGGGGTTTTTCTTCCCAAGGCATCGCCAAAGAACTTGCTACTTCCCCCAAGCGAGTTGAGGTCGCCTTATATAATTTATATAAGATAAGGGGCGATAAACTCGAAAAGACGATTGAACAGCTCTACGAACTAGAAAAAGATATCCTCCACGGCGATCTTGATCCCGTTTATGGCTTCACGCTTTTCCTCACCAAAGCCGAATTAAACTAAAAAAGCGCCGAAGCGCTTCTTTTGTTCGTTGATACGTCCTTAGGCGACGAGCTTTTGAACGTGGGCTTTACGGCGATTGGCCGAATTGCGGGAGATGACCCCGGTCTGGGCATGGCGATCAAGGAGCGAGATAGCGGCGTTAGCGGCTTTGACGGCTTCCTCTTTCTTGCCTTCGGCAACGAGGGTCTCGACCTTTTTGACGGCGGTGCGGATTTCCGATTTGATGGCGGAATTCTTTTCGTTGGCGGCCTTGGAGGTCTTATCGCGTTTGATTTGTGATTTGATGTTTGGCATGGCTTTTTTCCTTTTTTGCGGTGTTTATATTATCTTTTCTTGCCTATAGGGGCAACTATTTTTTGCTTTTCTTCTTAGAAGAAGTCTCATTTTCCTCGGGTAAGAGGTCAAGAATGGTCTTGGCGAAGTCATTAGGCGAGCCAAGAACCCCATAGAGGTTTTCGGGAATCGAGATCTTGAATTCCTTATCGAGGGCTTGGCACATTTCGATATAAGACATCGAATCGCCGCCGAGGTCGGTGTTCCAAATGGCATCATCGTCGATCTTGAATTCGGGAAGCATGAGGACCTTACCCCAAATCTTCTTGATACGGGATAAGACGTTTTGCACTTTCTCCGGGTCATAGCCTTCGAAGGAGACGGCTGCTTTCTTTTCCTCTTCCCCGAATCCGAGGAAGTCGCTCGAACCTTTTTCGATGGCTTCTTTGACGAGGAAGCGTTTGACCTTCATCGAACCTGACATCGGTAGGGGACGCTTATCGATCAGGATCTTCTGGATTTTCTTTTCATTTGGCAAAGTGTCGTTAATGGATTTGATGTCGGCGAGGATCTTTTCGATCTTGGCTTCATCGACGCCGTTATCGACTTCGCAGACGAGGACGATCTTTTCTTCGCTTTCCTTGGGTAAGACGGCGCCAAGGCAGACGCAGTTATTCAGATTGGCGACATCCTTGAAATAATATTCGATTTCATCGGGGAAGACGTTCTCGCCATTGGCCAAGATGATGGTGTCTTTGATACGGCCCTTCAAATAATAATTGCCTTGGGCATCCATCGAGGCGATATCGCCAGTGCGGAAATATCCATCTTCAAGGGGAGTGGGGCGACGGACGCCACCGATGATTTCCTCTTCATGGGTAATGGGGGAACGAATCATCAATTCGCCTTGGGTTTGGCCTGGCTTCTTATCGATTTTATATTCGATGCCATGGAATGGACGGCCAATCGAACCTTTGAGTCGGTTTTCGACGCGGGGGGATTGCTCGACCGAGGTAATGCCGACTTCGGTCATCCCAAAGCCGTTATATAAGGGATATCCTAAGCCATTGATAAGGGCTAAGGTCTTGGGCGAGAGGAAGCCTCCGCCGGAAATGCAATATCTGACTTTGGTGCCAAGGACCTTCTTTTGGAATTTGCCTTTGGCAAGTTTGGCGGCGATAAATCCAGCTTCGCGACGGGAAATCTTATGGGTGTTATAAGCGATCATCTTCTCGGCGGTGTCGGAAGTGGAGGGCTTAAGATTGGCGATCGTGCGGGAAACGGTTTGGGCGACCCCATCCCAGAACAAAGGAACCGAATAAATGTGGGTGCATCCGCCTTTTTGGCAAGCATAGAGTAAGTCGCTTGTGGCCATGGAGGAGGGATAGACGATGGTTTTGCCATAATAGGAATACCATAAGAAGACGGCGACAAAGCCGAAGATATGGTGGAGCGGTAACATCGCCAGGATTCGAATGGGGCTAGGATACATCAAGTCGTCGGTATGACCCGGAATCGAAAGCGAGGCAAGGATCTGAGCGACGAAATTATGGCCGTGGAAAACCATCATTTTGGCGGCTCCGGTCGTGCCGGAGGAGCAGAACAAACAAGTATCGGCCCAATCGGGGTTAAAGCCATAATCGGCTTCTTCGTTTAAGATTTCGTTGACGCGGTAAGAGGGAACGACGAATTCTTCTTCGTCATTGGCGATTAAGGCGACTGCGCCGGATTGGGAAAGAAGGTTGTTGGTGTTTTCCTTGGCGAGTCTAGCATCGATGACCAAAGGGGAATGCCCGCACATCAAAATGGCCCAATAGAAGACGCCCCAACGGGGAGAATTCTTTAATTTGAGTCCGACGACTGTTCCTCTTGCGGTGTTAGAAAGTAGACGCGAAAGTTTGCTCGCGGTGCGGAAGACCTGGTTTTTGGTCTCATCGTAGGTTGTATGCATCGGGCGACCCGATTCGTCAAAATGGATGGAAGCCCAGGCCTGGGGGTTACGTTCCATAATGGCGTTATAGATATCTTCGAAGGTTTGGCTCGTTGAGGAGAGCTTTTCGGTCGCTCCCATGAAACGCTCAACGGCGGCG
>CAJOML010000015.1 GCA_905235705.1 uncultured Bacilli bacterium | reverse complement strand
TTTGGCTGTTCGCCAATTAAAGTGGTACGCGAGCTGGGTTCAAAACGTCGTGAGACAGTTTGGTCCCTATCTGTCGTGGGCGCAGGAAGTTTGATAGGATTAGTCCCTAGTACGCAAGGACCGGGATTAACGGAGCACTGGTATACCAGTTGTCACGCCAGTGGCATGGCTGGGTAGCTACCTCTGGAAAGGATAAACGCTGAAAGCATCTAAGCGTGAAACCAACCTAAAGATGAGACTTCCCATTCGAAAGAAGTAAGAGCCCTCCAAAGCGAGGAGGTTGATAGGTCAGAAGTGTAAGCACAGTAATGTGTTCAGCTGACTGATACTAATAGCTCGAGGACTTAATTTCACTAATTCTATTTTATAGATGAGTAAGCTAAGTCAGGCGCATAAGTAAATTGCAAAAGAAAGACATAAGATTAATATCCGGTTTTCAAAGAACAGTTGGGTAGAAAAAGTCTGGTGGCGATGGCGCGGTGGTCACACCTGTTCCCATCCCGAACACAGAAGTTAAGCACCGCAGTGGCGAAGGTAGCCGGGCAACCGACAAGAATAGCGCGCTGCCGGGCTTTTTCTTTTTAGGGCTATTAAGCCCTATTTTTTGTATATAATAGGCGCATGGAAAAAGTTTCGTTAATTCATCTGCGGTCCGTTCTAAATGACGCCCTCCCCGCTTTAAAGGAGGAAGAAAAGGCCTTCCTAGGCGCGATTGACCCAAAAGGGGAATTCCTCTTCGAAGATGATGATAAATCGCTTCCTGGGGTGTTTTTTGTCCAAACCGGGGGCGCTGAGACGCAGTTCCTCCTCCATTATCAAGATTATGAATCCCCATATTTGCTTCTAGTGACCGGGAGAAGGAATTCTTTGGCCGCCTCGCTAGAGATATTAAGCTTCCTCCACCAACGTGGCTTAGAAGGCAAAATCATCTTCGGCGATCCGACTTATATGCATGATGAGATCGCTAAATACGCCCGCTTCATCAAAGCCAGGAGAATATTCCGTTCCACCCGTTTAGGCGTCATTGGCCATCCTTCGGATTGGTTAATCGCTTCGGAAGTCGATTACGCGGCCATGAAGGAGCGTCTTGGCATTGACATCGAAAATGTCGATTACCAGGAATTCCTCGATGAGATCGAAAATATCAAAGAAGTTCCTGATGAATTAATGGAACGCTTCGCGAAGAAGACTTTCAGAAAGACCGATTTATATGAGTCTCTCCGCATTTATCTGGCCTTAAAGGAAATCTGCAAGAAGCATAATCTAGGCGGATTCACCTTAAGGTGCTTTGATTTGCTCAATTTGAAGCATGAGACTTCTTGCCTTGCTTTTGCCTTATTAAACGAAGAAGGCATCATCGCCGGATGCGAAGGGGATGTCCCCGCCTTAATTTCGATGAGCCTTGGGAAAGCTTTGTTTGGGGAAGTCGGATTCATGGCTAACCCAAGTGAGTTCGATATGGAAACTAACTCCGCGATTTACGCTCATTGCACGTGCCCGTTTTCCTTCATCACTTCCTATACCTTAGCCAACCATTTTGAGTCTGGGCTAGGGTTTGGAATACGTGGCAAAATCAAGGAAGAAGACTGCGTTACTTTCAAAATAAATGCCGATGCGAGCGAAGTTATGGCCTTAGAAGGTCATATCGAAGAAAACCCCGTCATCGCCACTTTATGCAGAACCCAAATCCGCGTGAAATTCGCTGATTCCTTAAATGAAATACTGACCAAGCCACATGGAAACCACATGATATTCCATTATGGTCATCATAAGGCCTTGATCAAAGAATTCTTCACCTTCTTGAAGCAATAAAAAGCGATTTCCCGGGTAGAATTACCCGGGTTTTCTTTTGGCCGAATGACTATGAGTCATTGTTTTTTCTTCCCTATCCCCTATAATTGCCCTAGGTCTACTTTGTAGACAGCTTGTTCACCTCGCCCTTAGCAAAAAATGAAAATCGATAAAAAGACCCCTTATGGGGGCATCGACATTTCTTTAGATGCGATCGCTTGCGTCGCCCAAACTGCCGCCAAGTCCTGTTATGGGGTGGTTGGTTTATCTAGGCGGAACTCCGTTTTAGATGCCGCCAAGGAGATTCTTTCCGCGGAAAAAATCGAAGAAGGGATCTACGTTCGCAAAATCGGAAAAGAATACGAAATCGATATTTATCTTTGCTGCGCCGAGGGAGTAAAACTTCCCGAAATCCTCTCCCAAACCCAAAAACGTGTTGCCTATGACTTAGAAAAGGCATTTGGGATCGGCTTTAAGGGTATCAACGTCTACGTCACAAGCGTCCAGGAGGCTTAACCGTGCGCTACATCGATGTCTCCGCCTTAAAGGAAATGTTCCTTTCTGGGGCGAATAACCTATATAACCATTACCCGGAAATCGACCAATTAAACGTCTTCCCCGTTCCCGATGGGGATACCGGTATGAATATGAACCTCACCCTCTCCTCGGGGGCGAAGGAAATCGCCAATCGTCCCGACGAGGATGATCTTTATGTTTTGGCTTCTTCTTTCTCCCGTGGTTTGTTAATGGGGGCAAGAGGAAATTCCGGCGTCATCACCTCGCAGATTTTCCGTGGCTTTGCCGCCGCCACCGAAGGCAAAAAGCATTTAAATTCCTTAGACTTGGCCGCTTGCTTTATGGCGGCAAAAGAATATGCCTATAAGGCTGTCGGCAACCCTGTTGAAGGAACCATCCTCACCGTTATCCGTGAAGCCGCGACCTCTTTAAATGAAGCCGTCACCCCGACGATGTCGGTCAAAGACGCGATGGGCTATTTGGTTGAAAAAGCAAAAGAATCTTTGGCTCATACCCCTGATTTATTGCCGGTCCTAAAAGAAGTCGGCGTCGTCGATAGCGGCGGTGCTGGCTTAGTCACCATCCTCGAAGGGATGGAGTCGGCGATCCGCGGCAAATTCATTGTCCGTTCCGCCGAAGCCGAACCATCCGCTAACGAAGTCGTCTCCGCTTATGCCGGGGCTAAACTTTCCGAAGACGAGGAAGGATATGGCTATTGCACCCAATTCGTCTTACGTCTTGGCGGGGAAGGGAAGAAACCTTTCATCGAACGCAATTTCAAAAAATTCCTTAAAACCCATGGCAAATCCCTTGTTACGGTTCGCGATGAAGATATCGTCAAAGTCCACGTCCATACTTTACTTCCCGGACATATGCTTAATTACGCCCAGCAATTTGGCGAATTCGTGACCATCACGATTGAGAATATGTCAGAAGAGCACCGCAATATTTCCGAAGGCAAGAAAGCGACCGATTACGACCTCCATGGTTCTAACAAGGCGGAAGAAGTCGAAGAGGAGGCCCCACTTGAATTCGTGGCCGAAAAAGAAATCGGCTTCATCGCCGTTTCCTCTGGGGCTGGGTTAGATGAAATGTTCACCGAACTTGGTGCCGATGCCCTTGTTTCAGGCGGGCAAACGATGAATCCTTCGACTCAGGATTTCCTCCAAGCCATTGCCAAAGCCAAATGCCGTAATGTCTTCATCCTCCCCAATAATTCCAATATCGTGATGGCCGCCTCGCAGGCTTGCGAAGTCCTCCAAGATAGCGAGATCGTTGCCCGTGTCATCCCTTCGAAGACGATTCCTCAGGGCATCGCTTCGGCGGAGGCATTTAATCTTGAAGCTACCCCCGATGAGGTCTATAAGGATATGAAAGCCGCCCTCCGTCATGTTAAGTCTGGCTCAGTTACCTATGCCATCAAAGATACCGAGATTTCCGGTGTCAACGTCACCAAAGGATTCTATTTGGCGATGAAAGATAAAAACATCGTTAGCTGCGTCAAAGACAAATTCGCCGCTTTGTATGATTTATGCGAATCCTTAATCACCCCGAAGTCTGCGACAATGACCGTTCTTTGTGGTGAGGATATCTCCGAAAAAGAGGAAGAGACCTTGATGGGAGAATTGACGGAAAGATATGGTGATTCCGTCGAAGTCGGCATCCTCCATGGCGGACAGCCCGTTTATTCTTTCCTCGTTGGGGTCGAATAGAACTTAGATGGTTTTATCAAAAAGCAAAAAAATCTCTTATCTACTCACTAAGATGGGGATTTTTTCTTACCTGGACGTCATCGCCCATTACCCCCGGAAATACGATGACTTTAGTTTGTCTGATCCAAAATCCCTCTTTCATTTAAAAGACAAAGAAAAGGTCGTCTTGTTCGGTCGCCTTGCCACGATGGCGAAGAATTTCCATTTCCGGAATACGACCAAAACGACCTTTCTTTTCTCTACCGATACATTAGATTTCCAAGTCGTCGCCTGGAACCGTCCTTATCTATCGACATATCTGAAAATGGACGAGGACTATACCTTGGAAGGGAGTTATGATGGCAAGAAGCATCAATTAAATTTCCTTCAAATCAAAAAAGGACGCCTCGCCCCCGAAGATACCATCGTCCCCATTTACCGTTTGCCGGAAGATTATCCTCAACATCTTTTCCGTTCCTTAGTGGCCAAAAGCTTGGAGGAAGTGGGGTCGCAAATCGAAGATATCGTCCCGCCCTCGTTAAACGCGAAATATAAACTCATCCGGAAAAAGGATGCGGTAAGGGCCCTTCATTTCCCTATCGATCGGGAAGATCTTCATCAAGGAAAGAGGGCGCTGAAATATGAAGAGGCATTGCTTTTCTCGTTAAAGAACCAATTGATCCGGAAACAAAATAAAATCGTTAAATCATCGGTTCGTCAAAAAATCGACCGGGCTTATATCAAATCCTATATCCATCGCCTTCCCTACGAATTGACCTCCTCGCAAAAGACGGCTCTAGGGGAAATCATCAATGACATGGACGACAAGACATTGATGTATCGTTTGCTCCAAGGGGATGTCGGCATGGGTAAGACCTTGGTGGCTTTCCTGGCGATGCTAAGTTGCGCCTCCCGTCACGAACAAAGCGCCCTGATGGCTCCGACCGATGCCCTTGCCAAACAGCATTATCAAAACGTCACCTCAATGCTAGAAGGCACTCCTTATAAAGCCGTCTTGTTAGTTGGTTCGTTACCTTCTTCCAAGCGGAAAGAGGTATTAGGACAAATCGCTTCCGGCGAGGTCGATATGATTATCGGAACCCATGCCTTATTCTCCCGGGATGTCGATTATGCAAGCCTTGGTTTAGCCGTCATCGACGAGCAACATAAATTCGGCGTCAACCAACGTAGCGTCCTCGCTTCAAAAGGAGAGGGGGCTGATTTGCTTTTGATGTCGGCGACTCCAATCCCGCGGACTTTGGCTCTTACTTTATATGGCGACTTGGATGTTTCGACCTTAACCGAATTCCCTTCAAAACAAAGAGACATCGTCACAAAAATCGTTAAAACAAGCGATTCTTGCGTGAAAAAAGAAATTTTGGGTGCCTTAAATCGGAGTTCCCGTGTTTATATCGTCGCCCCCCAAATCGAAGAAAACGGGGAAGATTCTTCCTCTTCCGTACTTGCCCTTGAAGAGCGTTACGAAAAGATGTTCCCGGGGAAGGTCAGCCTTCTCCATGGTCGTTTAGATGACCTCGATAAGGAAGTCGCCTTTGCGAAATTCGCTTCAGGCCTAACCCCTATTTTGGTTGCCACATCGGTCATCGAAGTTGGGATCGATGTCAAGGAAGCCGACCTCATGATTATCCATGACGCGACCCATTTTAGCCTTTCCTCCCTCCATCAATTGAGGGGGCGTATCGGTCGGAACGGGCAAAGCTCAACTTGCTTACTTTGCTATGACGGGAATGATGAGGAAGACCTCGATAAATTAAATGTCCTCGTCCAAAACGAAGACGGCTTCCGCATCGCCGAAGAGGATTTAAGCCGCCGTGGCCCGGGAGAGATTTCAGGCACTAAGCAATCTGGTTTGCCTGATCTAGCGATGGCCAATATCGTTAACGACTTCCGCATGTTCGAAGCCGCCCGTGACGATGCCGCCTATATTCTTTCCCACCCTGAACTTGAAGGCTTTGGGAAAATCATTTCTTTGGCCAGCAAAGAGCTTGGGGAATTTGTTCCTTAGGCAAAAAACAAAACAAAGTTTTGCCTTTGATGGTCGTTTTTTGCCTTTTTTGTTAGGGAAAGGCGAATTGCCTATACCTATCCTTGATTAAAACAAGGATAATATGACTATGCCAAGTCAGTACATGGATTTATATCGCCGCTTCTCCATCCTCCCCCATGATGAGGAGTTATACACCCTTTCCTTCACCCATTCCTCCTATAATGGGATGGCGGGAACCCGTCATCAGGATTATGAGCGGCTTGAATTCTTAGGCGATGCCGTCATCGGGATGGTCGTCTCCGAGCTTTGCTATCGTTATCACCCCGATATGGAACAGGGACAGCTTTCGATTTTGAAAGCCCAGTTTATCCGTTCCGCGTCCGAGGCCGAATATTGCAAGAAGCTCGGGTTGAACCAATATATCCGCGTCGGCTTCTCCTTTGCCAAAGACGCCTCGAACAATATCTCGTTGCTGGAAGATGTCTTTGAGGCATTTATCGGAGCCGTCTATTTAGACCAAGGATTGGTATTCACCCATCGCCTTGTCATGTCGATTTTCGAAGATGACGTCAAGAACGCGACTGTCGATATGACAATCAACCCCAAGTCATATTTGCAAGAATGCATGCAAGCCGACCGTAAAGAGTCGGTCACTTATAAAATCCTTTCCGAATCCGGTGCGAGCGAGAATAAGAGTTTCGAAGCCGGTGTTTATTTCGAAGGAAAGGAAATCGGCCGTGGCGTTGGCCACAACAAAAAAGAAGCCGAGACCAATGCCGCACGTGACGCTTTATCGAAGATGGCTTTGCCTAAAGGAAAGAAATAAAAATGGGTCTATTTTCGTTTTTGAAAAATAAATTCTCGAAAAAAGAGAAACAAGATGTTAAGCCCGAGGAAAAAAGCGACCTCGAGTCTTACCAAAAAGGACTTGAGAAAAGCCGTAAGAATTTTGCCTCACGTTTAGATGCCTTAAGCAAACGTTATGCCAAAGCCGAGGGCGAATATTTCGAAGAACTCGAGACCATCCTCATCGAAAGCGATGTCGGGGTGGGGCTTTCCCTTCGTCTAATCGAGGATTTGATGAATGAAGCCGAAAAAGAAAACATCACCGATCCGAAGACGATTAACGAACGTCTCGTCGATGCGATGTTCGTTGATTACGCGACCAAAGGGGAATCGATTGAAAACGAAATCCGTTTTGTTAGCGAAGGCCCAACCGTCCTCCTTGTCTGCGGCGTCAACGGGGTTGGCAAGACCACCTCTATCGCCAAACTTGCCAAAAGATATCTCGATAAAGGCAAATCCGTCGCTCTTGTCGCCGGCGATACTTTCCGCGCCGGGGCGGTCGAACAACTTCAAGTCTGGGCCGCCCGTCTGGGGGTAAAACTGATCAAAGGAAAAGAAAACGGGGATCCGGCCTCGGTTGCCTATGATGGGGCAAAATACGCGAAGGAAAACAATATCGATTTGCTTATCGTCGATACGGCCGGACGACTCCAAAACAAGACCAACCTCATGCAGGAACTTGCCAAAATCGGCCGTGTTTTATCCCGCGAAATCCCTGGCGCCCCGCATGAAACGTTCCTCATTATCGACGCGACGACCGGGCAAAACGGCGTCCTTCAAGCCAAGGCTTTTAAGGAAGTTACCGATGTCACCGGCATCCTTATCACCAAAATGGATGGCACCTCAAAAGGCGGCATCATCTTATCCATCCGCGATGAACTTGGGGTTCCCGTTCGTTTCATCGGGCTTGGCGAGAAAATGGAAGATTTACGTGAATTCGACCTCGACAAATATCTTTATGGTTTGCTTCTAGGAGATAAAGAGCCATGAGCGAGGAAGAATCCTTCAAAAAGAGGGAGGAATATCTCTTCCTCCTCGACTTATATGAGCCTTTGCTATCTCCCTCGCAGGCAAAGGTCTTGGACCTTGTCTATCGTTATGACCTCTCGTTAAGGGAGATTGCCTTAGAACAAGGGATTACCCATGAAGCCGTTGCCGACGCCTTAAGGAAAGGCAACGCCAAATTAAAGTCATTTGAAGACAAACTTGCTTTGGCAAAGACAAAGACAAAACGGGATGAGGCCATTAACAAAGCCTTGTCCATCGGCGATGAGGCGAAGCGTTTAGAAGCGCTTGAGACTCTCGCAAAGGAGATTATCCATGGCATTTGAATCATTATCCGATCGCTTCGGGGCGATCTTCAAAAAGATGCGCGGGCAATCTCGGCTTAGTGAAAAGAACATGGCCGATATGCTCAAGGAAATTCGCGTCGCCTTGCTTGAGGCCGACGTCAATTTCAAAGTCGTCAAAGCCTTTACCGAAGATGTCAAGGAAAAAGCCCTCGGGCAAGATGTCTATAACAAAGTCAACCCTTCGCAGATGGTCGTCAAAATCGTCCATGACGAGATTCAATCCCTTTTGGGCGAAGAAAATCCCGGGATTAATTTCCAAAAAGGATTAACCACCATCATGCTTGTTGGTTTGCAGGGAACCGGTAAAACCACTTCGGCTGGTAAGCTCGCCTATCAATTCATCCACAAAGAGAAGAAAAAAGTCATGGTCGCCGCGCTTGACGTCTATCGTCCAGGCGCGATTGAACAACTTGAAACCGTCGTTAATAACGCCGGCGCGACTTTCTTCTCGATGGGGAATAAAGTCAATCCCGTCGAGATTGCCAAAAAAGCCCAATCCAAAGCCATCGAGGAGCATATGGATGTCCTTATCCTTGATACGGCTGGACGTTTGCAAATCGATGAAGGCTTGATGGATGAATTAAAGAAAATCAACCATGAAGTCCATCCTGATGAAGTGCTGCTTTTAGTTGACGCGGCTTCAGGCCAAGACGCGGTTAACGTGGCCAATGCCTTTAACCACGATTTATGTTTGTCTGGCTTAATCATGTCGCGACTCGATGGCGATGCCCGTGGTGGCGCCGCCTTATCGATTAAATATCTCACCGGGCTTCCCATTAAATTCATCGGCGTCGGCGAAAAAGTCGATGAATTGGAATCCTTCTACCCCGACCGTATGGCCGACCGTATCTTAGGGATGGGAGACGTCGTCACCCTTGTCGAAAAAGCCAAGGAAGCGATTGATGAAAAGCAAGCCGAAAAAGACGCGCGGAAGATGATGGAGGGTGAATTCACCCTCGAAGATATGCTCCGTCAAATGAAACAGGTCCAAAAAATCGGCTCGATCGGATTTATCGCCAAGATGATTCCCGGCATGCCTAAGCTCACCGATGAGCAAAAAGAGAAAGCCGAAAAGGAAATGAAGATCTTTGAGGCCATCATCAATTCGATGACCCCCTATGAACGTCGCCACCCCGAAGTCCTTCGTTTCTCCCATAAAAACAGGATTGCCAAAGGGTCTGGCTTGACCAATGCCGACATTAACCGCGTTATCCGTAAATTCGAGCAATCGAAGGAAATGATGAAGCAAATGAAACAATATCAAAAGTCCGGTCGTATGCCTCCCGGAGGCTTCCCCGGCGGATTTGGAGGTAGGTAAATATGGCGGAAGACATCCTTTATCGCCCTCGCGATATCTATGAGAAAATGCTTAAACGCCAATTCCATGACGGAGCCGAAGATTATTTTGAAAAGCTTGCCAAGGAATCAGGCGTAGATCGGGCTGGCAATGCCGTCCACGTCAAGGCCTATAACGAAGCCAAATCCAGTAGCGATGAGGCGAAGAAGAAATATGGCAGAGTCCACGGATGGGGTATTTTCCTCGTCGTGATGACGATTATCGGATTTGTTTTAGGTGTTGTCGGATTAATTGCCCGTTCCCCTAGTTTCCTCCTTATCATCGGGATTGTCGGGATTGTGCTAGGGATCGTTTGTTTGATTCTTCGTCTTACCCTCATCCGAAATAAACTGAAAACCCTTAAAACGGAAGCCGCTAGCGCGGAAGAAGCCGCGCGAAAGAAATACCAGGTTTGTTTGGAAGACATGGTTCCTTTGAATAATCTCTTCGATTGGAACATGCCCCAAAAAATCATGGATGAAGCGATTGAGATTCTTAAAATCGACCCCTATTTCAAGCCGGCTAGACTCAAAATGATGATGGACCGCTTCGGGATGAAGGAAGAAACCGATCCTTTTACTTCCGTTGTCGGGGTTACTTCCGGCGAAATCAACGGCAACCCATTTTTGCTCGAACGCGTCCTCGTCCACGATGTCCACGATAAGGCTTATGTCGGTTCAATCGTCATTACCTGGACAACGACTTCCCGTGATTCGCAAGGCCATTTGACTACCCAGACCCACACCCAAACCTTAACGGCGACCACTTTCCATCCAGCGCCTTTTTATAATTACGAGACCCGTTTGATTTATGCTAACGAAGCCGCCCCGAAATTATCTTTCAGCCGTTATCCATCCGGGGTAAGCGGAAAAAGCGAAAAGGAAATCGAGAAATACGTTAAGTCGAAATCCAAAGACCTCGATAAGAAAGAAAAGAAATCGATTGGCAAAGAAAGCAGCTTCACCAAGATGGGGAATGTCGAATTCGATGCCCTCTTTGGTGCCGATGACCGTAATAATGAAGTCGAATTCCGCTTGCTTTTCACCCCCTTGGCCCAGACCAATGAGGTGGATTTGATTAAGAATGCCGAGCCTTTTGGCGATGACTTCGTCTTCGTCAAGGATAAGATGATCAATTCCATCGCCTCCGCCCATTCCCAGAATTTCGATTATTCGCAAGACCCGAACCTCTTCCGTTCGCATAGTTTTGAAGAAAGCCACCGGAAGTTCGTCTCCTATTGCGACGCCTTCATCAAGAACCTCTATTTCGATTTGGCGCCTCTACTTTCCATTCCTCTTTATCAGATGCATAAATCGACCGATTATATTTATAACAACGATTACCCGACCAACATCACCTCCTTCGAGCATGAGGCGATGGTGAATTCGATGGACCCCGAATTATTCCGTCCGAAGAAAGCCGACCCGAGTTTGCCTTTGGTTTTAAAGCAGGTCGGTGGGCAAAGAAACGGGGAAGATTCCGACTTGATTACCGTTTCCGGCTTATCGTATATCGCCACCCCAAGGGTCGAATTCGTATCCAAAGTCGGTGGTGATGGCCATGTCCACCAAATCCCAATCCATTGGGTCGAATATACCGAGGTTAAGCAAGATAAAGGAGTTGAAGTCGGCTTTGTCGGGGCTTCCAATAAATCCTACCTTAGTTTGCTTAATGGCTCTTTGAAGTCGGCTTTCGTTAACGGCAAGATGTCCCATTACGAACGTGGCTTATTAAGCTTCATCGATGGCATTACCGCCTTCGGACAGGTAAAGAAAGAATTCAAATAATATGTATGCCTCGCTTCTAAATTATTCACCTTCTTTCCAAGTCATTGATTTCGAAGGCCCTTCTTTAGTCGTGCTTCCTTCCTCTTTGCTAGAGGAAGTATCCGACATCGAAATCAAAGTCTATGGCAAAGGAGAAACTTTCCGTTTGGACAAAGCTTATAAAACGATTGTCCTTTACCGTAGTTTAGATGAAGTCGGAAGCGAGAAAGCAAGACAGATCTTAAAAGAATGTTTTGCTTCTCTTTTACCCGGAGGAACTCTTTATGTCGGGGCAAATAACCGCTTTGGGTTATCTTTCCTTGCCGGGGTAAAAGAAGAAGGGCAAGAGCTATTTGTCAATGTGGAAAAAGCAAACTTATTTAGCCGTCAAAGGCTGCAAAAAGCGATAAAAGAGGCGGGATTTGAAGATATTTTCTTCTATTATCCTTTTCCTTCTTTAGACCGCGGCTTAACCGTTTATAGCGATGATAATCTTCCTTCTAGTGGCTCTTTGACCAATGTGAGTGGGGCCTTAGGACAAGACCGTTACGTCTTCTTTAACGAAGAAAAAGCATTCAACGCGGAAGGGGGAAGCGAAGACTTCCCGCTTGTGGCCAATTCGTTTTTGGTGATGGGAAGGAAAAGAGCATGAGCAAGGTTATTTTCTCGACTTTCGATCCGCTTCGGAAACCCCATTGCGCGACCATCACGCGCATTGAAATCGAAGGCGGCAAGAAATATGTTTTGAAGCTCCCTTTATCTAAACAAGCCATTCCTCATCTTCAAAAATCTTTTGCTGCTTATCCGCCTCTAGCGAAAGCCTTAGGCAAGGTCGCAAAGCCTGAAATATACGAAGACGGAGTCCGTTTCGAATATATCGAAGGGCAAAGCCTAAGCGCCGCTTTAACGAAGGCTTTTGATGAAGGGGATAAAAAAGAAATCGAATCGCTTTTCAGCTTATATAAATCGGTGATCGCGAATGCTCAGGCAGAAGAAGGAAAACTCTTCCCCATCGATTTAGATGCCAATTTCGATAACTTTATTTTAGGCGATGGCCTTACTTTGATTGATTATGAATGGCCTGCTGAAACGCCAATCGAAGAGGGCTACCTTTATTATCGGACCCTTGCTCTTTTCTACCGGAAAAAGCCCCATTCGATTGAAGAAGTCTATTCGTTTAAGCAAGCCCTTGATTTCTTTAACGTCGACCCCAAGCGGATTGAAGCTTATGCCAAGAAGGACGAAGAATTCCATTCTAATAACGTCAATCCTTCGCTAGAGAGCCACGCGGAAACGAACTTATTCGAAACCATCGAGGGGGATAAGAAAGAAATCGAGCGCCTCAATAAAGAAATCGAAAGAAATAACGTATCGAGCCAAAGAGAATTCGATCGCTTAAATAACGAGCTTCGTGACCGCGCGATTTCTTCCTCCAAAGAAATAGAACGCCTTAACGCCGAAATGGAAGCAAGCAATTTAAAAGGCCAGCAGGAAATCGACCGGCTCAACTTGGAAATGCAACAAAATAACCTTCGTGGTGAACAAGAGATTGGCCGCTTAAATCAGGAAATCGAAAGAAATAACCAAAAAGGTCAGCAGGAAATCGACCGTCTAAACCACGAAATCGAACTTGCGAATATTGACCTTCGAAAGAAAAACGAAAGAGTCGAAAAAGCCGAGAACGAAGTTCGTTTAGCGATGGAAAAATACGTTCAGGCGCAAAAGCAATTAGAACTCGCTTTGCAAGAAGTCGATGATAAAAACGGGAGAATAAGGCAGATGGAAAAAGACATTCATTTGGCACAAGACCAACTTAATCAAACTCGTGACGAGTTGATTTTGGCCCAGCAAGAACTTGAGGCGGCCAAAGAAGAGGCGAATCGTCTTAACCATGAAATCCAAAATAAAAACGAGAGGATCGAAGCCGCTGAAAACGAAATTCGTTTGGCTAATGACCAGCTTAACCGCGCCCAAGAAGAATTGGCTTCCACTCAACAACAACTTGGCGAGGCGCGACTTGAAGTCGACCAAAGTAAAGCCGAAATCGAACGGATTAAAAGGTCACGTGGCTACCGCATGCTTAAAAAATGGTATCGCTTCAGGGATTGGCTTCTTCCTAAAGGGAGCAAGCGCCGCCTCTTTGTCAAAACCGGCGCTTATTGCGTCCGTCACCCTGTTATTGCCTGGCGTGCCTTACTTCACGGCAAGGCAAAGGACTATTGGAGGACAGCGAAAAGCGATCCTTCCGCGTTAGAGAATAAGATGGTGAATTATGGGGCGAGAATGGAAGAAAGCGAGACCCCGGAAGGTTTGATTTTCTTCAAAGAAAAAGACTATCAGCCCATTGTTTTCCCTCATTGTCCCAAGCCTATCGTTTCCATTATCATCCCTGTCTATAATCAATTCTTCTATACCTATAACTGCTTGAAGGCCGTTTTGGCTCATACCGATCCCGAAAAGACCCCGTATGAGGTGATTTTGGCAGATGACGTTTCGACCGATGAGACGGTTCATATCAAAGATTTGGTCAAAAATATCATCGTCGCCCGTAATAAGAAGAACACAGGATTCTTGCTAAATTGCAATAACGGAGCCAAAAAAGCCAAAGGCAAATATGTCTATTTCTTAAATAACGACACGAATGTTCAGCCCCATTATATGGACGAGCTTATCGAATATATCGAAGCCCATGACGATGTAGGGGCCGTTGGTTCGAAACTCGTCTATGGCAATGGCTGGTTGCAAGAAGCCGGCGGCATTTTCTGGAAAGATGGCTCTGCTTGGAATTTCGGGAATAAAGGAGACCGCGAAGACCCGCAGTTCAATTATGTTAAGGACGTGGATTATATTTCCGGTGCCTCATTATTGATCCGTCATGATAGCTTTAAGAAATTAGGCGGCTTTGATAAGGAGTTCGCTCCCGCCTATTGCGAAGATAGCGACATGTGCTTTTCGCTTCGTTATAAATTGCACCAAAGAGTCGTCTATATCCCGACATCCGTGGTCGTCCATTTCGAAGGTATTTCCAACGGCACCGATCTAACTTCCGGCTTAAAGAAATACCAAGTCGTCAATACCGAGAAATTCAAAAAGAAATGGGCCAAAGAATTAGAAGACAAATATCCCAATGCCGAATGTGTCTTCCATGCCCGTGATTTATCCAAGGATAAGAAGACCATTTTAGTCATCGACCATTATGTCCCCCAATATGATAAAGACGCCGGCTCAAGGACGATCTTCACCTATCTTGAATTATTCGTCGCGATGGGCTTCAACGTGAAATTCATCGGTGATAATTTCTACCGTCATGAACCCTACACGACGGTCCTGCAGAAGATGGGCATCGAAGTCCTTTATGGTCCCAAAGCTTTCCATAACTGGAAGAACATTATCAAAGAATGGGCCCCGTATTTGGATTTCGTTTTCCTCTCACGTCCTCACATTTCGATTAAATATGTGGACTTCGTTCGCGAAAACACGAACGCCAAGATCCTCTATTACGGGCATGACCTTCATATGATGAGGCTCACCCGTGAAATGGAATTAACGGGCAATAAGAAGATGCAATCCGAAATCGACCGTTTCAAAGAAATGGAAGAGACTTTATTTGCTAAATCAGACAAATCTTTCTTCCCGTCTTCAGTCGAAGTTAAGTATCTCGAAAAAGCTTATCCCGATTATAAATTCGGGGTTTTGCAGGGTTTTATGTATGAAAAAGGACCATTTGTCGAACATAAAGGAACAAAGGATCTTCTCTTTGTCGGTGGCTTTGGCCATGGGCCTAACGTCGATGCCGTGCTTTATTTCGTCAAAGAGATTTGGCCCGGTATCAAGAAGGCTTACCCCTCCATCAAGTTCCACGTCGTTGGTTCTAATGCCCCTGAGGAAATCAAAGCCCTTAATGGCGATGGCATCGTCATCCATGGCTTTGTCGATAATGACGAATTAGACCGCCTCTATCAGACCACCTCCGTCGTTGTGGCGCCTCTTCGTTATGGGGCTGGTATCAAAGGGAAGATTACCGAGGCGATGGCGAAATGCTGCCCCGTCGTCATGACCACTTGCGGGGCCGAAGGCTTAGATGGAACCGAGTCTTTCCTCAAAGTCGAAGACGATCCCAAGAAGATGGCTCAAATCATCATCGATCTTTATAAAGACGAAGCCGCTAGGGTGGCCTTGGCAAAGAAACAAAAAGATTATATTAATGAGCATTTCACCTTTGATTCGGCTCGCAAGATATTTGAAAAGGAGTTAGTCCGATGAAAGCCAAAATTAAACGACTATTCTCCATCTTCGATGACCTTTGGACTTCCCGTAAGCTGATGGGGAAGTTAGCCTGGATGGACATCCGTAAACGTTATGCGGGTTCTATCGGCGGCATTATTTGGGCCTATGTCGTCCCATTAATCAATATCCTTGTCATGTGGTTCGTCTTCCAATATGTTTTCGGAAGCGTTGGCCGGCTTGGCACTCAGATGGACATTCCTTATATCGTTTGGCTTGTTCCCGGCTATATCATGTGGACTTTGATTTCGGATTCGCTTATCCAAGCCACCAACTGCATGGCCGAATATTCTTATTTGGTGAAGAAGGTGCAATTTAAATCCGACATCCTTCCTCCCATGAAGGTAATCTCGTCTTTGTTTATCCATGCCTTCTTCCTTGTCTTCGCTTTGGTGATTTGCCTGATCTTTGGCAACCAAGGCTTCTGGCCGACTTGGGCATGGTTCCAACTTTTCTATTTCTTGCTTGGCGCGATTGTTTTGCTAACGGGCTTATCTTGGCTAGTGGCCTCCCTTGCCGTTTTCTTAAAGGACATGAATCAAATTGTGACTGTCGTCCTTCAAATTGGTTTCTGGGCGACACCCGTCTTCTGGAACCTTAATGATATCTTGAACACAAAAGACGGCAGCGCCCCTTCCCCAAGGAGGGTATTTGCCTTCTATTTCCTCCAATTTAACCCGTTCTATTACTTAGTTAACGGTTATCGTTCCACGATGGTTTTGAACCAACCGTTTTGGGAATTCGATCAAGCCTATTGGCAAGGCCCTTATTTCTGGGCCGTGGCGATTTTCTTCCTTTTCCTCGGGGCTTTTGCCTTTGGGAAAACGAGGAAGCATTTCGCCGACGTCTTATAAGGAGGGGAAGATATGGATTACGCAGTCAAAATCGAAAACGTATCGAAAACCTATTTTCTCTACAACAAGCCTAGCGACCGCTTGAAAGAGGCCCTTTCGATTACCCGTAAAAGTTATCATCGCGACTTCCACGCCCTCTCCCCATTAAGCCTAGAAATCCCCAAAGGCGGATGTTTTGGCATCATCGGGGTCAATGGCTCAGGTAAATCGACCTTATTGAAAATGATTACCGGTGTTCTCCATCCGACGACGGGGAATATCGATATCCATGGACGCGTCTCGGCTCTACTTGAGCTTGGCGCCGGTTTCAATATGGAATATACGGGCATCGAAAACGTGTATTTAAACGGAACCGTCATGGGTTATAGCAAAGCCGAAATGGATGCACGTCTTCCCGATATCCTCGCTTTTGCCGATATCGGTGATTTCGTCAATCAGCCGGTGAAGACTTATTCCTCCGGTATGTTTGCCCGTCTTGCCTTTGCCGTTGCCATCAACGTCGATCCCGATATCTTAATCGTCGATGAAGCTCTTTCTGTCGGAGACATCTATTTCCAAAGCAAATGCTTTAAGAAATTCGATGAATTCAAGGCCAGTGGCAAGACCATCATCTTCGTTACCCATGATATGGGTTCGGTGCTTCGTTATTGCGATTCGGTCATGGTCTTAAATAAAGGCGAGAAAGTCGGTATTGGCAATCCTCACGACATGGTTGACCTCTATAAAAAGATCTTAGCCAACCAATATGTCGAAGAAGCCGAAAAGAAAGAAGAAGCAGAAGCCCCCAAAGAAGAAAAGGCGCCGGTCGTGAACTGGAAATCCCATATGGCCCTTAACCCCAAACCAGTTGAATATGGGGAGAAGAAAATCGAGATCATCGATTTCGGTATCTTCGATCATAAAGGCCAGCTTTCTAACACCGTCATGAAAGGGCAAGAATTCGATTTCAAGGTCGCTTTTAAATTCCATGAAGCGGCTAAAGATGTCATTTCCACCTTAACCATCAAGACGATGAAGGGGGAAAGTCTTTGCGGCACGAATACCTTCTTGGAAAACGTTTCCATCTCTGGTGAAGCAGGGGATGTCTATGAAGTCAGATTCCGTCAAAAATGCACCCTTCAACCTGGGCAATATTTAATCTCCACGTCAATCACTAAATATGTAGGCGAGGAAGTATTCGTCTTCCATCGCCTATATGATGTCGTCTCGCTTGACGTCATCGGCACAAAATCAACGGTCGGATTCTTTGACCCTGAATCAAAAGTCGAATTGGTTAAACGTTAATTAATCGCCAAGCAAAGTCGAGACAAAGTGAGCAAGGGAATACTTCTCAACGATCTCGGCTTTTTGTTTTAAATAATCAGGTTTTGCAAAGAAAGAAGAGGAAAAGTCAGGCTTTTCTCCATTAAAAAGATAGATATTTTGAGGATTATAGAAGTCGTATCCGCCGACGCTTAAATTGGTGGTGATGAGTTTTTTCCCTCCCGCCAGAGCTTCAAGGGTTCGCATCGTTAAGCCGGTTTGATTTGCCCTTGGGAAGTCTAATAAGCCCTTTGATTTGGCATAAAGAGCGAGGACTTCTTGCTTAGTGATTTTCCTTTCCTTTAGGCCAAAGCGTTTTGCTAATTTGCCATAACCTGGATGGGTGAAAGAAAAGAACAATTTCATTAACTTGGACGGAATATAGAAATAGAAATAGATACTCGGTTTAATGGGCGCGAGCGCATCGACGAGTCTTTCCGCTTCCTTTAATTTATTCGGGTAAGCGGTGCCGATATAGCAATAATCGTATTCGGGCTTAGTAAGCTTGATGCCAGCAAAGTCTGGGTCAAAGAAATTGTTGAGCCGCGTAAAGCCATCATGATTGTCGCTTTCGAAATAATAAGAACGGTCGCATTCGAGTGCTAGGGTGGGGGCATATTTGGCGTTAGCTAAAGCATCCCAAAGATAATAGACGATTTCGGCTTTCGGGAACCCGGCTTTTAATAATTTGATATGTTTTGGAAAGAAGGATTGTCCGAGGATAATGATAATCTTATCGATATTATCTGCTTTGTGGGTGTCGATGATGGATTTGATGTAGCGGGTTGTCTTTCCTTTGACGAGTCCACGATTTAGGCGAATCAAGGCTTTAGCGATGTTGCTGTCGGATGGACGATCGGAGTAAGCGAATACTTTATG
>CAJOML010000014.1 GCA_905235705.1 uncultured Bacilli bacterium | reverse complement strand
CTTTATAAAGATTGGAAAGCATTCTGGGATGATGGTAAGAAAGAAGCAGTAACACTTGATTTAAATACATACGCTGGAAGAAACATTTATTTACATACTCAAAACTGTGATACATATCCACTAAATATCCTTGTTGAAGAATTCGCTAACTTTGAAGCAAAAGAAAGCATGCTTTCCGCCAATTCTAATGGTACAGTTACATATGTTGAAGGAAAAGGCTGGATTGTATCATCTATCGATGGTAATGCATTCTATGCTAAGATATCAGAAGAAGTAATGAAACATTACTACAACAATGGATATCAATATATCAAGATTGGTGTAACTAATAACTTAAATGTTGAAGGATATACCAACACGGGTAACTTTGTAAATTCTACAATCTGTGTACTTCCTGAAAAAGTTGGAGGCGGAAACGATTGGAATTATTGTAACGGATTTGTTAGCCAAAAATTCACTTTAGACGCTGAAGCCAACAAATATTTCTTCACTGTTGATATGAGTGATGAAGCATTTGACTTCACAAAAGAACTTGAATTCTATTTTGGCGGTAAAGATGTCGCAAATAACGCAACTCCACACGCATTCATTACTGATATTGAATTCTTAATGCCTCATAGATACGCTGATGATATTACTTGTCATGACAGAACTTGTCTAGATTGTGATTATGTTCAAAAAGCTACTACTGATCACGTTTGGGGCGAATGGACTTTGACCACTGAGCCCACTTGCACTGCAAAGGGCGTTGAGACCCGCGTCTGCGTTAATGATGCCTCCCATGTCGAGACGCGTTCAGTCAGGGAGAATGGCCATAAATATGTTCCTACCGTCATTGCTCCGACTTGCACCGAAAAGGGCTATACCGAATATGTTTGCTCCGTCTGCGGCGAAAAATATTCCGACAACGAGACCGCCGCTTTAGATCATAACTGGACATTGATTGTCCGCGTTGAGCCCACCTGCACCGAAGATGGGAAAATCGATTATGAATGTTCCCGCTGCGGTGAAAAGAAGACCGAGTCTTTGCCTTCTCAAGGCCACAAATACGTCGATGTCATCACTAATCCCACTTGCACCGAAAAGGGCTATACCACCCATACTTGCTCGGTTTGTAACGACACCTACGTCGACACTTACGTCGATGCTTTAGGTCATAAATACGGTCAATGGACCGTCGTTGACGAAGCTTCCTGCACCAAAACCGGTTTGGAAAAACGGGTTTGTGAAAACGATGAAACCCATGTTGAAACCCGCGTCATCGTGGCAAAAGGACATACTCCTGCCGAAGCGGTGAAAGAAAACGAAAAAGAGGCGACCTGCTTAGCCCCTGCTAGCTATGATTCGGTCGTTTATTGCTCCGTCTGTGACGTTGAAATCTCTCGCCTTACCGTCATCGTTGGCGAAAAAGCCGACCACGCCTGGGGCGATTGGACGCCTGTTAAAGCTGCTTCCTGCGATAGCGATGGACTTGAACAACGCGTCTGCGCGACTGATCCTAGCCATGTCGAGACTCGCCCCATCAAAGCGACCGGCCATCAATATGTTCCTACCGTCATTGATCCGACTTGCACCGAAGGTGGTCACACCGATTATGTTTGCTCCGTCTGCGGCGATAAATATTCCGCCAATGAGACCAATGCTTTAGACCATAATTGGACTGAGATTAAGACCACTCCCGCCACCTGCACCGAAGATGGAAGGATCGATTATCAATGCTCCCGTTGCAATGAAAGCAAATTCGAAATCATCCCCGCCCCCGGCCATAAATACGTCGATGTCGTCACCAACCCCACCTGCACGGCTAAAGGCTTTACCACCCATACCTGCTCTGAATGTAGCGCTTCCTACGTCGATTCTTATGTCGACGCGTTAGGCCATGTCGAAGGCCATGCCACCTGCACCGAGGACTATGTCTGTTCCCGTTGCAACGAAATCGTCGAGAAAGCGACCGGCCACGCCTATGAAAAGACCGGGCATAAAGACGCCACCTGCACCGAAAAAGGCTATGACGAGTATACTTGCGCCAATTGCGACGATTCTTATAAGGATTATAACGTAAGCGCCTTAGGCCATGACTATAAAGTCGTTGATCAAGTGGATGCCACCTGCTCCGAAAACGGCTACGACATCATGAAATGCTCGCGTTGCGATGACACCTACAATGAAATCACCGATGTTGCGACCGGTGCCCATACCTACACTTCCAAACTTGTTAGCGAAGGATATGAAAAAGAAGGCAGCTGCAATTACGTCTACACCTACGAAAAAGAATGCACTCTTTGCCACACCAAAGTAACTGAAAGTGTCGGCAAAGAAGTCCATACTTATAAATCCTCCATCACCACGGAAGCGACTTGCTCTGCTAAAGGCACCAAGACTTTAACCTGCACTCGTTGCGGCGCTACCAAAACCGAAGATTACGAAGATGCTTCCGCCCACCTTTGGGATGATGGTGTGAACATTTCCGGCGTCACCACCTATACCTGCACTCTTTGCAACGCTACCAAAACCGTCATCTCCCATGCCGAAGAAACCAAGGCCACCGTTAATAAAGATAGCCTCTCCGGCAATGCCGTCGAATTAAAAGAAGCTACCCTCGCTCTTGACGAGACTTTATTAGGTCAGGTCACTGGCGAAGTTCAACTTTCCGCCGAAGTCCTTGATGAAAGCGTTACCTCCAACCTCAAGGATAAGTTAGACGAAACGGCCTTAGCCGCGATTGGCGATGCCAAGATCTACGACTTCTCCATCTCCGATGAGAACGGAACCCTCACCGATTGGAATGGCGGCAAAATCACCGTTACCTTGCCTTATACCCTCCAAGAAGATGATGACCCCGATAACATCGCCGTCTATTATCTAACCGATGAAGGCACCATCAGCGAATTCAAAGCTGTCTATTCCGGCGGATTTGTCGTCTTTGAGACGGAACACTTCTCCTACTATACCGTCGCCAAATTGACGCCTGCCCAACGCTGCGCCATCTACGGCCATAACGAGCTCGTCTTGACCCAAGCCCCGACTTGTACCAAAGACGGATTAAAGACGACCGTTTGCTTACGTTGCGGCGAAACCCTTAGCAAAGAAGTTCTCGAAGCGACCGGTCATAATTACGTTATCTCCGAAAGCGTTGAAGCCAATTGCCAGCATGCTGGCTATGTGGTTTACGTCTGCTCCAATAATGGATGCGACGCGACTTACCGCGTCGATTCGCCGATCCGCAGCCACGATTATCAAATCATCGAGAACGTTTCTGCCGATTGCGAAAATGGTGGGCACGTCACCTATGAATGCTCTATCTGCAAAGACAAATACACCAACCTCATCCCTGCCAAAGGACATATTTGGGCAATCAGCGAAGAAAAAGAAGCTTCCTGCCAAGCCCCTGGCTTTGTCACTTATGCCTGTGCTAACTGCGACCAAACCTATACCGTCGTTACCCGTCAATTAAACCACGACTTCGAAGCCGTCGTCGTCGAAGCGACTTGCGAAACCGCTGGCTACACCGTCTATACCTGCGCTAGTTGCAACGAAACATATCGCGATAATTATGTTTCCGCGCTTGGGCACGACTATAAGGCCACCTTCACTTGGAACGGCTTCGAAAGTGCCACGGTTGTCCTCGTTTGCGAACATGATAACACTCACGTCATCGAAGGACTCAATGTCTCCATCGTCTCCCGTTATACCAAGGTCTCCTGCACCGAAAATAGCGAGATCGTTTATACGGCAACCGCCGTCTATAATGGCCTCACCTATACCGATTCGAAGGCCGATGTCTCGGTCGAAGCCCTCGGTCATGATTGGTATCTCTCCGAAACCGTCGATCCTAGCTGCGGCGTCGAAGGCAAACATATCTACGCCTGCACCCGTTGCGAAGAGACCAAAGAAGAAACCATCGCTGCTTTGGAACACAATTTCGTTCTCACCAGCATCGAAAATCCCACCTGCACCGAGGAAGGCAAGAATATCTATACCTGCCTTAACTGCGGTGAAACCAAAGAAGAATCCATTAGACCTCTTGATCATGATTGGTATCTCTCCGAAACCATCGAGCCTAGCTGCGGCGTCGAAGGCAAACATATCTACGCCTGCTCCCGTTGCGAACAGACCAAAGAAGAAACCATCGCTGCCTTAGAACATAATTTCGTTCTCGCCAGCATCGAAAATCCCACCTGCACCGAGGAAGGCAAAACGATTTATACCTGCATCCGTTGCGGTGACTCTTATGAAGAGCCCATCGAGGCCTTAGGCCACGATATGGTCCAAGTTAACGTTATTGAGCCTACCTGCACCGAGGAAGGCAAGATTGTCTATGCTTGCTCCCGTTGTGATGAAACCAAGGAAGAAATCGTCCCGGCGAAAGGCCACCATTATGTTGATGGTGTCTGCGTCGATTGTGGTGATGTTACCGACATCGTTTGCGACCATACCAACCTTACCTTAAAGACCTTTGATTTTACCGATTATGGCGCTTGCGGAGGAACGGTTCGCGTCTTATCTTGCGATTGCGGCCAAGTTTGTGTTATGACCGAAGAAACCGAGAGAGATCTTATGACGCTTCCGTGCGGTAAATATTTCTCTGACCCGAAATATATGACCATGGAACAAGATTCTGAAACTGGCACCATGACGATGAGGGCGGTTTGCCCCGATTGCGGACTTGTGGTTGTTGGTATCGCAAGCCAAGCGAAAGAAGGATGCCACACCATTTCCTCTGTCGTCTATTCCTTCTCCATAAACGGAGAGACATTCTTGGAAGCCTCCTATCAAAACGATTATGTCTATCACTCCTCGACTTCCGCAGAAAAGATAACAATCGAGGGGATGTGCGAAGGGTCTTATTATCTTGCTGACATCTGCTCCGAGTGCGGTGAAATTGTAAGCGTTCGCTCTATTAATGTGGGCTGCAAGTTCAGTCAAGACGGCATCGTCAGCGTCGAAGAAACGCTTGAAGACGGCACCCAGCGTATGTATCAATATTTCGTTTGCCCCGATTGCGGATTCACCACTGCAATGGAACTACTTAGCAAACCCGAAGGCTGTATTACGAGGATGACGATGACTCAATTTGTCTTCGATCCTAACGGCGAAGAAGTGGTGAAAATGTCGCAAACTTCAACTAATGGCAGCCACTCCTATGTTTATACTTATAACCTTGAAGAAGGTAAGACATGCGAAGATGGATACCAAGTTATCATGACTTGCGAAAAATGCGACTTCTATCAAGAATATTATTCGCGTGGCCATAATTGGACTGGCCAGTCGATTACGACTTCCGATACATGCCATACCACCATCAACCTCAATGTTTGCCGCATTTGCGGAACCAAAAAGGTTAACTCAATCGCGGATCACTGTGACTGGGTCCTTCAGGAAGATGGAACCTACATCGCTTCTTGCTGTGGCATGACCAAAAAGGTCGAGATGGATCTTGGCGAGCCTGCCGAAGATGGCTCTTTCGAAGCTGAAATCTTCGTTTCCTATACCTATGGTGAATACACCTATGCTGTTGAATCGTCCGGCCGCTTTAACTCTCGACTTGGCGAATATGTGGCTCCTCAAAATAAAAATTCCGGTACCGTTGATATCTATTTCTATGTTGAAGAGGCCGCCACTTACCACATCTATTCTACCGGCGGGGTCAAGGACCCGATGATTACCATCTATGATATGAATGGTGCGCCAGTCGCTCACGACGATGATTCTGGCGAAAACATGGCCTTCGATCTCCGAGTTACCCTCCAACCTGGTTTCTATAGATTTACGCTCGAGCGTGCTTATGATGATGCGATTTATTTCAACGTAAGCAAAATTGAAGTTATCGAGATTGGCGTCGAAGAGGCTATCACTGCCGCGCCCGGCGCGTCCTACTATCATTTCGTTGCTCCTGAAAAAGGAAACTATGTCATTTATCTTCTTGCTGATGATGTCGAAATGACGTCCAGTCTAGATGGTATGGATCAACTCATACACTCTTCTTCCACCTCCTGGAATATTTATTCTTTCGACAAGGGCGAGGAATATACTCTCTTCCTCTCCTTTGAAGAGGGTGAAGTTGTTGTTGGTGTCGTCAATGTCACCGAATGCAAAGATGATTACGCTAACTACCAGGAAAAAGGAGAAGCCCCATGCGAAGTTGTTTATTATTATTCCTGCACTTGGTATAGCCTTAAGACCGACGAAGTAATTCTCAAACTTGAAGGGCGTTGGCGTTCTTATTTCCATGATGAAATCGTCGAGCATTATGAATTTATGGGTGAAACCTGCCTTGATGGCGTCGAAGTGACAAGAGTCTGCTCCGTTTGTGGGCAAACCCTTGAAACCGAAACACATTACGGCCACTCCTATGAAGAAAACTATACCAAATTCGGTGGAGTTGTCGAATTCTTCAAAGTTACTTGCCGTTATTGCGGAGATGTCGCTCAAGAAAACTTCTATCTTAGTGACGACTGGCAAGAGACCGCTAGTGATGAGGATTCCATAACCTGGACAAGCGTTGATAACCCAGAGGTTACCCACACTTGTTATCACAACAACAAACAATTTGAAGATGGCTCTTGGGAATATGGGTATCACGATGTCTTTACCTATGATGGGGAGACATATGAAATCTACCGTACCAGCCTCTTCCATGAATATAATGGCACAACCGGATCCTATTTAATGGATTTCTCCACTTATGGGATGCACGAAGTGAGCTTTACCGCTCCCAGCGACGGCCTCTATGCCTTTACCATTGAAGGCAGCTATCTCGAGCCGATAGAGGCTCACCCCACCAAGTCTGGAGAAGTCTACGGTTATTCCTTTTCGATGAATGGTACTTTGTATTACTTCTTCGATGCTGAGGAGGGCGAAAACGTTGGCTTCTCTGCGACACTTAATAAAATGGAATATGGCGGAAAGGAAGGCTTTGTAACAACAGCTAAGTTCTCCGTTAATAAAATCACACCTGATGGCGTCTTTGAAGGTGCTGGCGAGTTTATTGTGAGCAACGATCTTGCCGTTTATTACATGAATTTACCTGCCGTCACTGCCTCGTATGCGCTCGAAATCAATGCACGTGACGGCATGATGATTAGCCTCACCGAGACGATGATGAATTATGGTGGCCAATATCATTGGTCGGATGAGAAATACGTTTATCCATTTGACTGGGTCCCTGCCGAAAACCTTGAAGAAGAGACCTATTTCTATGTCATCCTACCTAACCTCAGTGGTTCCAATATCCGCTTGCTTGATGTTACCGGCTCTACTTTAAATAGAGATGTCAGCTATGGCGAAAAAGATGCAAAATGTGGGCAAGTCGTTACCTACATATATTCTTATGTTCGCGATGGTGAAGTCCTAATTACTTTTACCCGTAGTAATTGGCAGCAAAATCATAACTGGGTTGAAGAATATAAGTTTAACAATGGAAATAACTGCGATGATGGCGTCTATGTCCATAGTTATTGCCTCGATTGCGGTGAGGAAACTAACAGCTATTTCGAAAAACACGTTCTTATCAACGGGGCCTTCCATCACTTCCAAGATTACGGCATGTGTGAAGGGGAATTCGTCATTTACGAATGCCCCGCATGCAAACAGACAGTAACTGAGATTCGTTATTGGAATTGCAACTTCAATTATGTTTCTACCGATGACAAGGGCGTCGTTTACGAAGTTTGTGAAATTTGCGGTGCCCAACGCCTCAGAAGCGTAACGACCTCTGAAAAGGACGAAAATTGTCAGGTTACAGTCGCTACAACTTACACCTATATCAACAAAGAAGGCGAGCTTGTTGTTACGGAAACCTACTCTTATCAACAAACAAGGCACAACTGGGTCGTCGATTTCGATCAAATCAAAATGTTTGGTAAAGATTGCGAAGACGGCTTTAAAGTTATCGAGTATTGCACCGATTGCGGGGTAATCAATGAACATGAAAACTATGGTCATGCTACTTATCCCTTTGAAATCCTTGACTTAAGCGAATATGGGTCAACCTGCGGCGGCACAATCCATGTTTACAAATGCCCCTGTGGCGCACGATATGACTTTAACGTTGACGAATTAGGCGACCTTGATTCTATTTATGAAGGCATTGATTATAACGGGCAAACCGCATACGGATATCTCTATCGTTGCGCAGTCACCGATCCGCAATGTTCGTTTGCCTATTTCGAAGGCTATTATTGGGGCCCGGTCGAAAATTGCCAACGCAAGCAACATAGAGTCTTCCTCATCGGATATAACCAAGAAGATGGAACTTATCTTAAGGCCTATGAATATATCGACGAAACGTCTATCTACCATACTTGGGAAAACGATTTAAAAGAGACCGTTGATAATGAGGATGGTGGCTATACGACGACTACCATTAGTAAGTGCTCTGTTTGTGGAAGCTATTCTAAAACAATTTATGTTTATGATGCCAATGACCAACCGATTAGGAGGGTCACAGACGAAGCCGATTATGTATCCAACACTTCTAGATATTACGAGGAATTCTATGTATCTTTCGATGGGTATCGGTTCGGCCTCACGACCGTAGATGAGGCTAGATCTTCCAACGGTTATTGGTATAGATATGATTTCGAATACGATCTCGACAATTGCCTATGTCACGTCCATTACCAAAACTCTAATGGAAGCAACAATTATTATGACGAAAGTCAGCATTTCAACATTGAACGCGCGATAAAAGATCAAACCTGCACCCAAGATGGTTTATATCAATATGGTTGCGTTAAGTGCGGAAAGATCGAGTATGAAAGTACTTGGGAAGCTGAAGGCCATGCTTGGGACTCTTGGTATTCACCCGATGGTCAAGAAATCTATTATTGCCGCGTTTGTGGCCTCGTTAACGCTAACGGAGCCAATGGCAACGTTATCTTTGAAGACCTTACCCGTGCATATGGGGAAGACCAGTATTATGTCATCGGTTATGCCGATTATAACGGAAGCACTTTCCAGAAGAGAGTGAGCCTTGTTCCCCATGAAGGCGAAGAGCAAGATGAAATCTTTATCCCCGAGCCCTCAATTCTCGAATTCCAGAATGGGTTAAGGGCTTATTATCTCCCCAAAGCCGAAATTGCCGAGTTCGCCAATGAGATGGGTTTGAAAGAAGGCGATTATGACGTCCGCTTCTATTACATCCCGTTCGGTGCTGATGCGATTTTGGATTATGCGATTACCATTACCGAAGAGCCCAAAACCCTCGCTTATGGTGAATTCTTCAATGTCTATCTTGAACCTGGCGAAGAAAGAATCTTTGACCTTTCTTTAGAAGGGTTAAAGACCTCCATTGATGAAGAAAACGGACTCGAATACGCCAACTTCTGGATTAATATTCAGAGCTATCGATATGAGGCCAAATCTATTATCTACGATGAAAACGGTGAAATCGTTTGCGAGCCTTATTACGGTGAAATGATTACTTTGGAGGCCTCAAAACAATATTCTATTGGCTTGACTTTGGCTGAAAAAGCCGAGGCCGGTGAATTTGTTCAAAGCTTTTTACAATACTAATCATCAATGACGTCGCTTAACCCATCCTGGATTCTCGGGGTGGGTTTTTCTTTGCAAATAAGGACTTGCTAGATGTTGTGTCTACGTTTATATTTGTTTGGGAAAAAGGACCTTTATTACTAAGTAATAAGGCCTATTAAAGATGTTCAAGAAGAAATCCAAATGTCCAAACTGTGGTAACCCGACGCATGAAAACGAGCTTTCATGCATGTTTTGCGGCAAACTTCTTCGTCCTAATCCTGATAAGATCCCCAAACCTAGGAAAGCGACTATCGTTTTCGCTAACGTGAATTCGATGTTCACGGGCGGAGGCAGGGTTCGCTGCCGCGGCCATTTGCTTAAGTGCAAACGCGGTGGAACCATCGTTTTGTTGATTTCCCAAGCGACTGACGTCATCGTCTCCATTGCCGGATATCTAGGCAAGAAAAAGGCGACTCTTGTGCCGGGGGATAAGATTTATGTCGATACCAACATTTGGGGATTTGTCAAAATCGCCAAACACGAGCATAATGGCATCTAAGGGGTTTACCCCTTTTTTGTTTCCTATCCAACGATTAAGAAAAATGATAAGGTAATGACAATGAGAAAATTATCCCACCTATTATTCCTTTCCTTGGCAGGGATGTTGCTTGCATCCTGCAATTCTTTACAGTCATCCGAATCAAATCTTTCAAGTTCGGCGGTTTCTAGCGAAGAGATTTCTTCGTCATCCTCATCTTCTATAAATTCGTCCTTGTCTTCGTCAATGAATTCATCGAGGTCGCAAAGTCTAGTTGGCCATGGCGCACCTCTTCCTTCTTTAGGGAACATCGGTGATTTTTATATCGATTTAGACACTAAAGATTATTACGAGAAGACCCCTAGCGGCTGGAAGTTAGTTAAGGATATCTTATCTTCCTCAAGCTCTTCTAGTAACGTAGACCCTCTCATTTCTTCCTCAAACGGCTCTAGAAGCGATTCTTCATCGATTGACGAATCTTCTCCCGAGGATGTTTCTTCAAGCGACACTTCGTCCAGAGAGTCGCTTTCTAGCTCAAGTTCTTCTGAGGTACCAACAAGAACCGATGAAGCCGTTATCGCTTTTAATTGGCGTTGGGTGATGGACGGATATGACGACTTAGCTAAGCCGGTAGAAATCCCAGCCAAAGAAATTGACGAAGAATGGTTTGAGGAAAATATCATTAAAGGCATGCAAAGGCCTTGGCTTGAATATCAACGGATTTATTATACGGCTGGCTCAAGTTTCACTGATTTCGATCCTAATCCCTATGTGATCAAGGATTTTATCAATAACCATAACCCCAACTACACCTTACTAGGCGTCCCTCGATTTGACGTGCGCGTTTATTATCAGGAAAAGGTATATCAGGTTAATTATGATCTTGGCGTCGACTTTGCTTCCTTGCCCAAAGAAGCATTAACCACCTTCTCTTATTCGGCTCGTCCAAATATCGCGATTCCCGTTCCAACTCTATCTAAAGACACCGATCTAGTCTTTAAACAATGGGAATATGAAGGCACGCCCGTTACGAATTATCCCTTTGGCGAAGGCAAAGACATCACCCTTAAAGCAAGATGGGATAACCAATATTTCATTACTTATGAAAGGACTGAAAACTTTGATAATCCCAATCCTACCTCCTTTTTCAAGGGCGATGGGTCTATTGAATTAAAGCCCCTTGTCCTCGATGAAAAAGAAGGCATCTTCAAAGGCTGGAAAGATAAAGACGGAAACTATGTCACTTCGATTGACCCCTCGACGATCGATGAGGATTTCACTTTGACTGCGGATATTGAATATAAAGTCTATACCGTCTCTTATTCAGTTGATGGAGTAGTTAAAGAGACAAAGACCTTCACGTGCCTTTCACTAGCTTCTTACTCGCATCCAATGGTTCCTGCAAAAGAAGGCTATAGGGGCTCGTGGGATGGCACGGTATCTTCCTTACAAGATTATGCCATTCATGCTATCTATACGCAGGATACCATTCATCTTTATGTGCAGATTGGCACGGAAAAGTTAAGGGATTATGGAACACGTCCTTGCTATCCTTCCCTAACTTATGGAGATGCCTTGAAGGAATTTACTTCTAGTGGGGATGAAATCCTGGGTCTTTGGAACAAGGATAACGTCACCGCGATCAAATTAAGCGATAAGATGGAAAAAGGGACGAATTTGTGGGTGAGGATTTGTAAAGCCGTCCATATCAAGTCGGCCGAACAAATGCTCAGCATAATGGCCGATGACTCCCAATATAACGTCGACAAAGGCCTTTATCGGTTCGTCTTGGATAACGATATTTATTTCACCTCGGTCGATAAGCCATTAAATCTCAATATAAATTTGGGGCGTATTCTAGACGGGGAAGGCCATGCCTTCAAAGCTTTAAATATCGATGTCGATAATTGCGAAGGCAAGACCATGAAATATATTGACCGTGATTTCCTTGTCCAAGGTGGTTTCTTTAACTCCAATGAAGGGGTTATCCGCAACCTCGTTATCGATGATTGCCACATCAAAATGAAAACCAAGGCAACGAATATGTTTAAGCAAATTGGCGGAATTATTGGGCGGAATTGCGGTGAAATCGATAATGTTACGATCAAGAATTCCAGCTTTGATTTCTCTCTCCAAGGCGGCAGTTCCAATTTGTCGGATTCCTATTTGGGAAGCGATGTCGGCATTCTTGCCGGAAGCAACATTTCCAATGCCATCGTGACTAACGCATTTGTTCCCGGGCTCGTCTATGCTTGCCATATTGAAAAAGATGTCAATATGATTTCAAGCGCCGCATTCGCCGCACGGGGATCTGTTAATGTGTCTACCAAATATGACACTGATTATTACACCAACCAAGGCGGCATCGCCGGATGGAGCAATGGCAAAATCCTTGGTTGCGATGTTAATGCTTCCTTAAGCATCCATGCCACCTCTTATCAATGGAACGTCCTCTATGATTATGGGGTAGCGAATTCTTATTGCCGTGGCGGGGGTATCGTTGGCTCTTCCGAGCAAAGCGCTTTTGTCGAAAAGTGTCGTTTTGGTGGCTCAATAGATGTCGAAACCCCGTATGAAGGAAATGGGAATCTTGTTGTTGGTGGCCTAGCTGGTTTAAATGTCGATAATGCGGTGATTCGAGAAAGTTATGTTGACGGAGGCAAAATTTCCGCGCGAGTCAATGCCAAACGAAATAGAATCGTCATCGATAAAACCAGTCGGGCAGGGAGGGTTTCTGTCGGCGGTGCAGTTGGCGAAAATAAGTCGCTAGTCGAATATTCTTATGTGAGTAATGCCACCACCAAAACCTTTGCGAAAGATTTCGCCATCGGCGGTTTTGCGGGGGTGAATTCTTCAAGAATAAATTATTGTTATTGTTCTGGCGATATCATCGGCGATAAAGACTGCGATGTCGGCGATATTTGGTATGGTGGGTTCTGCGGATGCTTCGCCGCGGATTCGGAGGTTCAATCCTGTCTTGCTTTGACCAATGTCCTTGCCGGGAAATACACTTCTGGAAAAATAGGTGTCCTCGCCGATTGTTATAGCCGCTTTGGCTGCGCTAGCGGAATGGGCAAATTCACTTCCTGCTATTATTCAACGGAGGTTTATTACAAATTCCTTCCTCTAACAGGGGGGATTCCGCTTGATTATTCAATGATGGATAACATCCTCTCCGCAGGCGGCAAAGATATCGAAGTAGGTAGCAGTGTCGCGCAAGGAAAGCCCGAAGAAGAAATCTTGACCGTTGATTTCTTTAGGTATTCCCTCGATTTCCCCGCCGATATTTATCAAATGGCGGATGGAAGCACTCCCACCTTCGCTAAATGATGGGTTGGCGGTCTTTGAAATTGGGAGACCGCTTTTATCTTTGATAAAGATGTATTTATTTTTTGCTTGTGTTTAAATAAGGCATGGAATTAATTGCCTTATCTTTAGAAAAAGCCTCTTCCCAATGGGAATTCTTGTCTCGCCTTGAAAGCGAGAACCATTTTATCGCACCTTGCTACAACATCTCATTTAACGATTACGTGAATTCGTTTTTGCCTAAGGCATTAGATGAGGCGAAAGGGATTAATCTAAAAGAAGGATATGTCCCTGCAAGCATTTTCATCGCTTACGAAAACGACATCCCTGTGGGAGTCGCTAAAATCCGCCATTATTGCAACGCCTCCCTTCGCAATGGGGCGGGTCATATCGGTTATTATGTGGCCAAGGAACATCGTGGCAAAGGCTATGCCAAAATCATTTTGCAAAAGGCTTTCGAAACCTTACTTAGCTTCCCTGATTTTTGCGATGAATATATTTTCCTTTCCGTGGATAAAGGCAATATCCCTTCAATCAAGACCCAGCTTGGTGCCGGCATGGTTATTTTCCGCGAAGACGATGAAAAATATTACACCCTATATGACTATCACCGCGATGGCGGATTTAAGGATTCCGCGTTCGATCCTTATATATATGGCAGCATCCCATTTGAGACAAAGGGGAAGGAATACCCGCAGCGTTTAATCATTTGTTTTTTCCATGAGCAAATTAGGCGCCTCGAAGAAGAAAAGAAGATTTATTTACGGGAAGTCATCAAAGGTGAAAACGATCTCCATATTTATCAATTTGTCGATGAGGATATTCTTATTGTCCCAGGGTTAATTGGGGGTCCTCTTTGCGGTGGCTTCTTAGAAGAATTAATCGCCGGAGGGGTAAAGAAAGTTTTCTTCATCGGCGGGGCCGGAGTCTTGAATAAGGGAATGGACGTGGGTGGATTAATGCTCGTCGAAGCGGCTTTAAGGGATGAAGGATTCTCCTATCATTATGCCCCGGCTAGTCGCAAGATCAGGGCAAACCTAAGACTTCTTGAGAAGAACGAATCCTATCTTAAGCAGAAACAGATTCCATACCGCGTCATCACGGCATATACGACCGATGCTTTTTATCGCGAAACCAAGAAGAAAATCGCGCAGGCGAAAGAGGATGGGGCTTCCGCGGTGGAGATGGAGCAGGCGGGTTTGATTGCCTTAGCGCTGCTAAGAGGAGTAGAATACTCGGCTTTCCTTTATGGTGGTGATGACCTTTCTGGCGAGGAATGGGATAAACGTGGTTGGCATAGCCGCGAAGATGTCCGTTCCTCCCTCATCGGCATCGCAAAGGATTTGCTTATACGATAAAGGATAAAGACGACATGAAAAAAATCCTCCTTCCCATTGCCTTGGCCACGATGGCCTTGGTCTCTTGCGGGACGCCGCCAACAAGCAGCCTCTCTAGTTCTCAATCTATTGGTTCTTCTGGTTCTTCCTCTTCATCAAGCTCTTCTTCGCAAGGGCAGACGATTTATGGAAAAGGGGCACCTAGCGATACTATTGGGGAAAACGGGGATATTTATATCGATTTTTTGACCAATGACACTTATGAGAAAAATTGGTTAGTCGGCTGGCGGAAAATTAGCGAAGGTTCTTCTAGCCTTTCCTCTTCCGAGATCCTTTCTTCCGTCTCGTCAATCCTTTCTAGCTCTTCAAGCGAAGCGATTTCTTCCAGCTACACCCCGATTCTTTATACCGATCATGGAACCCCAAGCGCTTCTTTAGGCGAAGTGGGGGATAAATATTTAGACCTTTCTACCGGCTACTTATATGAAAAAACCAGCAGAGGCTGGGTAAGGACTGGGAACATTGAAGTTTCATCTTCCTCTAGTGAAGAAGTTGTTTCCTCCTCTTCCGAGACCGTTGTTTCTTCCTCTTCCGAAGAAAGCGTCATTTCATCCGAAATCGTTTCATCCTCCTCCGAGGAAGCCGTAATTTCATCCGAGTCTTCTGCCTCCTCCGAGGTGGTTTCCTCTTCTTCGATTTTTTCTAACGTCGAATCTTCTCTTTCTTCGGAAGTCACCTCAAGCTTTTCTAGCCTCGAATCGTCCTTATCCTCGCAATCTTCAAATTCCTCGGTGGTTTCCTCTTCTTCGAGTTCATCTAGCTCGATTTCTTCCGAAGAGACTGACCCTGGTTACTACAAAGCCTCAATCGAAGACGGCGGCATCAATTTCTTTTCCATGGGCGCTTTCAATGAAGATCCTACGGTCAACACCATCGGCACGCAAAAATTGCTTGTCCTCCCAATCCAGTTTTCATCCTCGCCATTTACAGAAAGCCGTTTGAATGACATCAAAATCGCTTGTGGAGGCACCTCTGAGCAAACCAATTATTGGGAATCGCTCAAGTCTTATTATGAAAAGTCCAGCTTTGGCAAATTGAGTTTTGAGTTCGAATATGCTGATCCTTATACCGTCGCTGCCTCGCCCAAAGCCTGGTATGACAAATATGAATCGTCTTATAGCGATACCTCGGCCATGCCCGAAATCGCCATGCAAGAAGCCGTAAAGGCATATAAAAAGAATGGCGGTGACACCAAACGGTTTGATTCCGATGGCGATGGTTATATCGATGCCTGCATCATGGTTTATTCGGTTCCCGACCGTCAAGCCGACTCGTCTTTAGAAATCTATGGCGATCTGTTCTGGGCCTACCAATATGTCGATACTACCTACCCTGATGGCGATAAGGATTCTCCTGTTGGTTCACGTTATTTATGGGCTTCTTATGATTTCTTCTACGAAGGTGTCGAGGAAGGGAAAGGGGTTGATGCCCATACCCTCATCCATGAGATGGGCCATATTCTCGGGGCCGATGACTATTACAATTATGATGATACTGAAGTATCTGAACCTTCCGGGTGCTCTATCATGATGGCTTATAACATTGGCGACCATGACGCGTTTACCAAATTATCTTATCGCTGGGTTGATCCATATGTCGTTACCGGAGATTGCACGATTACCATAAAACCGAGTGAATCAAGCGGGGATTGCATAGTTTTAGCCGATCATTGGAACGGAACCGCATTCGATGAATATGTTATTTTCGAACTTTATACCCCGACCGGATTAAACAAGCTTGATGCCGAAACAACATATAATTCGGTCACTATGCCAACGACTTTTGGGATCAGGGCATATCATATCGATGCTAGGCTATTTTCCGCGAATTGGGACGAATATGAAGAAGACTATACAAACGCGAAATATTTGACTGATGAGGAAGTGACGAATTTCCCATCGCTGGCGGAAGATTTATACAATGACGAAAAATATGTCGTCGTCGCCGCCACCAACACGAAAGCCTATGATGCGACCTTCATTCAAAACAAAGGCTATGAATTGATTCAGCTTATCCAAGCCGGCAAGACCAACTCCACCAAAGACGGAGAAGAGATGAGCAATGACGATTTGTTCCAAACCGATGATACCTTCACCCTTTCTTCTTATAAGAATTTCTTTAACCGGAGCAAATTGAATAACGGGAATGCCCTTCCATATTCCGTTTCCTTCGATTCGGTTACCGCTTCCTCGGCCACATTGACCTTCACCAAAACCGCTTAATTAAGGAGAGATCGGATTATGAAACGCTTGCCTTTGATTAGTAGTTTGCTTGCTGTCCTTGCTTTATCTTCATGTGGGGTATTACCAACAAGCAGCTCCTCATCCTCTTCGTCTTCAGCTTCTTCGGTTTCTTCTTCCTCTCCCGTTTTGTCGTCTTCCTCTTCTGATACGTCAGTGACTTATTATGGCAAAGGCGTCCCTTCTCCTGATTTAGGGCAAGATGGCAACCAATATTATGACGTCGCAAACGGCAATGCTTTATATATTAAGGTGGCAGGGGCATGGGTAAGCGAAAGCATTAGCCTCCCATCTTCATCTTCGAGCGCTTCTAGTGAAGTTTCATCTTCCGCCCTTTCTTCGGTAATTTCCTTGATTAGTTCTAGTAGCAACGGGACCACCCAAGCCTATTTAACCGGGAGTGGGGCGCCTTCAAGCAAGATGGGGCAAGTCGGAGATAAATATGTCGATCTAGATTCACCTTTATTGGATATTTATGAAAAGACGAGCCGTGGTTGGGTCAAACAAGGACATATGGTTGACGAAGTGGGGCACTCTTCCTCTTTGGATGTCAGTTCTACTGAATTTACCAGTTCCCAAGCGACTAGCGTAGCAAGTAGTGCCTCTCAGACTTCAACAGCCTCTTCCCAAACCTCCGCTACGTCTTCCCAAACGTTATCCTCTGTTTTCATTGATACATCCTCGCCATGGGCAGGATTAAATTTCAATGCATATGGCACGACTTTCTTAAATAACCTCAATTTGAAGATCACCGCACGTAGAAAGAAAACCGCTAGCTATGCCGATAACAAAACGCTTGGTCCCAAAGCCGCGGCCTTCCCGCTTTCCGAACGTAATAAATCCAATCCCAAATTCATTCCCTTCTACCATGCTCCTGAAGAAAGCGAGGCCGTGACCTATGATGTCTGCAACAGAGAACACACTTGGCCTAATTCTCGTGGGGCCGGCGATAGTAGTGGCGCGGGAACCGATCCTTTCTGCATCCGTCCAACCTTAGTCAAGGATAATAGCGGCCGTGGCAATAAGATGTATTCGCTTGCCTCTGAAGGCGGCTGGGATCCAGCCAGCTTAGGCTATGAAGCGGCCCGTGGCGAAAGCGCACGCATCATGTTCTATGCCGCCGTCGCCTGGAAAGATCAGCTCACCGGTGGCTTAACCAACAACACCTCCGATTCTACGGGCAACAAGACAATGGGCAAGCTTTCCCGCCTCCTTGAATGGAATAAGCAATACCCTGTCACCGATATGGAAAGACAGATCAACGATTACCTAGATGAACAAGGATATGGCCGCAATCCCTTCGTGGATTATCCGGATTTTGCGGATTATATTTGGAATGCAAACGGGCTAAGAACCAGCACTCCCGGTGGCGAAATCATCACAAAATATACCTATTCCAGCGTTGCTTTGACGACCGATAAGCCTCTTGCCATCTTGTCGCCCGATGGCGCTAACTCGGCAAGTTATGTTTATATGACGACCGAACATAAAACCGGTGCAAACGGTGACTTGCCTTGGTATATCGTTGGCAAATCCGCGCCCACCTCAAACGGAAAATTCTTAACCGATGAAGAGCCGACTTGGTTTAATTTCTCTTCGCAAAACGACGGGACATATACCATCACTTCCGTTAAAGACAATAAAACTCTTTGGTCTTATGTTGATGGAACCCATTATTCGATTCAATTCGACGAACCAAGTGCTTCGGCAAAGTCTTCTTCCTGGCATAGCTTTAAACGGAGGCGGCTATAGCCTATATTGCCAAGTCGATGAGAATAACAAAGTCTATCTAGAGTATTATCAATCTTCCTTCTGCGGTTATAGCAAAACCGCGCCTTCACCGATTTATTTCTACGCCTAATTTTTCCTAGACAGGTCTTTGCTGATGCCTATACTTATCTAAAGATAAGGGAGGTTTTGGCTATGTCGCGATTAATTTTGGTAGGAGGAGGTTCGTCCTCCGGGAAAAGTTATGTGACTTCTGAAGTCGTCCGTTCCATCGGCGAAGATTTGGTCACCGTCATTACGATTGACGATTATTACAAAGACCAAACCGATGTCCCCTTCGAAGAAAGGGTCAAAGTCAATTATGACCATCCAAAGGCTTTCGATTGGCCCTTGATGCGGAAACAATTGCTCGCTTTAAAACAAGACAAGACGATCGAGAAACCGATTTATGATTTCGTCAATCACACTAGAAGCAATAAAACCGAAATCGTCGTCCCAAAGAAACTTGTCGTCGTCGAAGGAATCATGGCTTTGGTCGATAAGGGTATCCGTGAATTGGGTGATATCAAAGTTTTCATCGACGCTTCAGCCGAAAGAAGGTTCCTCCGTCGTATGATCCGCGACACAAAAGAGAGGGGACGTAGCTTTGAAAACGTGGTCTCACAATACTTTGCAACCGTCCAACCGATGTATGACGAAGTGGTCAAACCTTCTTCGATGTATGCCGACTTAATCGTCAATAACGACGGCGTCGAAAACCTTGCCATGGAAGTCTTAAAATGCGTCTTCGTCGAAGAATTACGACTCGCTTCTAACGGAATAAATGGCAGGGCACGGGGAAACGAGGAATTCTCGCAAGATATCTTGTCTAGCATCTTTAAAAGGGCCCATCAATAATTTTCCTATTACTTTTGTAATGAGGAAAAACGGGGAAGAGAATATAATCTATCTATGCCAAAAACCAAGAATCCCATCAAACGTCACATCGGCTCTTCAATGTCCGACGCCTTAAGGGCGATGAAAATCAGGACCTTAGTCCTCGTTTTGATCGAACTCGCCGTTTTGGTGACGGCCATCCTTTTTTATGTCTACGATTGGCCGGTTGGATTTAAGGACATCATGAAAACGGAATACTGGATCGTCGGGATTTCGGCGCTGCTATTCCTCAATATCCTTCATCTTTGGTTCTCCGAAATTCACCTGACCTCCATCCGTCAACGTAGCGATATCGATGCCGCCTCCATTATCGGTTCCGACGTCCAGGAAGCTTATAACTTTGGCCAACTTGGTCTTATCGTCACCGATGATAATGACACCATCATGTGGACGAATAACCTTTTCCATGACCGCCAAATCGATTTGTTAGACCATAACATCATCGAATGGCAACCTGAACTAGCCGAATTAAAATCCGCCCCTCAAGACGCCATCGTCACATTGACGATCAATGACCATAACTACAACGTCAAATATCTTGCCGATGCGAGGTTATATATCTTCAAAGACACGACCTCTTATGAGCAAATTTATGCCTATTCCCGCGAACAGGCCACCGTCATCGGTATCATCATGATCGATAACTATTCCGATATCGCCGGGAAAACCGAAGACGATAATAACGACTTGATTTCGAAAATCCGTGCCGCCATCTTTGATTATGCCAAAGACTATGGCGTCTTGTTGCGTCGATATCGCACCGATTCATACTTCCTTGTCTGTAATTTCTCCGCCCTTGAGAAGATGGAAAAAGATGAATTCTCCCTTCTTGCCAAGGTCCGCGCCTTAGGAAAAGGGCAAAATATCACCCCGACTTTATCCATCGGTCTTGCCCATGATTTCCCAGAAGTCATACGCCTTGATGAAATGGCTGGCAACGCGATCGATATCGCGATGAGCCGCGGCGGCGACCAAGCGGTTGTCTCACGTTATGGCGAAGATATGCGTTTCTATGGCGGCAAGACCACAGCTTTAGAAAACGCTTCACGCGTCCAATTCCGTTCCGTTGCCGATTCGATTCTTGGGATTATCCGCACTTCAAGCGATGTCATCGTTTCCGGCCATAAAGACATGGACATGGATGCCCTTGGCTCTTGTTTAGGCATCCTTGCGATGTGCAATCACGTTGGCGTTCCTTGCCGTATGGTCTATGACCCGAAAGAAACGGAAAAGAAGACCCGTTATGCCATCCATAACGCCTTCACCAAAGCCGAACTCGATAAGATGACCATTACTCCCAAAGAAGCGGAAGACCGTATTCGTTCCTCGACCTTATTCGTTGTTGTTGACGTCTCCTTACCAAGCCGCACGATGGGGCAAAAAGCTTTGGAAAAGTCCACTAAAACAATCGTTATTGACCATCATCGCCGTGGTGGGGAATTCATCGATCGCCCGGTTCTAACCTACGTTGACCCTTCCGCCTCAAGCGCTTCGGAAATCATTACCGAATTTATCCATTATGCGACGGCTAACCCCCGCATCGAAGTCTCACCCACTTTTGCCACGATTATGCTTTCCGGCATCTTCCTTGATACGACCTTCTTCAAGGCTAAGTCCACAGGTGGAAGGACCTTCGAAGCGGCTGAGATCTTGAAAGACTTCGGGGCGAATAACCAAAAAGCCGATGAATATCTTAAAGACGAATATGAAGAATTTGCCCTCGTCACCAAAATCATCTCGACTGTGCGCACTCCTTATACGGGCGTTGTCTACTGCGTCGCCGATGAAAAAGATATTATCGACCGTGCGACCTTGTCTAAAGTCGCCAATCAATTGATGCAATTAAAAGGAATCAATGCCGCCTTTGTCATTGGAAAGACATCCGAAAAAACCATTGGCATCTCGGCGCGAAGCGATTCCACCGTGAATATCCAGCTTCTTTGCGAAAAGATGGGCGGGGGCGGACATTTCGCCGCGGCCGCCGCTGAATTTAAAAACTCTAACCTCACCACCGTCGAGGATGCCCTCCTCGATACCCTTGCCAATTACCTAGAAAGTGCTAAATCAGATATAGGAGGTGCTCAAGCATGAAAGTAATTCTTCTCGCCGATGTGAAAAAGGTCGGCAAAAAAGGTGAAACCGTCACCGTTTCCGATGGATATGGGGCCAATTTCCTTATCCCCAAAGGATTAGCTAAGCCCTCTACCAGTGCCTCGCAAAAAGAACTTGCCCGCGATAACGCCGCCGAAGAAGCTCGCCAAATCGCCTTAAAGAAAGAAGCCGAGGAAGTTCGTGACCGCCTTGCCCATATTAACGTCGAATTCAAAGCCAAAGTGAGTTCCGATGGAAGGATGTTCGGTACCATTTCCACCAAGGAAATCGCCGAAGGCTTAGAAAAGCAATGGGGCATCAAAATCGATAAACGTAAATTCATCGACAAATATCCAGCCAACGCAATTGGCTATACCCGTCTTAAAATCGAACTTTATAAAGGCAGCCAAGGCCAAGTCGTCGGAACCGTCAACGTCCATATCTCCGAGGAAAAATAAATGGCCCAGCGCATCGAACTCCCCTCAAATGTCGAAGCTGAGCGCGCGGTTTTGGGTTCTATCATCAATTTCCCCGATGACTCCGATGAAGCCTTTTCCTTATTAAAGGAGGAGGACTTTTCCGGCGTCGATCCCCGTAATCCGCTGGTTTTCAGGGCGTTAAATTTATTGCATAAGCAAAACCCGAATTCGATTGACCCCGAGACCTTACATGGGATGCTCGTGAATTTGAATTTGGATAAACCCGCCGGCGGAAGCGAATATCTTTTCGAATTGATTTCGCACGCGATTAACCCCGATAACATCTCTTATTACATCAACATGGTACATGAACAAGCTGTTTTACGCCGCCTGTTGCTGCAATGCCGCCAAATCGAAGATACATATGCCAAAGGGGTTTCCGATATTGGCCAATTCATTCTGAAATCAAACGAAGAGATTGCTAATATCGCCCAACAAAGACATGTTCAATCCATGCTTTCGGCAAAAGATGTGGCAGAAGCCGTTTCCACCCGTATCGCCAATAGCCGTAATCCTTCCGAAATGACCGGGGTTAGGACCGGATATCGCCGTTTGGACATGAAGACCCACGGCTGGCAAAAAGGCGATTTAATCATCCTTGCCGCCCGTCCTTCGGTTGGTAAAACCGCGTTTGGGTTAAACCTTGCCTACAATGCCGCCCATATGATTAATAAGCCGGTTGCCTTCTTCTCTTTGGAGATGTCTTCCGAATTAATCATGTCACGTCTTATCGCTTCCCGTTCCTATGTCTCTAACGAACATATCACAACCGGGATGTTGGATAACCATGAAAAAGTCAAAGTCGCATCCGCCATCGAAGAGATTTCAAACACCCCTTTATATTTCGATGACACCCCCAATTGCCGTTTAGGGGATATCCTTTCTAAGGCCCGTAAATTAAAGAACGCCCATGAAGATTTGTCTCTTATCGTCATCGACTATTTGGGACGTATCCGTTATTCGGACAGGGTCGATTTCAATGCACGTCAGCAAGAAGTCGCCTATATTTCTGGCGAATTAAAGACCTTGGCCCGTAATCTTGAAGTGCCGGTCATTTGCTTATCCCAGCTTAACCGTAACGTCGATAAAGCCGAAAACAAGATCCCTTCTTTGGCCGATTTACGTGAATCGGGCGCGATTGAACAAGATGCCGATATCGTCATGTTGATGTATCGCGAAGATTATTACACCGACATTGGCCTATCGGTCAAAAAGGGCGGCTGGAAAAACGGTGGTAAGGAGCAGGAAGAAGAACAACCTAAACCTAAACTTTCCGATGAGGAAAAAGCCAAAACCGGAGACGTTTCCGATGTCACTATATCCATTGCCAAGAACCGTAACGGGCAAATCGGTAGCTTCCATCTTCTTTTCCAAAAAGCTTTCTCCCGTTTTGACGATCCTTCTCCCGAATATGAGCAAAAGCAAGCTGCTTTAAGAAGCGGCGGCGGAAGCGGTGGCTTCGAGGATTAATTCACGTGGATCTTCTTTTCGCTTCCTCTGGCTCCAGCGGGAACGCCTCATTTATCCTTGACCCCGAATCGGGGACATTGCTTCAAATCGACATGGGTATCCCTAAAAGGGACATCGCTTTGGCGCTAAAGAAAATCAATAAAAACTTAGACGATATCGATGCCTTGTTTTTAACCCATAACCACGCCGACCATATTGGGACGATTGGCCGTTACCATGGGAAGATTCCTCTTTATGCTTCGGAAGGGACTTTAGGGGAAGACGAGGCTTTTGAAATTATCGAACCTGGGGTCGGGATTGAAGTCGGCCCGTTTATGGTTATGCCAATCGGGGCAAGTCACGATGCGCCTAATCCGTTGAATTTCATTATCTATCTCAAAGATGAGAAATTGGTCTATGTGACCGATACGGGAATGATTCTGGAAGAGAATCTGCCTTTAATGGAAAACGCCGATTATTATCTTTTCGAATCTAACCACGACTTAAAGATGCTTTACGCTTCTTCGCGTCCAGCCTATTTAAAAAGGCGGATCGCCTCCGACCTCGGGCATCTTTCCAATGTCGATTCGGCCCATTATCTAAAAGAACTTATCGGGCCTAAAACAAAGCAAATTTTCTTAGCCCATCTTAGTGATGAATGCAACACCTTATCCACGGCCATTTCGACCCATATAAAGGTATATGGGAAAGACCTTGGGGAGAATGTTAAATTAGTGGCAATGAAACAAAGAACGGTTTATTTTAATGGGGATTTACAATGAAAATATCCCTGATTTGCGTTGGAAAATTAAAAGAAAACTTCTTCCGCGAAGGTTGCGAAGAATATTTAAAACGCCTCCAAAGTTATGCCAAAGTCGAGGTGATTGAACTTCCTGACGAAGCCGCGCCAAATAATCCTAGCCAAAAGCAGATCGAGGCGATTCAAAACAAAGAAGGGGAGAGGATTCTTGCTAAGCTTCCTTCTTCTGCCTATGTGGTCGCTTTCGACGGGCGAGGTAAAACGATGGATTCCCCCTCTTTTTCTTGTTTTATCGAAAAAGGATTAACCTTGGGCGGATCTCATCTCGTCTTTATCATCGGAGGTTCGTTTGGCTTAAATAACGAAGTAAGGAACAAAGCCAACCATTTACTTTCTTTTGGGCCAATGACTTACCCTCATAATCTAGCCAGGCTTATTGCCTTAGAACAGATTTACCGTGGCTTTAAAATTCTAAAGAACGAGCCGTATCATAAATAAAGGAATACAATACCATTATGCGTTACGAAGATTTCGATTCCCGTTATACTCCCCTAGTCGACGCGGAGAATAAATTAGTCCATTTCTATCAAGATGAAGAGGGCAATACCTTCTATGTCGAACCCGGTTTCTATGAAGGGCTGATGGGCTTTAAAGAAAAAAGAAGCGAGGATTTCCCCGCCATCATGAAAAGCATCGATAAGGTCATCAAGACAAACCACAAGGTTATCTTCACCGCCGACTTCGAATTCCCTTGGATTAGCCGGGAGGGATATATCTACCGGGAAATTCTAGATATCACTGATCCGCTTGGCATCTTCGTGGAAGATAAAAGCCGCGGCTCAGATTACGGCGACTAGAATAAAAAGTCCCACGCATGCACGTGAGACCTCTTTTTCTTTTACTCCGATTTATTCTTTGGGCAAGGGACGAAGGGATTTCATCGACATCCACATCATACGTAAGCCGAAGGTGAACATGAAGATGAGATAGCTCCAGTTGACGAGCCAGAATCCTAAGATAAGGGAGAGAAGAGCCGGCGTGAATGAACCATAGCATGCCATTTTCATGGTCTCCCAGAAATTGATGATGCGGAAGGGGTTCTTCTTGCCACGAGTCATCAAGAAAAGGATGGCGCCAAAGAGGATAATCATGCCAAGGTCAATCGCGGCGACGACGCCGGTGAATTGCCAAGCCGAGGCAACCTTAAGGGGTTCATAGGAAGAGTTGATGAATTTGGTCCAATTGGTGACGATGGCATCACGATAAGAATAGGAATTGTAGGCGAGGTCCTTGCCATCGCTTGCTTTCGGGGTTAAGTCGATGAGATCGATGCCGGCAATCTTTTCGTATGTGCCAGCTTGTCCGCGCGTCGCGGTGACTTTACGGAAGGCTAAGCTGTTTTTCCCAAAGGCAATGAAGGAAGCGAGAGGTTTTGTGATTTCGGCGCCGCTGATATCGTAATAACGGGTTAAGCCGGTTTCAGGGTCCCTGCCGGAGTTGATACGGGTGAAGAAGGTGTTGTCATCGACCTCGGTGGAAAAGCCGGTGTTGAAGAAGACTTCAAAAGCGGGTTCACCATAAGCGGTATCGACATCGACGAACCATTTGACGGTGCCTTCGGGGAGTTCGGTATAAAGTTCTTCGATATTGGTCGTTTTTAAGGTTCCTTCGGGTGTGAATTCAACGTGAACGAGGTTAGCTCTTTCTTGGACGTTTTCATCATATTTGAGGGCGTGGGTGAAGCTAGCTAAGCCAACATCGAAATTGGCGACAGGAGCGGTGTAAATGCCGGAAGCTCCCTGCACGTTCATTTGGGTGATGAAGGAGGGGAGGACGGCTAAAACGACGGAAGCGATGGCGAGGGTGACGGGGATGATATTTAAAGCTCCCTTCCATTCACGGGAAGCCTTAACGCAGGCATCGTTATTGATAAGAGTCAAAAAACCGGTGACGATTTTGTCTTTGGTTTCAGGATTCATGCGTTTTTTGGTCTGATATTTCTTGTTTTTGTTCTCGTTTGACATCTTGTAAACCTTTGCTTTAAGCAAAAGTAACGATACACGCTTCAAGGGATTTTGAAAACCCCATAAAGGGGTAAATTCGCAATATGTGTGGATTTTTCATGTCAATTTTCTATAATAATTCAGCCTGCAAAAGGCAAATCTATGGGGCCGTCATGGTTTTGACGGAGAAGATTCAAATAGCGGTTGCAGTGGCCTGGTAGACCAAAATACCAAAAAACAATACCTGACAACACTGTCAAACCTTGGATGCTCAACAACAGGGCTTCCGCTCTTGCTCGCGCCTAGTCTGCACTCGTCAGTAGAGTTCCCGCCACGCGGGACGAGCACGTCACCTTCGCAGTTCGTACTTGATGCGGGGAGTGGTGTCATAACCAAGTGCTAAGCGGGCCATGTGGTTATCATGGCTTCGACGAAAATCCCTAACCTCGCTTAAGGGACTTGGCAAAATCGTTGCCCTTAAGTCAGAGTTGATCTTGCCTAAACTGTAGGCACCGTTAGGGGAACTTCTTCGGACCCGGGTTCGACTCCCGGCGACTCCACCATCAGTATCCGTGTCCCAAGTCTTAGCCGGCTTGGGATTTTCTATATTTTAAAGTCGATTCGAAGTTGAAGTGCCTTGTTTTTCGAATAATCGCAACATAGAATGTTGGCCCAAAACTTGTTGAAAAGCATTTGAAGATAAATCGGCGACATGAAAGTGATTAATCTTGGAATAATGAGCCGAGCAATCGAAATAATCGATGGGCTTGGAAAGAAACGTTTGGCAAACGCCGATGCCCGTTTTCAAAATGTGCACCTGAAGAAAATTAATGAATTAATTGGTAAGCAAGTTTTTACAAAGAACGATCTATTTATGGACGCCGGCGGTCTTTGGGACATTTTACAAGAAGAAAACGGAACCATCGGGAAGCACCACCATTATCACGGTTTAAGCCCCGCATCTGTTATCAAGGCTTTGGCCTCTTTACAAAACCCCGAGTTGGTGGCGTTAGAGTTTCAAACCCGTCGGTACGTTGTGGTTACACTTTCTGTCGAGGGGAGGGCGATGCTCGCAGTAATTGAAACCGACGCATCGCTTAGGAATGATCGTAATGCCAACGTCAACAAGTTAGTTACGTTATATGAAAAGAATGATTTTTCGGAATATTTACGCCGAATAGAAAAACGGGCTGGGACCCGTGTCATATATAAAAAATAGAGAACCGAACGGGGCTCTAATCGCCAGCCTTGGATTCTCTACCACAAATATACGCCCCCTATCTTCACCTGTCAAATTGGTTGAAGGCCGTGATACCGTTAGACAATATGTAGTGACCCTGGGACTTGCGAATCCCGTGAGTTCGTGTAGGCTGTTTACACAAACAAACATGTCCACATTTAGCACATCG
>CAJOML010000013.1 GCA_905235705.1 uncultured Bacilli bacterium | reverse complement strand
CAGCATCGACTTGGACGAAGCCAACGGAAGCGGGACGGGATTCCATCGCGGCTTTGACAACGGCTAACGGGGTCTCTTCTTTGAGGGTGATTTTGTCACCGACTTTGCAGAGATAGGAAGCGATGTCGACCTTTTTGCCATTGACGCAGATGTGGCCGTGGTTCACGAGTTGGCGAGCAGCCGCACGGGTGCGGGCGAAGCCCATACGATAAACGAGGTTATCTAAACGGGATTCGAGGATACGGAAGAAGGCTAAACCAGTGACGGTGGGCTCTTTCTTCGCGATGAGGAAGAGGCGGCGGAATTGACGTTCGTTGACACCATAAAGGGTGCGAAGTTTCTGCTTCTCGAGCAACTGTGTGCCGTATTCAGAGGGTTTCCTCTTACGATCTTGGCCATGTTGTCCGGGACCATAGGCGCGCTTCTTGAGTTCATCGCCGGTCTCTAAAACGGAAAACCCGAGATGACGGCTCTTTTTCCAAGTGCTGTTTGTGTACCTAGACATATGTCGTTTCTCCTTTCTTGTGCGTTTTCAAGAAGGGGTGACCTTTCCATCTTCCCGGGTGTCGGAATTTCGGCTTTGTAGCTAAGCTTACTTCTTTGTTTTAACCGACGTCAGGCGGAAGCGTAAGGGCATGCTGCTTGTTCACGCAGGGAGTAGTATAGAGAAAAACTTCCTCGCCTGCAACGAAAATTTTACATACGCGCGTTTAGTAGGAGATTTTGCTAGCTTTAGTGGGATGAACACGGCTCTTGGCGGGATTTTAAATTTAGGAGGGACGTGAATCGATTTTTTCGAAATTCTTTGTTTAATTGTGGGCTAATTCACGGGCGCGTGTTAACATATTCGCGTATGAGTTTTCCTATCCTTGTTTTAGAGATTGGGGCGATCATCGGAATCGCTGCTGGGTCGGCAGTCGGAGCTGTCTTCCTTTTCCTGCTTTTTAACTTCACCATTTTCGTTTCCTGGCGTTATAAACACCTCGTTGGCGAACTCGATACCCGTTTCCAATATCTTCACGCCTTGCTCCTTGGCCAAGATGGCCAATACATCAAACGCGTCGAGATCATTTCGATGACTAACTTACTCTACGTCGATAAGCAAATCGCCTTTACCAAGCGTTACAAAGAAATCCGTGATCGGGGCGATTCTTCAGCCCAGACCGTGGTTAACAATTTAAAAGATTTACTTGCCGAGCGTAACTTCAAAGCCTTGAAGGCCGCTTTGCCCGAAGCCCGTCAACTCATCGACAATTACGATGAAGAAGTCAATGCCTTAAATAACGACCTCGTTTCTTTAATCCGTCCTGAAGAGGAATGCCGCCAAGCCGTTCTATCTTTGAAAGAAAGACTTCGTGCCGTTCGCCAAGATTACTATGTTAAACAAGCTGACCTCACTTTAGTGGCGGATAGTTTTGAAATTGTGTTCGCCAAAATCGATAAGGGGTTCAAAAAATTCGAGACTTTTGTCGAATCGGCCCAATACGAAGACGCGAATGCTTTATTGCCTCAACTTGAAGCCGTCATCGTGGAAATGGAACGCGATTTGGCCGAACTGCCCAACCTTTGCGTCACCATTTCTTCCATCATCCCGGATAAGCTTTCTTCACTGAAGAATCGTTACGATGAAATGATCGCGGCTGAATATCCATTGCAGCACCTTTTCATCAACCGCAGCATCGACGAGATGGAACAAGAACTCCAAAATTGCTCTAACCAGGTTCGTAATTTCCATTTAAAAGGAGTCAGCGAGAACCTTGACGCCATCTTATCCCGTATCGATATCTATTTCGAAGAATTCGATAAGGAAATCGAGGCGCGGACCATTTTCGAAAGAGAATGCGAAAACGTCTATGCCTTAAATGGCACGGTCGAAAAGAAATATATCCGTTTAGTCAATGCCTTACCAAAGGTAAAGAAAGTCTATATCCTCCCCGATGAAGGCCAGAAAAAGGCTGACCAGATCTCTAACATGGTCAACCAAATGGGTGCGAGCAAACGTTCGTTGGATACCTTTATCCACGCCGGGGCAAAGCAAGCCTATACCGCCCTTGAGGATAAGATGAAACTTCTAAAGAACGAGACCAATGAAGCCTCGGAAGCGATCGATGATTTTCAACGTTATCTCACCTCACTTCGTGACAATGCGAATTCTTCGCTTGCGATCATCAAGGACTATCAAAGCCGTATTCATGGTCTTGAATCCCAACTCCGCCATCTAGACGTCCAAGCGGCGATGGAAAAATACGCAGAAAGAATCAATGGATGCTACGATTTAATTAACCAGACCCATGAGTTGATTTATAACCCTCCGATTGATGTCAGCGTCGCCGAACTACAAGAAAAAGGAGACGCTTTAATCGCCGAAATCACTTCCGATATCGAAAGCGCCAATTTCGCTTCTTCCGCGATTCTTTATGCTAACCGCGACCGTCAGCATCTTGGCGAGGTTCATGAAACCCTTAACCAAGCCGAGACCGCTTATTTCAGTGGCGAATTCGCCCAGTCCTATGCTCTTGCCGAAGCTTGTTTAAAACGGATTAGAGGAAATTAATGCTTTATCTAGATAATGCCGCCACGACGAAACCTTTCCCATGGGCGCTTGAGCTATATGCCAAAATCGCCTCAACTTATTTTGCTAACCCTTCATCGATCCATTATTTTGGGGCGAGCGCGAAAAGGGAATTAGAACAGGCACGTGAAGAGGTTTTATCTTCCTTAAAGCTTTCCTCCACGCATCGCTGCGTTTTTCTTTCCGGGGCCACCGAAGGAAATAACATGGTCTTTTCGGGCGTTACCTCAACTTACGCTTCAAGAGGCAAAACGATTTTATTCGGGGCCACTGAACACCCCAGTGTCAAAGAAACTGCCTTGAGCCTAACTAAACTTGGTTTTAACGTTAAACCCATCCCCGTTAACGAAGAAGGGAAGGTCACCGTTGAGACTTTGTCTTCGATGATGGACAAAGATGTCATCTTGGTTTCTATCATGGCGGTTAATAACGAAGTGGGGACCATTAACGATATCCCTGCCCTTGCCAAAGTCGTCAAAGGCTATCCAAAAGCCTTCTTCCATAGCGACATCACCCAATCGGTGGGGAAAGTCGATATGGATTATTCCTTATGTGACTTCTTGACCTTCTCAGGACATAAACTTGGTGCTTTAAAAGGAAGCGGTGCCTTAATCTTAAAAAGCAGCATTAAACTTGAAAGCTTCCATAAAGGCGGCACCCAAGAAAACGGGTATCGGGCCGGGACGGTTGATTTAGCCGGCGCCATGACGTTATCCAAATGCCTTGCTTACGAAGAAAAACACAGCGAAGAGAACCGCTATAAAGTTTCTTTATTAAACCAACATCTAAGGGAATCTTTAGAAAAAATCGAGGAAATCGAAATCAATTCTCCTCTCGATTGTTCGCCTTATTTATTGAATTTCTCTTTCCGCCTCCATAAAGCCTCGGTCATTGTTGAGGCATTAAGCGAAAAAGAGATTTATGTCTCTTCGATTTCGGCTTGTTCAAGCAAAAGGGAGCCCTCTTCTTACGTTCTGGAAGCGATGGGGAAAGATCATATCGCTTACGAAAATTCCATTCGCGTTTCCTTTAATCCCGAACTTACGATTGGTGATATCGACATGTTTACGGGAGCCCTTAAACAGATTCTATCGGAGGTAAAGCCAAGATGACATTCGATACCTTACAAATCCATTATGGCGAGCTTTCCACGAAAGGGGAAAACCGCATCCAATTCATTCGAAAATTAGTCCATAACGTCAGGGTTGCGTTGAAGCAATTCGATGTTGAAGTCAAAGGGACAAGAGACCATATTTTGGTGCAAATCGGCCATAACTCGGTCGAAAAGTTAGTGGCTAGACTACAAGAAGTCTCTGGCATCCAAAGGATTTCTTTAGTCGCTAAAACGGGCAAAGATATTAACGAAATCAAAGAAGCCGCCCTTTCCCTAATCGAGCAAGAAAAAGGAAAAACTTTTAAAATCGATACAAAGCGTTCCGATAAGACCTATCCGCTTGATAGCTATGGCATCTGCGTGGCCGTAGCCGACCATATCCTTGACTATTCTTCTTGGGAAGTCGATCTCCATAATCCCGATGTCTTGATGAAAATATCACTCCGTCAGGAAGGGTGTTTCCTTTCTTGCCACGATTATCCCGGGGCTGGAGGATATCCCCTTGGGATGAATGGCAAAGTCACGATGCTATTAAGTGGGGGAATCGATTCCCCGGTTGCCGCCTATGCTTTGCTTCGTCGCGGCTTACTTGTCGATTGCCTTCATTTCGCTTCGCCTCCTTATACCCAGATGGCGGTTCTAGATAAGTTAAAAGACATCTGCGCAAAGTTAAATGTCTATCAAAACGATATTCGCATCCAGGTCGTTCCTTTTACCAAACTCCAAGAAGCCATCTATAAATACGTCCCTGAGCCTTATTGCATCACCATTATGCGTAGAATGATGGTCCGTATCGCCGAAAAGGTGGCGAAGAAAAACCATTGCTTGGCGATTGCTACTGGCGAATCCATCGGGCAAGTTGCCTCACAAACCTTGGAATCGATGATCGCCATAAATGAGGTCACCAACTTCCCTGTTTTAAGACCTCTTGCCGTCTTGGATAAGTTATCCATTATCGACACGAGCAAGAAAATCGGGACCTATGAAATCTCGATTCGCCCTTACGAAGATTGCTGCACCATCTTCAAACCGAAAAAACCAAAGACCAAACCGCGCATCGATGAATGTGAAAAATATGAAGCCCTCTTCGACTATGCCCCGTTAGTCGATGAAGCGGTTGAAGGTATCACCAACATTTACATCAGCGAAGGCAAGGAAGTGAAGGAATAAGCATATTGTTTGCTTATGCAAAAAAGTCTCCTTATCATTGCACCATGGACTACATCAAATTACATCTTACTGGCGAACGCGCCATGTTTAAAACCGATAATGCCAATATCGAAGAATGCCTTTTTGACGATGGGGAATCCCCTCTAAAAGAAAGCAAGAACTTCCATGTCAACAAGACCACCTTTGGTTGGAAATACCCATTATGGTATTCCCATGATTTCGATGTTAAAGAATCGACCTTCTTGGAAATGGGAAGGGCTGGGGTTTGGTATTCTGATCATTTTAAAATCACCAACTGCGAATATGGCGCCCCCAAAGGCATCCGTATGTGCCATGATTTCGCCATTGAAGATACATGCTTCCCTCTTGGCGATGAAACGATGTGGTGGGACCATGATTTTGTTTTATCTAGAGTCAAAGCCAAAGGCAATTATTTCGCTATGCGTTGCCAAAACGTCGAGGTCGATCATCTCGAACTTGAAGGCAACTACGCCTTTGATTCTTGCAAGAATGTTGTCATCTCCGACTCGATCTTAATGACCAAGGATGCGTTCTGGAATTGTGAGAACGTGACCATTAAAAACTGTGTGATTCGGGGAGAATATTTTGGCTGGAATAGCAAAAACATCACCCTCATCAATTGCAAGATATCTTCTCATCAAGGGTTTTGCTATATGGAGAACATCACCCTTATCGATTGCGATCTCACCGACACCGATCTTTCCTTTGAATATTGTTCCAATATCGATGCCAAAATCAATTCACGTGTGGTTTCGATTAAGAATCCCATTTCCGGCAAAATCGTTTGCCAGGGCGTCGATGAATTGATTCTTGATGATGACGAAGTCAATCATGACGAAACGGAGATTGTCGTTTTATGAAATATGATTTTCTAAATCCCCCTAGCCGTAAAGGGACCTCTTGTTATAAATGGGATTTTTTCGAAGGCGATATGCCGATGTGGGTCGCGGATATGGATTTCCAAACCGCCCCCGAAGTCATCGAGGCCCTAAAAAAGAGAGTGGAACATGGCATCTATGGCTATGCCATCACCCCACCAAGTTGGGCTAAGGCTTACCAAGATTTCTACCATGATATCTATCATTGGGATTTTCCTACTGAGGCGGTGGTTTTTTCTCTTGGCGTCGTCCCGATTTTATCTTCTTCGGTCCGCGCGTTAACAAAAGTAGGGGATAACGTCGTGATCATGCCCCCGGTTTACAACATCTTCTACAATTCCATCCGAAATAATGGAAGGAATATCTACGAAGTTCCTCTAAAGGAAAACGGCGATCGTTATGATTTTGATTATGAAGGGTTGGAAAAAGCCTTCGCCTTAGAATCGACGAGCCTTTGTATTTTATGCAATCCCGGCAATCCAACAGCCCGTATTTGGGAAAAAGAAGAATTGCTCGCTTTAGGGAAATTGGCCAAAAAATATAACGTCATCATTCTTTCCGATGAAATCCACGGGCCTTTGACTCGTCCAGGCAAATTATATGTTCCTTTCTTAAGCGTCGACCCTTCGTTTGAAGAATTCTCCTTCACCGCGCTTTCCCCAACCAAGGCATTTAATTTGGCCGGTATCCATACCGCTGCTTTAATCGCGCCAAATAAAGAACTTCGGGCCAAAGTCGAGAGGCAGCTCAATACCGATGAAGTCGCTGAGCCCAATGTCTTCTCTTGCGTCGCTTCGACAACAGCCTTCAATCAAGGCCGTCAGTGGCTCGAAGAATTACGCGAAGTCTTATTTACGAACCGCGATATCGCCACCAAATACATCAATGAAAATATCCCTCTTTTGCGGGCTTATCCCGGAGATGCGACCTATTTATTATGGGTTGACTGCGGGCTTTTAGAACAAGACAGCAAGAAGTTACTTGATTACCTTTCCAAGGAAGACGGGCTCATCTTCAATGATGGGAATAGCTATGGGCAAGGTGGTGAACATCATTTCCGCATCAATCTAGCTTGCCCTACCGCCCAACTTGAAAAGGCTTTAAAACGTCTTCACGAGGCCGTCAATAAATATGGCCAAATATGAAGAAGGCCTCAAAATTTTAGAAAAAGCGGGTTTGACCCAAACCAAATTTAAACGCGGACTCTTTAACGTTGTCTATTTAGGCCAATATCCTTTTGGGGATAAGCACGCCGACCTCGAAATCCAATATCAGCCCTGGCTGCGCGGGGCAAGATTAAAACTATCTTTCCCTTACGATAAATACGATCAAGACCTGATTAATGCCTATGATAAAAACTTCCCCGATGAAGTGGGGGTGTGGGGGCGTTCCTCTCCTTCTTTTAAGCAGGCAATCATCGATTTTAAGCGGGGACAGAGCCCTTCTTCGCCTTATCATATTGAACTGCTTGAAGCAGGAAGGCGCGTTGAAATCGAAGTTAGCACACCTGTCTTTCGTTATGGGGAAGCTGGCTTTAACCAAGCCATTGCTAAGTTGTCCTCATTACTTCGAAATGGGCCTTTCCATGAGGACGTGCTCACTCATTTATTTGCCTGAAGCGGTGGGGTGATAAATCCAAGCGAAGGCAAAGAAGAATTTAAAGATTCCGATTAAGGCGGTGAAACCGAAGATTATCCAAGTCGCCCCAAGGGGAGAAAAGGAAGCCCCGCTATAAAAGATGAGGGCGAGGAAAGAGAATTTAAGCAAAGAGGTGACGGCAAATAAGGCCGTCCCTTTTAATAAGGATATAGGGTGGAAGCCTTCATGATGGTAGACCACATAATTCCTAAATAAATATAAGAGGATAGCGACAAAAGCATCGACGGCTAATGTCACGGGCCAAAGATCAATCTGAGGTTTGGCCACCAAAAGCAAAAGATAGGAAACAAAAAGGACGATGGCAGCAAGGATCCCCGAAAGCAAATAAGACCAAGACGGGGCCATGATTCGCATCGAATCCTTAAAGGCCCGATAATGGGTGCCTTTGTTATCATCTTCATAAATGGTTTGGATGGGAAGCTCTTCAATAGGGGAGAGGAAAGCTGCGTCTTTTAAGAAATTCATCTCATATTCAAAACGTTCGCCATGGCAAACCAAGGCTTCTTCGAATAAGCAAGAAGGAATCGCCCTTAAGCCGGTCTGCGTATCGTTAAGGTGATGATGGGTGGCAATATGATAATATTTGGCCACCCAATAGTTTCCCGTTTGACTTTTCTTAGGGGCATTTTCAAAGACACGTGACCCCAAAATTAAGGTATTAGGGGTCTCACTGGCTTTTTCTTTGACGCGGATGATATCTTCTTTGGCATGTTGCCCATCCCCATCCGCGGTGACGATGAAATCCAGATCGTTATGTTCTTCAAGGAGTTTCTTTATGCCTTCTTTTAAAGCCCGTCCTTTGCCTTGATTATGAGGATAAGAAAGGACGGAGAAGACGGTTTGGCTTGCGATATCGTTAAAGATGGGGGCGAACTCTTCCCCCGAACCATCATCGACGACGAGGAAGAAATCGAATTCGCCTTCTTTGAACTGGCTTAAAAAAGGAAGGACCTTGGCGGTAGGTTCATAAATAGGAATCAATAATGCGCTTTTCATTGGGCTTATTATGAAAGAAAGCATCATTAAAGGCAAAGCCTTTATCATAAGACAAAGAAAAGGCCACCGAAGTGGCCAATTCATTGCTTTGGCGCCTTGCTTATTTGGCAAGGGCTTTTTTGCTGGTCTCAACCAAGCCGGAGAAGGCTTTGGGATCGGCGATCGCGATTTCCGATAGCATCTTGCGGTTGATTTCGATGCCGCCTTTTTTGAGTCCGTTCATAAAGACGGAGTAGGAGATGCCATTTTCACGGCAAGCGGCGTTGATACGTTTGATCCAGAGCTTGCGATAGTCTCTTTTGACAAGACGACGGGAATCGTAAGCGTAGCGGAGGGAGTGGCAAACCTGCTCTTTCGCGGTCTTGAAGAGAAGGTGTTTGCTGCCGAAGTAACCTTCAGCTGCTTTAAGGATCTTTTTGCGACGGGCACGGGTAACGGTGCCACCTTTAACTCTAGCCATTGTTAGTTTTCCTCCTTATTTGATAATCATGAATTTGATCCGGCTGTAGTCGGTCTTATCAATGATTCCAGCCTTGCGGAGCTGACGGCTCTGCTTCGGGGTTTTGTAAGGGGCGTGGTGGCCCTTATACGCGTGAACGTATTTTAATTTACCGGTTCCGGTAACTTTGATCCGCTTCATCAAGGAGCGGTTCGATTTCATCTTAGGCATAATTGTTCTCCTTATTGCTTTTTGCTTTTCGATGTGACGATGGCGCTATAGCATTTGCCTTCCCAGGAGGGCTGTTTTTCCATGGTAAGGGGGCCATCTTCGTTGAGGATGGAAACGAATCTTTGCAATAATGCCTCACCAATTTCCTTGTGGGCCATTTCCCTGCCTTTCAAGACGACGCGGATATTGACTTTGTCCCCGTCGGCGAGGAAGTTTTTGGCGTGTTTGGCTTTGGTGTTCAAGTCGTGCTGACCAATGGAGATGTGAAGTTGGACTTCCTTTAAGGAAGCGGACTTCGAATTCTTCTTTTGGTTGCGTTCGGCTTTTTGCTTCTCGAAGCGGAACTTGCCATAGTTGAGGATTTTGCACACGGGCGGATTCGCCTGGGGCGCGACGCAGAAGAGGTCGAGGTTGTAACTCATCGCGAGTTCATTGGCTTCGCGGGAAGACATGCGGCCAAGGTTGTCACCATTGGGTCCGATAACCATGACTTCGGGGTAACGAATGTGCTCGTTGATGGGATCGAAGCGCTTCTGAGGGCGGCGGCGATCGTTGGGATTATTGAAGTTTGGGATAAGTGTTTCCTCCTTAACGTCAAACAAGGCCGAGAGCGTGAACTCCCGGCCTTTTAGATATCCTTTTGAATACCCAAGTTAGCGTTTGGCCAATCCTTTTGAAGGGTCTGGCGAGTCGGGAGACTGCTTTCTACTTGTATCGACAAGCCGTATTCTACGTGCGCGGACACCTATATGCAAGAAAAATTTTTCAAAGCAAGTCAATGTGATTCTTTTTCAAGGCGGCAACTTCCTTTTCATCCCAAATGGAGGCTTGGACTTCGCCGATATGGGCTTTTTGGAGGAAGAAGAAACATAGGCGGCTTTGCCCGATGCCTCCCCCAATCGAATAGGGAAGTCTCTTATTAAAAACATCTTGGCAATAGGGATTGGAAAGTTTAACGGTTTCGCCTTTGGCTTTTAGTTGTTTCTCTAGGCTAATTTCATCGACCCTGATTCCCATACTGGAAAGTTCTAAGGCCATATCATAAAGAGGGTAATAAACAAGGATGTCCCCGTTTAATTTCCAATCATCATAATCGGCGGCTCTGCCATCGTGAGGCATGCCATCTTTTAAAGGATAGCCGATGCCATAGAGGAAGACGGCCCCATATTTACGGGTGATTTCATCTTCTCTTTCTTTGCGGCTTAAGTGGGGATATTCCTTTTCTAATTTCGAAGTGGAGATAAAGGTGATTTTTTCAGGCAAGCAGGAGTGAAGGAAAGGATATTTCTTTTCCACCTTTTTTCCGATGCGACGAAGGCAAGCATAAATCTTCCTAACGGTCTGCTTTAGGTAGGCTAAGGTGCGTTGCTCTTTGCCGATGGCGATTTCCCAATCCCATTGGTCGACATAGACGGAGTGAATGAAATCGAGTTTTTCGTCTTTGCGGATAGCGTTCATGTCGGTGTAAATGCCTTGGCCCAAACTCACCTCATATTGCTTTAAGGCCATACGTTTCCACTTGGCTAATGAATGGACGATTTCGACCTGCTCCGAGGCGCCTTCGATATCAAACGAGATCGGCGTCTCAACCCCGTTTAAACCATCGTTAAGACCTGATTTCGATGTGACGAAAAGAGGAGCCGATACGCGGTGAAGACAAAGCGTTTTAGCCAAATCATCTTCGAAACTATCTTTGATAAATTTGATGGCTTGCTGGGTCGATAAGACGTCCAAAGTAGGACGATAGGCAATGGAAGTGGGTGAGAGTCCCATATTAACGATAAATCTTTAGCAATGAAGAGATGGTCGAGGAAACTTGGCCATTTTCACGTGTCGACGGAACGAAATAATTCACGGAAAGCTGGACCGAGAGGATAATGGTCAAGATGCCAAGCAAAAGGAAGATGGAGAGAAAAGAAATCCCGAATGCCTTATTCATTTTCCTTGTATGGATTGCCCCGAATAGAGAGATGACCATGCCATCGACGAAGACGCCGATATAGGTGGCTTTTAAGGGATCGACTTCCTTAAATTGTTCGGCCATGAAAAGCGGGGTCATGATGGCAAATCCGCCTAATAAAGCAACGCCTAAGACGAATACCACCCATTTCCAAGGAGAGGGGAAACGAGGGTGAAGGAAAAAAGCGGCAATAAATAAAACAAGGCAAATTAGGGCGATGATGGCGAACTTCATAATTTGTAGTACCGTTGCATCCTATCGTTAGGCGAGCCTGGGTTAGACATGGCAATGACCTTTGCTTCTAGAGCCGGACGGATGTAATTGAGTTGAACCCCTAGACGTGACTTTAAACCAAGAAGCTCGCAAAGCTGGAGGGTCGAATAATATTCGCCTTCTTGCATCGCCGCGAGGAGCTTATTGACGAGGGGTTTTTTCACCGGTGGGATCTTATCGACTTTGGTTAAGGAGGAGTCGATGGCCTTTCCGATCAAGGTGAGGATAAAGGAAAGGAAGGGGGCCATGTCGCTTTTTTCGACGCAGGCGGCAAAAGAGGCATCAAGTTCTTCTTTGCGGTTCTTCAAATATCTCTCGATGGGGGTGAAGGCAAAGATGGGATCATATTTGACGAGGGCGGCTTTGAAGACGATGGTCGCGAAGATGGAATTGAATTTGCGATATCTTGCGATGGCGACAAGTTCGAAATACATCACCGAGGCCAAGATGATGGGATGGATTTTCCCGTTCGCGTTATTGACGAAATTGAAGATGCCGTTAAGCAAGTCTTCGACTTTGGCTCTCATTGGAACGGGGTAAGGGAAATCTTCGGCGCGACGGGAAAGGCGAACCGGGACCCCATCGGGGAAGATGATATTTTCTAAGGTGGTTAAAAATTCAAGATTATATGGTTCGAGGCGACGATATTTTTTGACTAACTTCATTAATTCGTTGGCTAAGGGGACGGAAGGGAGAATATCGCCTTCTTTTAATCGACGGATCTGGGCGTTACGAAGGTTGACTTCCATCATCTCCAAAAGGGGCACTACGGCAAGGGCGGCTTCCTCTTCGCCGGGTTTGGTTTTGACGATCATCGAAAGTTTTCCTAGCCGATAGGTGACATCGCTGAGTTTTGCGGCGATTTCGTAGGAGATGGAGAAGGGACAACGATATGGTTCTAATGGTTTTGGCATGGCTATATTTTATCGATTTTTCTCCCTAGATTAAAGGGATGTTGCATATTTTCCTCTCTATTTTTTCCTCTTCCCATAAGAATTGGTTTGCAAGGCGCCGATTTGACTTAAAAAAGAAGGGGTAAAAGTTTATACTTTTAATAGGAGAATTTGGTATGGACGCGATTGAACTCGATGGATTTCTGAATTTACATTATTTGTCTAACTTAAGTATTGGCGAAGGCAGTAAGAGCATTTTCTTCACCCTCAAGAAGGCCAATTTGGAGGAAGATAATTACGATTCTTTCCTCTATGTTTATGAAGACGGGAAAGCCTTTCCTTTCCTTGAAGAAGCCTATGGAGGGCTTTATGTATTAGAAGATAAGGGGAATATTCTTTATCTTGCCAAGGGAGAAAAGGATGAGACAACGGCAAAATTCATCCGTGTGAATAATGGCAAGAAGAAAGAGGCTTTCACTTTGCCTTTTATTCCCTCTTTGATTCGCCCTGTCAAAAAGGGCACATATCTTCTTGCCACCCAAATCGATTTAAATGATCCGCATGCCTATAAAGACACACCCGAGAAAAAAGAAAAGAAGAAAGCCTTAGCCAAACAAGAAGAGGACTATATCGTTCTAACCGAGTCTCCTTTCTATTTTAATGGCCAAGGTTATATCGATAGGAAAAGGACGGCCTTATTCCTTTATCAAGAAAAAGGGAATGTCCTTACCCCCATCCATATCGGTTCGCAACGGATTGCCGCCTATGATTTCACGGAAAAAGGAGTCTATTTCTTCGCCGATAAAGGCAAAGCCAAAGAAACCCAATTCCATGACCTATATTATTTTGATTTCGCCAAAGGCAAAGCCGAAAAGATATTGGCGACCGAGATCAATGTTTATTCTTGCCTAGTCTGGGGCAATAAACTCCTCATCTGGGGAAGCGTTTTCGAAGATTATGGGGTCAATGAAAATCCTCGCTTCTTTACCTTCGACCCAAAGACAAAGAAGATATTGCCTTTCTTTGCCAATGACGATGGCTGCGGCTCCTCGGTTGGAAGCGATATCCATTTAGGTGGGGGCAGGGTCATCAAAGAAGATAGGGGCGACCTCTATTATTTGACGACCGAGCGGAATAAATCGGTCATCCGTCGTCTTGATCCCTACGGAAGGGTTGAGACAGTCGTTGATAAAGAAGGCGGCATTATCGATTTCGATATTCGCGACTCCGAAATCTATCTCCTTGCCGATTATGGCATGAAAGCGACCGAACTTTATCGTCGCGAAAAAGATAAGATTGCTAAGCTAACCACCATCAACGATAAAGCCCTCAAGGGAAGATATGTCGCTAAGCCAGCCAAGATCAATTTCAATTCTTGCGGATATGATATCGATGGCTTTATTTTGGCCCCGAAAGATTATGATGCGAAAAAGAAATACCCCGCCATTTTGGATATCCATGGCGGACCGAAAACGGTTTATGGGGAAGTCTATTACCACGAAATGCAGGTTTGGGCTTCGCTTGGTTATTTCGTCATCTTCTGCAATCCCTTTGGCGGAGACGGCAGAGGCGATAGATTTGCCGATCTCCGTGGCAAATATGGCTCGATTGACTATAACAACATCATTGATTTCGTCGATGCCGTTTTGGCTAAATATCCTGCCATTGATCGGAACAAATTAGGAGTTACGGGCGGTTCTTATGGCGGATTTATGACCAACTGGATCGTTACCCATACGCGACGTTTCAAAGCCGCCGCCACGCAGCGGAGCATCTCCAATTGGCTTTCGATGGCCGGGACCAGCGACATCGGTTATCTTTTCGCCGAAGACCAATGCGGCGGGAAATTATTAGAAGACGATGGAGCCGAGATTTTATGGGAACATTCTCCTTTAAAATACGGCAAGAATTTAAAGACCCCATTGTTGGTTATCCATTCCGATTGCGATTATCGTTGTCCCTTGGAACAAGGCTATCAAATATATTCCTGCGCGGTTGAAAACGGGACCGATGCGAAGATGGTTATTTTCAAAGGCGAAAACCATGATCTTTCCCGTAGCGGCAAGCCTAGTCACCGTAAAAGAAGGCTCGAAGAAATCACCTCTTGGTTCGAGAAATATCTGAAAAAGAAAGGGAAATAGTCGGCTGATTCCTTTCCACCGTTGCATCTGGAACTTGCGCCTTTTCCGCGCTAATCAAGGCAGAGGGAACTTATGGCTACTTGCAAATCTGGTATCAAATCGGAAATGGCGGCAAGGTGACCATGGGCGTGCCTCTATCAGGTTGGAATGGTGGCGTGATGCCAACTGTCACCTTAGGAAATATCACGGTTAGCAAAACAAGCGAAGTCACTATCGGTTTAACCGCGACAAATGCAACTGGTGGAGCTTGGGGACATTGCGATAATTTCACCTTCCTCCCGCCTAAGAAAAAAATAAAATCAGGGTGGCTGCTGGCCACCCTGATCTCTAAAAAAACTATGCAATTCTCACTTAAAGGGGTAAGAAAATGCCGACCTAGTGGCCGGCATCCTTTTATTTTTTCCGTTCGAATCGATCGACTCTAGCAGTATTGCCGAATAGTTCACGCATAGTCGCTTTCTTATCGGCCCAGACCAAGATCCAAGCCTCTTTGATGCGAGGGAATTTGAAGACGTTGATTGGCCACATATGGCGAATCATGATCTCGGCGGTGAAGTCATCTATGCCAAAATCCCTCTTCGCGTTTGCGACGGCTGTTTCACCATGATGATGGGCGTGTCCTTTTGGACGGTGGGCTTTATCATGCCAGCAATAAAGATAATAATCGTGAAGCAATGCGGCGCGGATTAACGAACGCACGTCCACCTTGATTCGGTAACGTCTTGCATACATGATGGCAAGGACGGCAACCTGAACTTGGTGGGCGAAGGTGTTGGAGTTATGGTGCTGGATATTTTTCGAAAGATCACGGTAAGTTTGCGACGCCAAAATATCGGCCCCATGCAATTTGATGAGGTCATATGCATTGTCGTTAATCAGCGCGCGATCTTCTTTCATAAATTAATAACGGGCTTTGTCTTTGATGGATTTTAAAACAAGGGCTTTGAATTCGTCTAATGAAACGGTGGTTTGTTCTTGTTTGCCATAGACGCGGTAAGTCACCGTTCCGTTTTCGACTTCCTTATCCCCGATGACGAGGGTGAAAGGAATCTTCTTGACGACGGAGTTACGTAGACGATACCCAAGCTTTTCGTTTTCGTCATTTAATTTGACGCGGATGCCAGCTTCATGGAGGGTGTCGGCGACTTTTTTGGCATATTCGCCATGGACTGCCCCGTTAACGGGCAAGACGGAAACTTGGACAGGGCAAAGCCAAGTCGGGAAGGCTCCGCCATAATGCTCGATAAGGATACCGATGAAACGTTCGATCGAACCATAGACGACACGGTGAAGCATGACAGGTTCAACCTTTTCGCCTTTTTCATCGATATAGGAGCATTCGAAACGGTGGGGAAGGTTAACGTCTAATTGAATCGTCCCGCATTGCCAGGTACGGCCCATCGAATCACGTAATTTGAAGTCGAGTTTAGGACCATAGAACGCCCCATCGCCGGGATTGATTTGATATTCATGTCCGGAATGTTCGCAGGCGTCGGCCAAAATACGTTCGGCTTCGTCCCAGAATTCGATTTCCCCAATGAAATCATCGGGACGGGTGGAAAGAACGATTTTATAGGTTAGTCCGAAGACGTTGTAGGTGCGATCAAAGATCGACATGATGCGTTTGACTTCGCTTTCGATTTGGTCACGGCGAATCAAAATATGGGCATCATCTTGGGTGAAGGCGCGGACCCTGAATAAGCCGTTTAAGGCACCTGAGGCCTCTTTGCGGTGGACGTGTCCGAGTTCGCAAAGACGGTAGGGGAGTTCGCGATAAGAATGGATGTCGTTTTTATAAACAAGCATCGCGCCAGGGCAGTTCATCGGTTTGATGGCATAGTCATCTTCGTCCACCTTGGTCGTATACATGTTGTCCTTGTAATGTCCCCAGTGACCAGAGGTCTCCCATAATTTACGGGACATCATCGTCGGGGTGGTGATTTCATAATAACCTTCTTCGGTATGGACTTCTCTCCACCAGGCGACGAGTTCATTGAGGACGATTTGTCCATCGGGGAGGAAGAAAGGCATACCGGGGGCGAAATCGGAAATCATAAATAACCCGAGTTCGCGGCCAAGACGGCGGTGGTCATTGGCTTTGCGGCGTTCGAGAATCTCAAGGTGGTTCTTCAATGCTTCTTCGGTTGGCCAGCAGGTAGCATAGATACGGGTGAGTTGCTTGTTTTTGCTATCCCCTCTCCAATAGGCACCGGCGATGGAAAGAATCTTGAAATGCTTTAAATAAGATGTATTGGGAACGTGGGGGCCACGGCAAAGATCGATGAAATCGCCTTGCTCATACATTGAGATTTGGCCTTCCAAATCAGCGATATGCTCCACTTTGTAATGGTTGTTTTTGAAGACTTCGCAGGCTTCTTCGGGAGAGATTTCCTTGCGCTTGAAAGGGATGGCTTCCTTGGAGAGGCGGTGCATCTCTTTTTCGATGGCGTCGAAATCTTTTTCGGTGACGATGCGGTCGCCGAAATCGACGTCATAATAGAAGCCTTCTTCAATGGCAGGGCCAAAGCCGAAGAGGCAACCCGGGAAAAGGTGTTGTAAAGCCTGAGCCATCATATGGGAGCAAGAATGGTTTAAGGTCTCGAAGCCATCTGGGTCTTCAGGCATGACGAAGGAAACTTCCCCACCTTCGTTTAAGGGCCAATTCATATCGAATTGGTGGCCGTTAAAGCGGTAGCCTAAGGCCTTGTTCTTGATTTCGGGATCAACGGTTTTGGCGATGAGGAAGCCATTGCTTCCATCTTCGACTTGATAGGTTTTTCCGTTATAAATGATTTCCATGGGGTAAGTCCTCCTTAAAATAAAAAGCCCCTTGGCATAAGGACGCCAAGGAAGCGCGGTACCACCTTACTTCGTCCTGCTCAAAAAAAGAAGGACGCTCTCGGATCTTTTAACGCAAGATGGGACGCCTGACTTATTTCGCCAGGAGCTCAGGAGTGGTACCCCTTCTCCTATAGGAGGGAGGCGTGTCTCCGTCAACGCACGTTTATTCTAGGGCGAGGAATGGGATTTGGGAAGGGTTTCTTTTCATTTCTTCTCATTTTGGGCGATTTCTAATCTGGTTTTCCCCTGAAAAAGGAAAAAGAAGACAAAAATTTTCTTAAACCTTCTCTTTCTTATGCCTATGGGCGCGAAAATGTCCTATAATCAAGTCACCAAATTCTCAAACAATTGAATAAGGAGAAAGAAATGGCAAAAATCTGCAAAGTCCACGGCCGCGAAGTCCTCGATAGCCGTGGCAACCCCACCGTAGAAGTCGAAGTCACCCTCGATAGTGGCATTAAAGCCCGTGCGATCGTTCCTTCCGGTGCTTCTACTGGCGAACGTGAAGCCCTTGAGCTTCGTGATGGCGACAAGACTCGCTATCTTGGCAAAGGCGTTCTCAAAGCCGTTGCTAATGTCAACGAAAAACTCGCGCCCGTCGTTGAAGGCATGGAAGTCACCGATCAACTCGGTATCGACCGCGCTATGCTCAAACTCGATGGCACACCCTTCAAATCCAACCTCGGCGCCAATGCCCTCCTTGGCGTTTCTCTCGCCGTCGCCCGCGCTGCCGCCGAATCCCTCCACATGCCTTTATATCGCTATATCGGTGGAACCAACGGAAAAGTCATCCCGACTCCCTGCATGAACGTCATCAATGGTGGCGCCCACGCTCAGTCCACTGTCGATTTCCAAGAATTCTTCATCATCCCCGCTGGCTTCCCCTGCTTCCGTGAAGCCCTCCGCGCCGGAACCGAAATCTTCCACGCCCTCCAAAAGGTCGTCAAAGAACACGGCTATGAAACCGGTGTCGGTGACGAAGGCGGTTTCGCCCCCAGCTGCAAGAAGGGTAACAAAGAACCCTTAGCCCTCATCTCTGAGGCGGTTGAACGCGCTGGCTACAAACTTGGCGAACAAATCTTCCTCGGTATGGACGTCGCTTCTTCCGAATTCTATGAAGGCGATGGCGTTTATAACCTCGTCAAATCCAAAGAAGGCAAGAAGACCACCGAACAGATGATCCGCTACCTCGAACGCATGGTTAAGGAATATCCCGCCATCATCACCATCGAAGACGGCCTTGCCGAATCCGACTGGGAAGGCTGGAAGAAACTCACCGAACGTCTTGGTGATAAGGTCCAACTCGTTGGCGATGACCTCTTCGTCACCAACCCCGCCATCCTCCGCGAAGGCATCGTCAAAGGCATCGGCAATTCCATTCTTATCAAGGTCAACCAAATCGGTACTCTCACCGAAACCCTTGATGCCATCCGCCTTGCTCAGACCAACGGCTACACCTGCATGGTTTCCCACCGTTCTGGCGAAACCGAAGATGCCACCATCGCCGACCTCGCCGTCGCCGTCAACGCCGGACAAATCAAGACTGGTTCCGCTTCCCGCACCGACCGTATGGCCAAATACAACCAACTCCTCCGTATCGAAGAAGAGCTTGGTGAAGAAGCCCAGTTCCTTGGTGTCAAAGCCTTCGCTAACCGCAAATTCTAATTTGCCAAAAGCTAAAATTGGATGCCTCCTCATGGGGGCATCTTTTTGTAAATCATGATTAATTACTTTTTTGCCTAACTAGATTAAAATACAGCCATGACCGAAGAAGAAAAAATGCTGATGGGCAAGATTTATGATTGCTCCGAACCATCTCTTGCCGCCAAGCAAAAAGAATTAAACCAACTGAACGAAACTTTTAATTCGTTGTCTGATTTTTCCCCGAAAAGGGGTGAACTGCTTGCCAAATTCGCGCCTAATATCCATCCCTCTTGCCACTTAAGAGGGCATGTTTATTTTGATTACGGATGCAACATCTTCATGGGCCCGAATTGCTATGCCAATTATAATTTGACGATTCTTGATGTTTGCCCTGTCATCATCGGGGAAGGGTGCCATATCGGAAGCAATGTCTCGATTCTTACCCCCATGCATCCGATGATTGGGGCCGAACGTGCCGTCTATATTAATGAGTATGGTAGGCTGACCGATAATGAATATGGGAAATCCGTCGTCATTGGGGAGCATGTTTGGATTTGCTCCAGCGCGGTAATTTTGCCAGGGGTTAAAATCGGCAAGAATTCCGTCATCGGGGCAGGATCGGTGGTGACTAGGGATATTCCTGAAGGCGTTTTCGCCGCAGGGAATCCAGCCCGCGTCATCCGACCCATCACCGATAAAGATTCTTTGGCCAACCATCCTGAAATATTTGTGGAAAGGGAATAAGCAATGCAAAAAGCGGTTTTGAAAATCGATGGCATGCATTGCTCGATGTGCGAAGCTCACGTCAATGACTTATTTCGTAAGAAAGTCTCGCTAAAAAAGGTGTCTTCAAGCCACGGCAAAGGGGAGACCGTCATCATCGGTGAGGGCCCATATCAAAAGGAAGAATTGGTCGCTGCTTTAGAAGGCTCCGGCTATAAAGTGGAAGATGTCCATATCGAGCCATATGAAAAGAAAGGCTTCTTCTCGTTTTTGAAAAAGAAATAATCAGTTCGCCGAAATTAAGATTTCGCAATCGGATAAGGGATATGTCATGCAAAGATGGGCATATCCTTTCTTTTTATCTTGGCTACGTCTGCCGTCTCCAAGCGAAGGAACAAAGACTTCGCCTTGAATGATTTTGCCACGGCAATACCCACATACCCCGCCTCTACAACGTTGAGGGGAGGCAATGCCAATCCGTTCTAAGGCATAAAGGATTGGCTCGCTTGTTAATGCTTCGATTCGATATGTTTCTTCAAGGCAATGGATAATAAGGCTTACTTTTTCTTTATCACATCCCGGATATTGTGGGAGGCGATTGATATCTCTAACCGAGCCGAATATTTCTTTTCGATAATGACGCTGGTCTAAGCCTAGTTCATTAGCGACTTGATCAAGATAGTTATACATCCCTTGGGGACCGCAGACGAAAAGGGAGTAGGGCTCGTTTCCGGCATTTTGGAGAATGATATCTTTTGTGATTAATTGGCCTTTCGATTCATCGAGAAAAAGATAGTTTAATTTGTCGTTATTGGTGCAAATTCCGGCGATTTCATCTAAGAATATGGCGTCTTTGCGGCTTTTCGCGCAATAAATGATCGTTAAGAGGAAATCCTCGCTTCCTTCTTTTATCGCCCTAGCCATGGAAAGGAAAGGAGTGATGCCAATGCCACCGGCAACGGCGATGACGTGGTTTTCGTCGCGAAGGGAGGAATAATAGAACTGACCGCTTGGGGCAGAGATTTCCAAAGGCTTTCCGACCTGGATTAGTTTCTCCGCTTTGGCGGAAAAATAGCCTTCCTCATTTCTCCCGATGGCGATCATCATATGGCCATCAAGAGCTTCTAAAGGGGAAGAAATAATAGAAATCGGGCGAGATAAAATAGCCTTGCCATCATGGAGATGAACATTGACATATTGGCCAGCCCTAAAGAAAGGGAAGGCATCATCATGTTCTAAGATATAGGCAAAAGCCTTTTCGCCAAGCGGAATCATTCCCGTGACTAAGCAAGAAACGTTTTTTGGGTGAAGGAGTTCGGCATTAACGTTGGTCAAAGAAGGCTTAACGACTTCTAGAGGCGTTTCTTCGATGCAACGGTCCCTTTCCTTTCCTTTCTTTAAGAAAGAGATGATTTTGGGGAAGCCAAAACCTTTGGGAAGTTTGAATTTCTTAGCCATGGGCTTTCTCCTTCCCTAATTCTTCTAATAATAATTTGGCCATGTCATATCCACATGCGATGGATTGGGAGAAACCGTCTCCCCTTGCTCCCGACGCCCCGGTGGTTTTGAACCCTTTTATGGGGTTGTCGCGGCGGATTGCTTGTA
>CAJOML010000012.1 GCA_905235705.1 uncultured Bacilli bacterium | reverse complement strand
AAAAAAGCCTATGTAACCGGTGCCGGCGGGATGGTCGGCAGCCACCTAGTAGAAATGCTAGAAGATAAAGGATATGACGTCATTGGCACTTATTTCACACCAACGACAGATATTCATGAGATTAGACCCTCCATCAGGATGGAGGAGCTTGATATGAGGGACCACGAAAAGGTGGCTTCCTTCATCGAAAAAGAGTTGCCCCCATATATTTTCCATCTTGCCGCCCAATCCTTCCCTGTCGCCTCCTGGAAAGACCCTTATTACACGATGGACGTCAATGTAAACGGAACCGTTGGTTTATTCGAGGCTATCCGTCATGCCAAAGAAAAACACGAAGGATATGACCCCCGTGTCGTTGTTATTTCTTCCTCGGCGATTTATGGGGAAGCCTTACTTAGTTATGATCCCGAGCATCTTCCGAAAGAGGATTGTCCCATGCTTCCGCTTCACCCTTACGGGGTTTCCAAGGCAGCGGAGGATTTGCTTTGCTTCCAGTATTTTAGAAATTATGGAATTAAGGCGATGCGTGTCCGTTTATTTAACTGCACCGGACCGCGTAAAGTGGGAGATATCACTTCCGACTTCACTAAGCGCGCGGTCTTGTTAGAAAAGGCGAATGAGACGAAGCTCGTGGTCGGAAATTTAACCGCTTTAAGAGCGATTTTGGATGTACGTGACCTTTGTTCTGGCCTAATTATCCTGGCCGAAAAAGGCGAGCCTGGTGAACCTTATAATATTTGTTCCTCCCACATCTTCCGCATGGACCATGTCGTTGAATGTATCGAAAAGGTGATGGGCGTGAAATATGAAAAGGTTCTAGACCAGAAACTTCTCCGTCCTGCCGATGAAAGGCTTTATGCCGGCGACTGCGACAAAATCAAAGCCCTTGGTTGGGAAGAAAAATACACTTACGAGCAAACCGTGAGGGACATGATTGCCTATTGGAGAAAAAAGCTAGCATGAGCGAGCGCATCCAAATCGACAAAGGACCTAAGGGGTATCGCTTTTTCAAGCGCCTCTTTGATATCACCTTTTCGTTGATCGCGTTGCTTCTTCTTTCCCCTCTCATCCTTATCTTGGCGCTTATTATTCCTGTCACTTCCAAAGGTTCTCCTTTCTTCCGTGATATCCGTGTGGGAAGAGGATATAAGATCATCGGCGTATTTAAGTTTAGGACGATGGTCTCCGATGCCCAAAAGCATCCAGAGAAGTATTTAAACGAAGCCCAAATGAAACAATGGAAGGAAGAACGTAAAGTCGATAACGATCCCAGATTAACCAAATTCGGTCGCTTTTTACGGAAGACTTCGATTGATGAAATCCCGCAATTCCTGAATATTTTATTCGGTTCCATGTCTTTTGCCGGTCCTAGGCCAATTACTGAATTTGAGTTAGAAAAGCATTTTACCGACGAAGAAAAAACCCTTCTCCTTAGTTGCCGACCTGGCCTAATCGGGGTATGGGCGGTGAATGGTAGAAGCGACGTTAGTTTTGAATCCGGTGAGAGACAAAAGCTTGAATTGTCTTATTTGGAGAAGCGATCGCTGTGGTTCGATTTGAAGATATTATTTAAAACGATTCCGGCTGTCTTGGGGCGCAAAGGAGCCGAATAAGTTCCTTAAATGGAACTTTTTCTTTATTCGCCTTGCGTGTATGATAGGGGCGAAAAGGAGGAAGCCCTTATGAAAAAAATCGCCTTATTGTTCACGATTGGCTTAGTTGGAGTTTTATCTTCTTGCGATTTTTCATTTCGTCCCCCTGTTGTCTCTTCTGCCGAGTCATCTTCGGCGAGTGCTACCCCCACCAGCGTGGAATCTGCATCGGTTCCGTCTGTTTCGATTTCGATTGATGAAGAAGGGGATGGTTACTATCGACCGGCTACCGTAAATGAACAAGTCGATTTCCAAATCATAGGGAACCATGATGGTGACCACTTGCTTAAATCCACCGGAACACCCAAGTTATTAGTTCTTCCCATTGAGTTTACCGGTCACCCCTTTTCCGCTTCACGTCTTGCCGATATTAAGACCGCTATCGCAGGAACCGCCGATGAAACGAATTACTGGCAATCGCTAAAATCCTATTACAGGACTTCTAGTTTTGGGGCCTTGGATATGGAGTTTGAATTCGCTGACCCATACCGGATTAACTATACCCCTCAAGCGTGGGTCTCCCATTATCGTAACCAAACATTCACCAGCAACGAATCGGAAATCGCTTATGGTGATTATCCCGAAGCCATGCCACAGCTTGCCCTTGAAGGCGCCGTTAAGCAATACAAGGATAGAGGTGGTGATACCTCCCAGTTCGATAACGATGGCGATGGTGTTATCGATGCTTGTTTGATGATTTATGCTTGCAAGGATAAGAAGAAAGATATTTCTTTTAGCACCCCATCTTACGGTGATTTGTTTTGGGCATATCAATTTTCCGATACGCGTGATATCAGCCCGAACGTAGACTCACCCGATGCGATTCGTTATTTCTGGGCTTCCTATGATTTCTTCTATGAAGGAATTGGGGAAGGAAGCGGCGTTGATTGCCACACCTTAATTCATGAGCTTGGCCATATTCTAGGGGCTGATGATTATTATAACTATGGCTCTGGAAGTTACGATAAAGCCGAACCATCAGGCGGCCTAATGATGATGTCTAATAATATCGGCGACCATGACCCGTTTACTAAACTTAGTTATTCTTGGGTCCGTCCTTATGTCGTCACCGGCGATTGCACACTTGTCCTTCGCCCGGGTGAATCTAGCGGTGATTGCGTCTTACTAGCCGACCATTGGAACGGGACCGCTTTCGATGAATATGTTATTTTGGAACTTTATACCCCAACCGGTTTGAATTGGCTTGATGCCGATACGACTTATGCTAGCAAACGCATGTTTACAAAAGCGGGGGTCCGTATGTATCACGTCGACGCTAGACTTGCCTATGGGGAAGATTGGGACAGCAGCAATTGCTTCATGGGCGAAGGATATCTTAGCGATGAGGAGACGGCTGATTTTGCAGCCACTTCGCAAAGATATACAAAAGCCGGCAAATATATCCTTCCAGCCGCCACCAATTCGGCTACTTATGATGCCACCTTTATCCAAGGGAAAGGCTATGAACTCATCCAAATCATCCAAGCCAATAAAGTGAATTCCACCCGTCGTGGCAATTTGTCGACCAATGCAGATTTGTTTGAAACCGGTGATAGCTTCGACCTAGCTTCTTATTCCGTTTTCTTCCCCGAGGGGAGCACTTTGAATAATGGCGAAGCTCTCCCTTATTCCATCAGTTTTGACGAGGTCAATAGCACGAGCGCCACCCTTACATTTAAGAAAACCGCCTAGTTATTTAATTCAATATGTCCAAGAAAAGTGATTCGAGTGTTTTATTAGAGAATAGGAAAGCGAGATTCCTCTATTTTCTGACGGACTTTTTTACCGCGGGTTTGGTTCTTACCGGCACCGAGATCAAATCCCTTCGCGAAAGGAACGCCTCGTTAAGCGATTCCTATATCTTCATTAAAAACGGGGAAGCGTGGATTGCCAATATGCACATTGCCCCTTATAAAGACGGCACGATTTTTAATGTCGATCACTTAAGAAACCGTAAATTGCTGCTACAGAAAAAAGAACTAAAAAAGATTGAAGACCATATTAAAGGAACGGGAAAGACTTGTGTCCCGACAAAGGTTTTCCTTCATCATGGTTATGCCAAGGTCGAAATTGCTTTGGCCGAAGGCAAAAAAGCCCACGATAAGCGTGACGCCATCAAAGAAAGAGACGCCAAGCGTAGCCTAGGCAAAGCGATGCGGGAAGGCACCAAAGCCACCGGAGAATAATCATGGTTGAAGAACTTGAATTGTTTTTAAAAAGCCATGATGCCGGGAGATATACCCGTGATCATTTCGATAAATACTGCAAGAAGGAAAAACTTTGCCTTTCTATTCCCACGATTCATATCGCCGGGAGCAACGGCAAGGGATCCACAGCAAGGTTTTTAGAAGCCATCTACCTTGCGCAGGGATACAAAGTTGGGGCGTTTATCAAGCCATCTTTTGTTTGCGTGAATGAATCTATTCGCCTAAACGGAGAAGAAATCGATGACCAAACTTTGGCTAGATTATATAAAGATGAATCTAAGGCCATCGCCAAATATGATTTATCCGCTTTTGAAGCGACGGTGGGAATCGCCTATCGTTACTTTGAGGAGAAACGGCCGGACATCGTTATCATCGAAGCCGGTATGGGCGGAGGCGTTGATGCGACTAATATCGATGAGATGGATACCATCCTCTCCATCATCACATCCATCTCGCTTGAACATACTGCTTATTTGGGCACGACGGTGTCGCAGATCGCATATTCCAAATCCGGCATCATCAAAGAAGAAAAACCCATCCTCATTGGTCAACTCGAAGATGAGGCAAAGAATATCGTTCGTGAATATGCCGAAGATATGGATGCGCCCTTCTATGAAGTGGATTCCTTCCATTTCGATCAGGTTCTTCCCGATGGATATCATTTCGATTATCGACCCTTTAAAGATTTGTCGGTTTCCACTTTCTCGCGTTATCAATTGAAGAATGCATCGATAGTAATTGAAGCAACAAAAATCTTGGCTGAAACCTTCCCCGTTAGCGAAGAAGCGGTGCGCAAAGGATTACGTTGCACTTTGCTCCCGGGTAGATTTGAACAGGTTGGCAACTTGATATTCGATGGCGCCCATAATCCGGAAGCGACAAAAGAATTAGTAGCCTCGCTAAACCGCGTTAGAGGAGGAAAGAGAGTCCATGTTCTTTTCGCCTCAATGAGAGATAAGAATATCGCCGTCATGCTGCCTGAGCTTAACCGTGATTTCGACCATATCATTTTGACGACCTTTGATCATCCGCGGGCAAGAAAGGAGGAAGACTATTTCCTATATTTAGGTGATTACGAATTCCTTAGCGACCCGAAGAAAGCGTTAGAAGATCTCATTCATCAATTTCCAGACGATCTCATCTTAATTACCGGAAGTCTCGCGTTTGTTGGATTTTTGCGGAGGTTTTATGTGAAATGATCCGCTTACGACCGGTTTTGAAAATCACATATGCTGCCTTATTCATTGGGCTCAACATCTTGCTCACACGACTTGTTGGACTTGCCCAGATAGGCGCTTTTTTCTCATGGGCAAGAATCGCTCCCGGGACATCCGTTACGATTTTCGCTTCGATTTTCCTTGGGCCATTATATGGCGCTTTAGTCGGCGTTGCAGGGGATGCCTTAGGCTGGCTTTTGCTTGGTCAATTTACTGGTACCTTTAATTTCTTCCTTTCTATCTATTATGCGATCATGGGATGTTTGCCCTTCTTTATTTTCAAAGGCTTCACCTCGCTTAAGAAATCGTATCTGAAGTGGGGGACGCTTTGGGTTCTTGTCGTTTTACTTGGGTTATTCGCAACCTTAGGAATTTGGCTTTCCAAAGGGGTGGAAAACATTTTGCTAAAGGCTAATTTTGAACTTAATGTAACGCGTATAGTTTTGACGATTATCACCTTTGTTTTCCTTTGTGGGTCAATCTTAGTTTCCATTCTTGTCGGGCGAAAGCAAAAGGCCAATAAGATGCAAATGATGGCAGATGCGACATTGGGCGATTGCTTTGGTGTGAGCTTATCCTATGAGTTGATCGCCGCCTTGCTTAAGCCTGTCGCATTCATTGCTTTCTATTCTTTGATATTGGGGAATTCGCTAGAAGCTGCAACCGGCGTGGATTATCTAACGATTGTCGTTTTAACTTTGATTTTCGCTTGCGTGAACATTCCCTTAAATGCGTTTTTGCTGTCCCTTTATTTCCGTTATGGCAACATATTAGTTAGAGGTAAAACCAATGAGTGAGGAAGAAAAAGAACCTCAAATCGATGAGTCGTTGTTGACCCCCAAGCAAAAGGAGGAGATGGAGAAACCTCTCTTCCCGAAAAAAGCCGCGATTTTCATGGCCGTGATTTTGGCGTTGATGGTCGTTTGTCTGATCGTTTTGGCTGTCGTGAGGTAAGAATATGAAAGAAAATAGGGCATTCCAGCGTGGAGCGGTGTACCAGATTTATCCCCGCTCTTTTTGCGATTCCAATGGTGATGGCATCGGCGACATCCCCGGCATCATTTCCAAACTCGATTATCTAAAAGACCTTGGGGTGAAAATCCTTTGGCTATCCCCAATCTATAAAAGCCCTTTGTTTGATATGGGGTATGACGTCGCCGATTATTTCGATATCCACCCGGATTATGGAACGATGGAGGATTTCGATAATCTTCTGAAAGAAGCCGCCAAACGGGATTTAAAAATCGTTATGGATTTGGTTGTGAATCATACCTCCGATGAAAACGAATGGTTCATTCAATCAAAAGACCCTAAGTCACCTTACCATGCTTATTATTATTGGCGGAAGGGTAAAGGGAAAAACGGAGAGCTTCCACCGAATAACTGGACGAGCCAATTCACCGGACCGGCTTGGACATACGAACCGTCAAACGGAATGTGGTACCTTCACTTGTTCTCCAAGAAGCAACCTGACTTAGACTGGCATAACCCCAAAGTTTTAGAAGAGGTCGAGAAAGTCATTAATTTCTATCTCGATAAAGGGGTATATGGATTCCGTTGCGATGTCATTAACCAAATTTATAAAGACAGTCTAGAAGATGGTAAAGGCCACGCCCAAAGCGGAAGAGGAAGTGAGCATTACCTAATGACCGAAGGGAATCACCGCATCCTTCGCCAGATCCACGATGACTGTTTCGCCCATCGCGGGGACAGAGTCATGATTGGGGAGACCTTCAACGTGGACCCGGAAAATGGAAGGCGATTCTTAGAAAACAAAGAGCTTGATATGTTCTTCCATTTCGATTTGATGAACCTCGATAAGGCTCTTTTCGGGATTCTGACAAAAAAGGTCAAGACAACGAAATTTAAAGAAACGGCCTTCAAGTGGCAAAAGGGAGTTTCCTGGAATGCCAACTATTTAGAGAACCACGATCAGCTGCGTAGCATTCCTCGTTTTGGCGATGAAGAACATTATTGGAAAGAGTCGGGGAAATGCCTTGGCCTATTCAACGTCGCTTTAAAAGGAACGCCTTTTATCTTCGAAGGCCAGGAAATCGGAATGGTTAATTTCAAAGATATCCGTGACCCCGAGAAAAGCCGCGACTGCGTAGCTTGGATGGTCAGCGATATCATGAAGAAATACCCCATTCCTAAGGGCTTAAAAAAGAAATTAATCTCGCGTGTCGACCGTGACCATGAACGTGCCCCAATGCAATGGAATAACGGGGTTTCTGCAGGATTTTCCTCGAATTCATCGACTTGGATTGAGGTCAACGAGAGTAAGAGTTTTGCTAACGTCGAAGACGAACTCAAAGACCCGGATTCAATCTTAAATTTCTATCGTAAGTTATTGAGACTACATCAAAATTGTGACCCTCTTTGTCTTGGCGAATTTGAGGAGATTCCGACGAAAGGGAACCTCATTGCCTTTAAGCGGATTTACGAATACCAAGAAGTGGTGGTCGTCATTAATCTTGGTAAGAAAGAGATTCCTTATCCTGAATTTGCCAAAGGGAAGGAATGCTTGATTAATACATATTTGGATCCTTCTAAGGAAAAGAAGCTTCGTCCTTATGAAGCTTTGATTCTAAAGTGAGTTTCCGTTTTTGACTACCTCATTTTTCCTTTTTAGAAAAAATGCGGTGGTGTTTCGTGCGCTTGCGTGTATAGTATCACTCGGAGGTAAATCTATGAGCGAATTTCACCGTACCGATAATCTCAGCTGGGACGAATACTTCATGGGCATTGCTACCCTTTCCGCCCTTAGGTCGAAAGACCCTTCCACACAAGTGGGAGCCTGCATTGTCGATCCCAATCATAAAGTCGTTTCCATTGGTTACAATGGCATGCCTAGAGGCGTAGACGACGACAAAATTCCTTGGGGCCATGGTGAAGGCCTAGATTCGAAATACCTTTATGTTTGCCATGCCGAGTTCAACGCGATCTTAAATACCCGCGATGGCAGCGCCCTTAGCGGCTGCACCATTTACGTGACCCTTTTCCCTTGCAACGAATGCGCAAAGGCGATTGTCCAAACCGGCATTAAGAAAATCATTTATGCCGATGATAAATATCATGATCATATCGAGGAGCAAGCCTCTCGCCGCATTCTTGATATGGCGGGCGTCAAATATGAACAATACCAAGGAAGGAAGGTCGGATTAGATGTCAGGTAGATTTAAACGCGGCCGTCTCTACCGCATCATCGCTATCGTATTGGCTTTCCTTTTAATCGGCGTTGCCGTTTTTGTCCCTATTCTTTCGGGGAAAGATGTTAATCCCATTGTCTTGTGGGTGGCTGTTGGTATCTATGCCGCCGCCTTTATCGGGACAATCGTGATTAACGAAATCATCATTTATAAAAACAACAAAGTAAAAGATGGAGAGTGAGAAGGTTTTACTAGAAGTTAGAAACCTCTCCTGCGCATATGAAGAGGGACATGATGTCTTAAAAGACGTCTCTTTTTCGGTTTATAGAGGCGAAAATATCGCTTTAATCGGTCATAATGGCTCAGGAAAAAGCACCTTGGCCAAATGTTTGATGGGATTAATTACCCCCGATTCAGGTTCCATTTCTTTTTTCGGGCTGGAGCTTAACCGGAAGAATCTTTATTCAATTCGTAGCAAAATCGGAATCGTGTTCCAGAACCCAGACAACCAATTCGTCGGTTCGACGGTTGCAGACGATATCGCCTTCGGACTAGAAAACGCCTGCGTGAAGCAATCGGAGATGCAACAAATCATCGAGACCTTTGCGGGGGAAGTGGGGATGGCTGATTTCCTTGACCATGAACCACAGAACCTTTCCGGTGGCCAAAAGCAAAGGGTGGCAATCGCCGGTGTCTTGGCGATGAAGCCCGAATTTATCATTTTCGATGAAGCCGCCGCGATGTTAGACCCCAAAGGTAGAAGTGAGATCGCTTCCTTAATCACAAAAATGAGGAAGAACAACCCTGACCTTGCGATAGTCTCGATTACCCATGATGTTGAAGAGGCGGCCAAAGCCGACCGTGTCCTTGTCTTAAATAACGGCTCGAAATTATATGAAGGAGACCCTTATGGTTTCTTCAACGATAAGGCTTTACGCGAGACGACTCGCCTCGCCGCTCCATTGTTTTTCCAATTGAAAGATGAGTTTGAAAGGCAGCATCATCCTCTGCCAAAAGAAGTAAGGAATTTAGAGTCCTTGGAGGAATATTTATGCCGATAATCTTCCAAGGCGTTAGATATGAATATAGCCCTAAGACCCCCTTCGCTTATGAAGCTCTCAAGGGTATCGATTTGGAAATCAAAGAGGGCTCGTTCATCGCGATTGTTGGTAGGACGGGGTGTGGCAAATCTACCCTCATCCAGCATATGAACGCCCTTTTAAATCCCAATCAAGGAAGCGTCGATATTGATGATTTCCATAATGTTGGGGAAAAGAAAAAGCGGAGCAAAAACGTTAAAGAACTTCGCAAGAAAGTGGGTATGGTTTTCCAATTCCCCGAATATCAACTTTTTGAAGAAACGGTGGAAAAAGACGTGGCTTTTGCACCGAAAAACTTCGGCTATTCAAAAGAAGAAAGCTTAGAAAGAGCGCATAAAGCCATGGCTGAACTTGGCTTAGACGAATCCTTCTACGAGCGCTCTCCCTTCGAATTAAGCGGGGGTGAAAAACGGCGTGTCGCCATTGCCGGAATTCTTGCCGCTTCGCCTTCTTTCCTCGTTGTTGATGAGCCCACCGCCGGACTTGACCCGGCCGGGGCCAAAACGTTGATGGAACTATTCAAGAAAGTTCACGATGCGGGAACCACCATTATCTTAGTTACCCATGATATGGATGTCGTCTTGGATTATTGTGACCGCGTCGTTGTGATTGATGATGGCAAAGTCGCTTTGGATTTACCTCCTCATCAGCTTTTTGAAATGGACATCGAGCCCTATTCTTTACAAAGTCCCTCGCTCCATTTATTTGCCAAGCGCTTAAGCCAAAAAGGACTCACGCTTGATCCGTCTAAAACCCATGACATCTCATCGCTAGTTGGAGCTATTTTGGAGGCGAAAAAATGAAAAACATCGCCCTCGGAAAATATGTTCCTTATAACTCCTTCCTTCATCGCCTCGACCCAAGGGTGAAGCTTTTTGTCACAATTGCCTTATTGGTTGCCGTTTTCTTGCCGGTTAAACCTTACGCGATGGCTTATACCGTTTCGGGGACTTTGCTGGTTCTAACGATTGTCATGCTCTTAATCAGCCATATCCGGGTGAGAGATATCTTCGTTTCGCTTCGTTCATTATGGTTCCTCGTGCTGTTTTTGATTCTTGTTTATATCGCGGTCCCAAAAGCCGAAAACGAACTTGGTATCGCCTGGGATGCGAATGGCTGGGTTGTCTATTGGGATGCCTTTGCCGAAGCCGGTAAGGTCATCATTCGCCTGGTGACGATGATTATGATCACCATGATTTTGACGGCCACCACTAAACCGCTCGATTTGACTTATGGGCTGGAGTGGTATTTAACCCCTTTAAAAGTGTTCCGTTTTCCTTCTGCCGAAGTGGCAATGACGATTTCTATTGCCTTAAGGTTTATCCCGACCTTACTTGAAGATGCAAATAGGGTGATGAGGGCGCAGGCTTCCCGCGGCGTTGATTTCCAACATGGTCGCATTGCTAGCCGGATAACCGGCATCACTTCTTTGATTGTTCCGTTATTCGTCTCTTCGTTTATTCGTTCGGAAGAACTCGCTAACGCGATGGAGTGCCGCGGCTATGACCCCCGTCTAAAACGGACGAGATACCGGGTTTTTAGGTTTCACGTCCGCGATCTTTTAGCCTTATTAGTCGTTTCCGTGATTTTGGGTGGAATTATTGCGCTAGTTGCCACCGGATTTAACTTTTATGCCCTATGAGATATTTTGGAATCGTCTCATATAAAGGAGCCCATTACGATGGCTTCCAACGTCAAAAGGACCGTCCTTCAGTCCAAAAAGAAATTGAACGTGTCTTGTCTTTTCTTCTCGGGGAAGAGATTTTGATTGGCGGGGCGGGAAGAACCGATGCCAAAGTTCATGCCTTAGGCCAAACGTTCACCTTCGATTGTCCGAAAGCCCTAGGTCCTCGCTTCCTCTTTAAAGCGAATCGCCTTCTCCCACCCGACATTCACTTATTATCTATAGAAGAAAAGGCCGATTCTTTCCATGCCAGGCATAGCTGTTGCGGGAAAGAGTATATTTATCGTTTTTTGCCAAGCGGGAAACGCCCATTCGAAGTGGAAACATTAGCCCAACTTCATCGCGATGATTTCGATGAAGCTCGCTTTGTCGAGGCGCTTAACGTTTATAAGGGGAAACATAATTTCCAAAACTTCACGACAAAAAAAGATGACGTGGATTCATTTATTCGTGACATCTGGTCGATTGATGTCACTTATGATGGCGAGATCATCGAAGTCAAGCTTAGGGCAAACGGCTTCATGACTTATCAAATCCGCATTATGCTTGGGGTCGCCTTTAAGGTTGCCTTGCGCCAGCTCGAGGTCAAAGATGTGGAAGAGGCCTTAAATCGAAAAGATCGTAAAATTCTTTCTTTCAAAGCACCGCCTGAGGGGCTATATTTGGCTAAGGTCCTCTATGAAGAATAATATCCAATCATATAATCTCCATTCCCATACTGCCCGGTGTGGTCACGCTAAAGGAACTGATGAAGAATATGTTTTATCGGCGATAGAAGCAGGCTTTAAAATCCTTGGTTTTTCCGACCACGTTTTTCTTCCTGGTGCCTCTGAGCCACGGATGAGAGGCAACTATGAGATGCTAGACGAATATCTCAAATCGATTGGGGGTTTGCAGGAAAAATACAAAGATAAAATCCAAATCTTCAAAGGTTTTGAAGCGGAATGGTATGGCCAAAGATATGAGGATTATTACAAGGATTTGCTGAATTTAAAAAAGATCGATTACCTTATCCTAGGACAACATTGCAAAATGGAAGGCAATCGCTTCTTCGGGTATGGTTATTTTCCCGATGTCGATTATGCCCGAAAAGAATATACCGCCGATTTGATCGCAGGTATGGAAAGTGGTCTTTTCACTTATGTCTGCCACCCCGATTTATTCGTTCCTTGGGGTCCAGGTTTTGATGAACTTGCTTATCATTTGACAGTAGCCATATGCGAAGCGGCTCTTCGACTGGACCTTCCCCTTGAAGTCAATATGGGACCATCGAGGTATCGGCACCGCTTTGAGGAAGAGGATGTTGATTTTGAACACATCGCTTACCCCAATCCTCGGTTCTGGGATATCGTAGGCCGTTATGGGTGCAAAGTCCTTTTTGGAGTGGATGCCCATGCCCCCGCCCATTACCAGCAAACCCATTACGATGCTTTTCTTCGTTTCGCCAAGGAAAGGAACCTCAATCTCGTTAAAGAGTGCCCGTTAAAGAAATAAACGAAGATTTTTTCTTCCTCACCCTATCTAAGGGTGGTATAGTTATCGCCGAAAAGAGGAAAACCTAACATGGGAAGACACTTTGAAGTCCGTGCGGCGGCCATGGCAGCCTCCGCCAAAGCGAAATCCGCAATCTATATGAGGGCGTCCAAGGAAATCTATGCCGCCGCCAAGTCCGGTGAGCCCGATCCTAACTCCAACCTTGCCCTCCGTTCTGCCATTGAAAAATATCGTAAACAATGCCCCAAAGACGTCATTGAACGCGCCATTGAAAAGGCCAAAGGCGGAGATTCCGTCGCCTATATTTCCGGCCGTTATGAATTCATGGGCCCCGGTGGAAGCTATATCATCGTCGATACCCTTACCGATAACGTTAACCGCGCTTTAGTCGGCGTCCGTACCATCTGCACCCGCAAAGGCGCCAAGATGGCCACCGTCGCTTATAACTTCCAAGAACTCGGTGCCATCAACTTTAAAGGTTCTAACCGCGACGAAGTTGAAGAAGCCTTGATCCTTGGAGACGTTGATGTCCAATCCGTCGAAGATATCGGAGACGGCAATATCGAAGTCCATGTCGCTCCTGGTGCTTTAGAAGCTGCCAAAACTGTCTTAGGTGAACTTGGCATCACCGAATTCGACCGCGCTGAAATCACCATGATCCCAAATGATTGGATCGAAGTCGACGGCGAAGATAAGGCCAAAATCGAAGCTATGCTTAATGAGCTTGATGAATCCGAAGACGTCCAAGCCGTTTATCATAACGTCGAGAATATTTAATTGAATTAAGGGAAGTCACGTTCGTCGTGATTTTCTTTTAGCGCAATGAGAGATTTCACCTCGTCAAAAGTTAAGTCGATTAAGCCTTCCGGAATCCGAAAGTTTTTTGATATTGCCTCTTCAATCGACGGCTGTATTTCTTTAGGCGTTGGGGAGCCTGATTATGAGACCCCACGGCATGTGAGCGAAAGGGCCGCTGAAGCAGCTGCAAAGGGTCAAACTTTCTATACATCCAACCAAGGCCTGCCCGCTTTACGTAAAGCTATCCTTGAATGGAACGAAAAAGCCTATGATCTCCATTATGGCGATGAAGAGATTTTAGTCACGGTTGGAGCTTCAGAAGCCATCGATATCGCCATCCGGGCTTGCATTGAACCGGGTGACGAAGTCATTGTCCCCGAGCCTTGCTATGTTTGCTATTCCGCCGATGTGACTTTAGCAGGTGGGATTGCCAAACCGATTAGACTAAAAGAGGAAAACCAATTTAGGCTTACTCCCGAAGAATTGGAGGCCGCCATTACCCCAAAAACGAAAGCGATTATTTTGAATTATCCAAATAACCCCACCGGGGCGATTATGGAGAAAGAGGATTATGAAAAATTAATCCCCTTATTCGAAAAATACGATTTATTGGTGATCACGGATGAAATCTATTCCGAACTCACTTATCCTCATCCCCATTGCTCTTTCGCTTCCTTACCTGGCGTCAAAGAGAGGACCATTTACATTAATGGCTTTTCCAAGGCTTATTCGATGACGGGATGGCGTCTTGGCTATGCCCTTGCCCCAAAAGAAATCATGGCGCAGATGATTAAGATCCATCAATTCACCATCATGTGTGCATCCACGATTTCCCAATATGCGGGACTTGAGGCCATTAGCCATGGCGATGAAGACGTCATTAAGATGAGGGATGATTATAATCGCCGTCGTCAACTTATGGTCTCCGAACTCCAGCGGATTGGCTTGCCTTGCTTCGAGCCGAAAGGGGCTTTCTATTTATTCCCTTATATCGGTGGCACGGGTATGACATCGGAGGAATTCTGCCTAGGACTACTTGAAAAAGAAAAACTTATTGTCGTTCCGGGAACCGCTTTTGGGGACTCCGGCGAAGGGTTCGTCCGTATCTCCTATGCCTATTCGGAAAAAGCATTAAAAGAAGGTATCCTCCGTTTGGAAAGATACCTAAATAAAATCCGTAAGTAAGCGATTTTTAAAAGAATAGACCGCAAAAACGCGATCTATTTTTTATTTTCTGGCCAAACGAAGGTGGAATTTAAGCGATACTCGCCATTGTCGATAAGGATATCTTCGCCTGACATTGATCGATTAGTTACGGTCAGGAAATAGACCCAAGCGGCGACCTCGTCTAGGCTCATCCATTTCTTAAGCGGAGTCACCTTCATAATCTCATCCCAGGCTTTAGGGTCATCCATGACGATCGAATTCGAAGAGGTGATGACCCCGCCTAGAGAAAGCGAGTTCGCAGTGGCCCCAAATTTGGCTAAGCGGACGGCAACGTTTCGCATATAACCAACTATGCCTGCTTTTGAAGCGACATATTGGGGGAATTCGAAACCGCTGGTGGCGGAAGCCGAGGCATTAAATAACACCGATTTAATTCCTTTATGGAAGGCGTATTTTTCAGTTACGTTTATCGCTGTTTTTAAATTGTTATCGATATCGTCGTCCCCATTTTGCTCACCGGCATTATTGACGATGATGTCGATGCCTTCTAAAAGAGGGAATTTGCCTTTCTCCTTCAAATCGATTTGATAATGTGTGTAGTGGGGGTCTTCTAAAGACGCAGGGTTTTTATCAAAACCGATGACTTCGTGGCCTTTGCCCAAGAACTCTTTTGCGACGGCCTCGCCAATGCCTGAAGAAGAGCCTGTGATTAGCACTTTCATTGAGCACTTCTCCCCGTGAAAGCGAAATATTCTTTCCCGACTTCTTGTTTCTTCCAAAACGCGCAGATGCGATAGGCGATCGGGGAGAAGACGACTTCTAAGACAAGCTCAAGGGCGGCCCCGATCACGGAGCAAGTCACGCATTGGACAAAAGTCCAGTAGAAGCCATTCCAAAAAATCGGCGCGAAAACCATGAAGGTTAGCATCGCGAAGATAAGGTTATCGAAGAATTGGCCGATGAAGGTGCTGACATAGCTACGTGTGATAAAGGCCAAGCGTCCATCGGGGTTCTTCTTAAACGCTTTGCCAATAAGGAAATTCATAAAGTTATTGATGATGGCGGAAGCGAGGAAGGCGATGGTGGAGCTTAACAAGATGAACCATGTTCCTCCGAAGATTTCATTTAATTTAGAATAATCGTCCGCGTTAGAAGGGATGATGCTTACCACATAAAAGATAAGGCAAAGCAATAAATTGGTGATGGTGGCAAAGATCGACATTTTGGTAGAGGCCTTCGGACCAAAATGCTTTGTTACCATGTCCATGCACATAAATGAGAGCCACGAGATGAGGATCCCCCCATCAATGGCGAGATACTCGGTTTGGACGAGTGTTTTGTTGGCAAGAAGATTCATTGCGATGACGGCTATGACAAAAAGAGCCACCACCGGGGAGGGGATGGACCGCATCAGCAAAATCGTTTCCTGCCATTCCTTTTTGACCCATTGGCCAAAGGAAAGGCGTGTTTTGTTCATGTTGTTTCTCCTTGGTTTTATTTTCTATCGCGAAGGATTTAGAGGCCGAACTCCGCGTGGGCTAAGTATACTCTACTTAAATATCTTACGTTAGATGAATTTCAAACCGAGTAAGACGAGCTCCTCCACGTGAAATATGCGCGCGTATGAAATTAACTTATCTTTATAGAGTCCTTTTTCTTTCATTTGGGAAAGGAGGTGGTGGAATTCTTCTTTCCCAAAGTCTTCCTGTTTTCTCAAAGTATCGATAAATAGACGTTCCAAATCATAGCAAGGAACCAAATTGCCTTTTGGGGTGAGGGCTAGGATTAGCCCCGTCTCATATTCTTTTTTTCCAAGATGACGGCATAGATAGCCTTCAATGCCCGAGGTCATGTAATTCGGAGGAAGATTAACATCGGGAGTAACCGGATTTTCACCTAGACCATGAAGATATAGCGATGAGCGATATCCAAACACCGCCTTCTTATAGGTGTAGTGGAGCAGATAATAAGGATCGACTTCATATCCTTTTTTGATATATAGGCCTTTGGCGACGCGGATGAATAGGCCTTGGTCGACAAGATCGGAAAAGAAGGTCTGAGCGATGCCAAATCTAGCCCCATCGGCAATCGAAACATAGCCGTCATTATCATCGGCCATTTCTAATAAAATCGAAATTTTCTTATTTTCCACACAATAAATTTACAAAAAGATTGTTTAGAAGTAAATCAAAAACGTCCTTTTTCTTTGACTTAGGGATGAATAATCCCAATAATATGCCTCGGCTATCAAGCTGAATCATTTAAAGGAGAACATCAATGCAGCGTCAAACCACGTTGGCAAAGAAAGAAACCGTCGTCCATTCCTGGTACGTCGTCGATGCCACCGATATCCCTCTTGGCCGCCTCGCTTCTAAGATCGCGGTCATCTTGATGGGCAAGAACAAACCCACCTACACCCCCAACTGCGACTGCGGTGACTATGTCATCGTCGTCAATGCCGGCAAAGTCAAACTCACCGGTAACCACCCCGAAAGCAAGAAGAACTACTACAATGTCTCCCAATACAACGGAGGCCTCCGCACCCGTTCTTCCGGAGTCATGCTCAAGGAATTCCCCCAAGAGATGGTCGAACGTGCCGTCTGGGGCATGCTTCCTAAGGGACGCCTCGGCCGTCAAATGGCCAAGAAGCTCTTCGTTTACGAAGGTGCCGAACATAAGCAACAGGCCCAGAACCCCGTCGTTCTTGACCTCAGCAAGTAAGGAGTAAAAACATGGCTAAAGGAACCAAATATTACGGAACCGGTCGTAGGAAATCCTCCGTCGCCCGCGTCTACGTTTCCCAAGGAAAAGGCAAGATCACCGTTAACGGACATGACGTTAGTGAATACTTCCCCTTCCCGACCCTCGTCCTCGACTTAAAGCAGCCCCTCACCCTCCTTGGTGCAGAAGGCCGTTATGATGTCGAAGCCACCGTCAAGGGTGGTGGATTCACCGGACAAGCCGGTGCCCTCCGTCTTGGCCTTGCCCGCGCTCTTCTTGAAGCCGGCGAAGATCGTTCTACCTTAAAGAAAGCTGGCATGCTCACCCGCGATGCCCGCGCCAAGGAAAGAAAGAAATACGGTCTCAAAGCCGCTAGACGCGCTCCTCAATTCTCCAAGCGTTAATCGCTTTTGGGAAGCAATCAAAGAGTTCCTTCGGGGACTCTTTTTCGTTAAGGAGGGCAAAGCACCCCCTTTAAAACGAAAATGAATTTTTCAACCACTCAGCCAAATACATTTATATGATGCGGGCCATTGAACTTCGGTGGTAAAATGCTTTATATGGAAAACACAGTGATGGCTAACCCTGTGGCGGAAAAAAAGAATTTACGCCTTGATTATGCGGATATTTTTAAAGGAATTGCGATTTTTTGATGGTCGTAGGCCACTGCGGCGGAAACAGTTGGATTGTCTCTTTCATCTATGCATTCCATATGCCGGCTTTCTTTTTTATCACTGGTTTTTTAACCGATTTTTCCAAAGGCCGTTCTTTGAGCTTCGTGGTAAGGAAGTTTATCAATCTATTAGTCCCGTTTTTCTTTTTGGCGTTCTTCTTCCTTTCCGTTAAGGCCATATTGCTGACCATCCCCGGATATCAAAGCCCGTTTGGGTGGCAAGATGTGTCATATGGGGACGCGTTAAGATTGCTATTTACGCGCGGGGATGTTTATAGCCAGCCGCTAGGAACGTTCTGGTTTTTGCCATGTATGTTCTTCTCCCTTCTTATCCTGAGGCTTCTTGTTGTCGCCTGCCACGGCCACCGGGGATTGGTATTCCTTTTCTCTTCCGCGGTTGCCATTTTAGGTTTCTATTTGCTCTCAATAGATTATCAGCCCTTTATTTGGATTCTTCGTCCCAAGCAGGTCTTCATTGCCCAATATATGATGTGCCTAGGCTGGCTCGTCCGAAAAAGCGTTCTCCGTGAAAAATATCTCAACCAAAAACCCCCGTCGTTTGCGTCACGACCTTCCTTATTTCCCTTGGCATACTGCTTTATTTGAGCCTTCACGATCATTATCGTTTGTCTGTCTCCGAGATGACTTTTCCTAGCCCCACATGGATGTTTGCGATTTCTTCCTTAAGCGGCTCGATGATGGTTTTGTCTTTGTCGGTGCTAATCTCAGCCATCCCTTTTGGCTGGATTAAAGCCCCTTTTATCTATTTGGGGAAAGGGTCATTATCGGTAATGATCTTTCATTTCCTAGGGATAAAGGTTTTCGGGTTATTCTTAGTTGGCGTCGGGTATTTTCAATATACCGAGATCTTCTCCGTTGTCCCACCCGACACGACCTTGGGCATCCTAAGGGTTGCCTACGTCGTCGTTTCAATCGCTTTCTCCTTGGGCCTATATGAAGGTCTGAAGCGGATTCCCGTCGTTGGAGATCTATGCGGATTTAGGAACAAAATCGCAAATAAGGCCGGGGGCTTATGCGATGCCATTTTGGATAAAATCAGCTAATTTCGCCTATTTGATACACAACTTTGTTGATTTTCTACTTGAAGCAAGGAAAGGTTTGCTCTATATTATTTAGGCGCTAAGCGCAGAAGGGCCTTTAGCTCAGTTGGTTAGAGCGTCCGCTTGATAAGCGGGAGGTCGGAGGTTCAAGCCCTCTAAGGCCCACCAA
>CAJOML010000011.1 GCA_905235705.1 uncultured Bacilli bacterium | reverse complement strand
ATTTTGGAAGCGGATGGATAATTGCTTAATAGCCATCCGATTGTAGGGGATTCAAATAGATTCCTACCCGTATTTTTCCTAGATCCGTCTTCGTTTTTCTTAAAGAAAGAGACAAATTCTGGAAATACTTCGCCTAGATATCTTAATAGATGGCTATAACAAGCGGTTTTATCTCCGAATAAGAAATATTTTGCTCTTGAGATTTTACGAACCTCTCCGATAAGGTAAGATAATTGCGGGGATGAAGTGAATGGATGAGTTGCCACATATTTGGCAATTAACATCGCATCTAGATTATCCGTTTTGGCCAAGTTAACTGCTTCAGACTCGCGAAATCTTGCAATTAAATTTGGGTTATAAATCTGGACCCGATATTCATTGGAGATTAAGCATCTCACCGGACATTTCATATAACGTCCGGTTGCTTCCATCCCTATTTTTATTTGCTCTTTTTGGCCGAGCAGGCCTAATTCATTTAAGAGCGAATCAAACCCTTCCCGAGAATTAGAAATATCGAAGCTTCTCTTTCTAACTTCCCCATTTTGATCGATGAAAGCAACAGTGTGTTTAAACTTACTAACGTCGATACCAGCACAAAAGTCCATACGGCCTCCTTTGCTTGCCGTCTTAACCATATCAGCTTTTCTTTTCGAATCATCTGTTACTGGAACGTCAAAGCGTTATTCAACCTATTAGCGATTAAAAGAAAAGCCGTATGCCTGAATATGAAGTCTGACAGTCAAAGCTGTATCAATATTAAGCAGGATAACGGCATAGATTGATTATACTAGTTAGATCAAAAAGAAAACCTAACCAAGTACAGTGCTAGAATACCTCATATGTTAAACAGATTTGCAATATTCTATTTCATTTTTTCGCCTGAAACCAACAGCAAAGATTTACCCACCATAAAACAAGATTGACAAAAGCTGGTTCAGGCCAAATATATATTCCTAATCAAAAAAGGAAAACGCTATGTCAGAAACTAGTCGCGTGTTCGAAGTTGAATCCCGTGTTCAAAAAGAACTCCAAAGCCTATTCGCCGACTCCCCCGTAAGTATTCGTAAAATCAAGATTTGGCCTGGTCAAACCATCCAGGTTCTTTGGTATACCCAATGGACGAATTATGAAACTGTCACTGCCATTAGGGGAAAAATCATGGCTTATCTCTATCAATATTTCCCTGGATATACCTATGACGTCAATTTCTAAAAGCTATATTGCCTAAGGCAATTGAATTGTTGTTGAACTAAAGGGTCAATCGTGGTATATTCCTTTTCGCCATAGCGCGGGAGGTAAAACCATGTCCAAATATTGCCCCGTCACCGGGAAAGGCCCGGTCACCGGAAATGCGCGCAGCCACTCTTTGAGGGCTACCCGCCGTCGTTGGAACGTCAATCTGCAGAAGCGCAAAGTGAAAATCGATGGCAAGACGGTTGTCATCCGCATGTCTAACCGCGCCTATCGCACTTTGAACAAAACCGTCAAAGCCGAATCTGCCGAATAAGCCAATCGACAAAAAACACGACCTCGAAGGTCGTTTTTTTGTGCCTATTTTTCCTTTAGATTCCAGAAGCTAAGAAATAGAAGCCGGCGGAGAAGAGAATCGTTGTTAGCACCCCAAGTCCGATGATGATCCATTCGCTAAAGGGGAGGAGGAATGGGCGGGGACGGACATAGAGGGCATTCGGACCTTCTCCGATTTTCTTTAGTTTGCCCCACGAGGCGAGTTTGGGGTTAAGCATGACCATCCCACCTAAAACGGCAAGGACAAAGAAGATAATGGCAAAGGTTAAACCTAATGTATCGTTAAATTGACGCATATCGAGGAAGAGGAAGCCACAGCTCACCGCATAAATCGCGAATAACCCATTCGCCCCGATAAAGATGCCCAAATGAGCCTTCATCTTATCGGCCCCGACAAAAAGAAGACCAATCAAAGAGAGGGGGAATAACGTCCCCATCACCCCAATGAGGGCGGGACGGGACCCGATAAATCCTTTCACCGTGGCAGAGGCGAGGGAAGGCAAATAGGAAGAAGCGGCCATCATCAATGTCATCGCAATGAAAAAGCCAATCGCAAGATGGGAATCAAAATGACGGGTTTGATATCCTTCGAAAGGGAATTCGGTTAAATAATCAAAACGGCGACGCACCATCGCGTTATACCCTTGATTCATCGTCAAAACGCTGAACAAGGCAAACACGGGGATAAGGATCACACAGAAAATAAATAAGACGTTCATAATTTCAAAAGCTCCTTGATTCTGTTATTGGCATCCTCTTTTCCATATAGATAAGAACCTGCGACTAAAATATCCACCCCTTCTTTGGCGCATTTTTCACCGGTTTCTTGGTTAATCCCGCCATCGACTTCGATTTGGTAATTGAGTTGATTGTCTTTCCGATATTGGTCGAAGAAAGCAATCTTAGGTAAAGATGATTCCATAAATTTTTGCCCGCCAAAGCCAGGCTCAACCGACATCACCAAAACCAAATCGATATCTTTTAAATAAGGAAGAAGGGCCTCGGCTTTCGTATTAGGCTTGAGGGAAAGGCCCGCTTTTAAGCCGAGGTTATGGATGGTCTTAATATAGGAAAAGACTTCATCTTCGTCTTTGCAAGCTTCAAAATGGAAGGTGATGGATTCAGCCCCGGCTAAGGCAAATTCAGGGATCTGTTTTGCCACGTCGACGACCATCAAATGGACATCGCGGAACATACCCGGGACTCCTTTTTTAAGAGATTCGACGACATCGGGTTTAAAAGTCGTATTGGGGACGAAAATCCCATCCATGATATCAATATGAACCCATTTCGCCCCAAAAGAAAATAGGGTAGACGTGCCTTCAATTAAAGTCTCTTTTTTCGATGCTAAAATCGAGGGAGCAACGATCATTTAAAACCGAAAATCCGTGAAAGGATTCCCCTCCTGGTCTTGAAATTATCTTTATCCGACATCGCCTTCACCAAATCATCATGCATGGCTTCGGCACTGCGGTAACGCTCATCCACTCTTTTACGGCAAGCCGTCAAGATAATGCGATCAATGCTACGAGGGATAGAAGGAACGATGCGAGAAGGCTCTGGGAATTTTTTCTTTACTTGCTTTAAGGCAACTTTCTCTAAAGTCTCGCCATCAAAAGGAACGGTTCCGGTAAGAATCTCAAAAAAGACGATACCCATGGCATAGATATCATTGCTCGGCAAGGCCGGTCCGCCTGTTAGTACCTCAGGTGCGCAATAATAAACGGTGCCTTGAATCGAATCGCCATTTCCCGTTTGGCCAATAGGAGCGGCAATGCCAAAATCCGATATTTTGATCGTCCCATCGCTCATCAGGAAAAGATTGTCGGGCTTGATGTCGCGGTGAACGATGCCATGGCGATGGATATAGCCAATCGCCGAAGTAAGCTGAAGCATGACTTCGCAAGCATCATAAAGAGGAAGCGACATCGTGAAATTAAGTTTTTCCCTTAGGGTTTGGCCTTTGATGAATTCGTTAACGATATAGGGACGCCCATCAAAAACGCCACGCCCGAAAACATGAACGATATTGGGGTGATTCAATGAAGCGGCGAGGGCGCTTTCGGCATTAAAACGAGCGACATTCTCGGGATTATTCAAAAGCTCCTCTTTCATCACCTTTAGGGAGATGTTCTTCTTCGAAATCAAATCGGTTGCCTCGTAGACATCCGACATGCCGCCGCTTGCGATGCGGGAAACGATGCGATAACGATCGTCGACTTTATCACCGATTTTGATCATGACCAATCGCCTCCCAATATGCGATTCCGATATTATCCGACCCCCCATTGGCGTTAGCCTCGGCGATGAGCATATTGACCTTTTGGTCAGGACGTTCATCGGTCGCTAAAACAGCCCGGATTTCGGACTCGGAAACATTGTTATATAGACCATCCGAGCAAAGCAGGATGGATTCGCCACAATAAGGCAATACCTCCATATCGGAGGAACAAGACGGATAGATGCCTAAGGCGTTCATCAAAACATGACGGTCGGGGGAAGTATCCATTTCTTCCCTTTTGATTTTGCCAGTCCGATAAAGATAATCGACATAGGTTTGGTCTTTGCTTAATTGTTCGAGCCGACCATAGCCATAGCGATATGCGCGGGAATCGCCGATATTGCAAACAAGCATCTTCTCGCCTTGGATGATGACGCAGACGCAAGTTGTCCCGGCATCTTTATAAGTGGGGTTGCTTTGCGCTTGCTGATAAATCATCGAATTGGCTTTACGCAAGGCAACTTTGAGCCATTGTTTAGTTAAAAACATTGGGGTTTTGCGTTTTTTCCTAAATGAATCAACCAAAAAATCAAGCGCGGTTTTCGAGGCAAAATCCCCTTTATTTTGGCCACCCATCCCATCGCAGATGATAAGGAAAATGTCGCCGGCAAAGTTCGTTAAAGCGGCAGCTTGGTCCTCGTTAGTGATACGGACCTTGCCGATATTTGTCGCCGAAGAGAATATCCCTTTGTAGCGAAGGGACATTATTTCCTGCCTCCTACTTGTTTAGAACGAAGCTGTCCACAGGCGGCGTCGATATCACCGCCGAATTCTTTCCTGACCGTGCAATTGACGCCGGCTTTTAAAAGACGATCGGCAAAAGCCCTGACGCGGCTTTTCTCGCTACGACGATACGGTTTTTCCTTAACTTCGTTATAAGGAATCAAATTGACATAAGCAAAGAGCTCGTTGTCGCGGATGAAATGGATTAATTCATCGGCGCATTCGGGGGTGTCGTTGAAATCCCGAAGCATAATATATTCGAAAGTAAGCCTTCTTCCTGAATCGCGGCTATATTCTTGCAAGGCCGGAATCAGTTTGTCGAAGGGATAGGCCTTGGCAACGGGCATGATTTCCTGACGAAGTTTATCGTTAGGCGCATGCAAAGAAAGAGCTAAGTTAATCTGAATGCCTTCTTTGCCATATTTGATGATGCCAGGGCAAAGCCCACAGGTAGAAACGGTAATATGTCTAGCCCCAATGGCTAAGGCGAAAGGGTCATTTGCGATTTTGATAAAATCAATGACGTTATCGTAATTATCAAAAGGTTCGCCCGTTCCCATCACATCGATATGGGTGACGTGTCTTCCTAAAGGAGCTAAAAGCTCGTTCATGAGCAAGACCTGGCCCATTAATTCATAGACCTCGAGGTTCCTCTCTTTCTTTAGCAATCCAGAAGCGCAGAAAGCGCACCCCATATTGCAACCGACTTGGCTGGAAATGCAGATGGCATCGCCATAATTGTATGGCATTAAAACCGTCTCGACTTTGGCTCCGTCTTCCATTTCCACAAGTAATTTGGTGGTGCCGTCACTAGAATCTTGACGGGTATGAATTTTCGGAAGGGCAATGCAATAACCGCGTTTTAAAACTTCGCGGAATTCTTTGGAGATATCGGTCATGGCATCAAAATCAAAGATCTTTTTGCCATAGATCCAGCCAAATACTTGTTTGGCACGGAATTTGCTTTGACCAAGTCCAACGAATTCCTCGGTCAGTTTTGCTAAGGTGTATCCGAGGAGATTTTTGGCCATAATGTTTTATTTTGACGATGCGCTTGCGACGTTTTGGGACTGAGCCTGAGTGGAGGCGATTTCATTTAACGGAGGAGCGATGGTAAGTTCTTTCTCCTTTTTTTCCAGCACGGCGAGATAAGCGGTCGTTTGATGAGATTCGTAAGGAAGGTATTGACGTTCGGAGATGAGAGTGAAGTCTTCATGCTGCTTGATGAAATTAGCGATGATTTCAGGACCTTCTTTCATGTTAAGGGTATAAACCAAATAAAGGAGTTTGCCACCGATTTCGACATATTTGGAGCAGCCTTCAAGGACCATCTTCTGGTTTTCGATGAGCCCAGTTAATGTATCGCGGTTGAAGTTCAGCAAATAATCAGGGGAGGTCGGAGCCAAATCGAAGTTGCTTGAATTCGGGGCAACGATGACGAGGTCTTGCTGGGAAGAAATCGCAGCTTGCATCGATTGGGGGTCAGGTGCCGAGAAGAAATTGACATTACGGAGCCCCTTCTCCTTAATTAAGGAGGTGACATCAGGACGGACATCGACTTCAGGAACGGCGATGTTCATGCCTAAACTTGAACCATAGGATTCGATAAGTTCCTTTTCCAAGGAAGTATCCGCGTTGCCATTATAAAGCAAGACTTCAGAAGGTTCGGAAACGCGATGTTCATCAAAGATGATTTTGGTGAGTTCTTTTTCGGTGAAGAGTTTGCCGGAACGATAGACTTCATTGCGGCGTAAGGATTCTTTGCCGACATAAGAAAGGATGCCTTCGGTTTTAGTCGCGGCGAAGTTATTCGAGGCAATAAGGGCATTGACATCAACCCCTTCACGGGCACGAAGAGTCGTCGTAACCGGGCGGCTATATTTTTTGATCGTGCGATAAACCTGGAAATAGGGGAAATGAGCGAAGACTTTTAAAATCCAAGCAGGGACGTTATAACGGAGGGAAAGGTATGGTTGCGAATTCCGCTTAACGGAAAGAGGAACATATTCCTCTGGCTTGGTGTAGTTTTCAATGACAGGGGAAACAAGGAGGAACTTCTCTTCGCCGATTTTTTCTTTAAGGACGTCATCTAATTCGGCTTTGTCGAAGCGATGATAGAAGTAATCATTGGCCAAGACCAATTCAACGGCGCTTCTTTCGGCGACTTCAAGTTCGATATCTTTGAGGAGATATTCGAAAAGAATGTGATGGCGAAGTTCGCATCCCACAAGTCCGGCGACCTGGGAACGCAAAGGGCGAAGCTTGATGTCGGAAACGAACTTATCCTTTAACGCATCGGAGAAAGGTTTCTTTTGTTCGATGACTTCGAGCAATATTTCAAGTGATAAATCAAAGACTTCCATGTTTTGATTCCTCCTTAGTTTTTCTTGTTTTTGATGGCTTCTTCATATTTTTCTTCGAAGCCTTCAAAGGCATTGCCTAAATATACTTCAGGCCCTTCTTCTTCATGCTCATGATCGTGGTCATGATGATGGTGGTGATGGTGATGTTCGTGTTCTTCTTCGATTTGAATATCCCCTTCAACCGCCTCGGGCATATCACCGAATTCAAATGTGTATTCGTCTTCGGTGGATTCGCTTGAAGTGATATAGCGAGGATATTGGGGATTCACATAGAGGTGGCAATGTTCTTCCTCGATGTAATTGAATTCGACTTGAAGGTTGATGGTGAACAAACGAAGGGTCTTGTCCAAATAATCCGCAACCACCGCTTCGAGAGGATGATATTTTTCGGGAAGACGAATGATGACGATGGTGTTCCACGAAGTCTGTTCGACCCCTTTATGGAAAACCATTGAATTCGGAGCGTAGAAAACGATTTCCTCTTCTTCGGTTTCAAACAGTTGAGCGAGATTTGGCGTGTGCTCGCGCGAGTAATGGCCAACGACGAATTGGTCGAGGCCAAGGACTTGGATGGTGATCATAATAAAAAAGTACCTGATTTCTTTGTGATTTTATCACAAGAAAATTCAATAATCGAGAGGGTCAACGTCAAAAACGATATCAATTCCCCCTAAATGGGCGTAAGAAGAGGAGATTTTTCGTAACACGTCCTTCAGGGAATCCGGTTTTTTTGTCTTGAACAAAACGACTTTTTTATAACGCTCGTTCACATAGGAATAGTAAGGCGTGATTGGCCCAAGTGCGAGCACGGGGTCGCTACTTTCGTCCAAAATGGCCTTTTTCATTTCCGAGGCGGCTAGCAAGGTTTTCTCTTCATCTTTGCCCGTGAAATGGGCGGCGATGAGGTAATAATAAGGAGGGTAGGAAGTTAGTTTCCTTTGCTCCATTTCCTTCCGGAAAAAGCCCTCATAATCCTGACTCGCACCAAAGGTGACGGCGTAATGATAAGGATTAAAAGTCTGGATGATGGCGGTGCCGCTAGTTTGTCCTCTTCCCGAGCGCCCCACGGTTTGGGCGATTAAACCAAAAGTGGTTTCGCTGGACCGATAACTTGGCATCGATAAGCCTTGGTCTGCGCTCACTAAACCCGCCAAAGTGACTTTGGGGAAGTCATGGCCTTTTGCCACCATCTGGGTGCCGACGAGGATGTCAAATTCACGTTCGCGGAAAGCTTGCAAGACTTTGGGGATATTCGTTCTTGCTTTAGCGATATCTCCGTCTAGTCGCCCCACTTTCGCATCCGGGAATAATTCGCCCAGGATTTTGACGACACGTTCCGTCCCAAGTCCCACTCTTTTCACTCTAGGGGATCCGCATTGAGGGCAAACTTCAGGGTAAAGTTCGACATAACCGCAATGATGGCATTTAAGCATTTCATCTTCGCGGTGATACGTTAAATTGCCATGACAGGAAGGACAGGTATGGATATAACCGCAATCGGCGCAGATCACACTAGCATAGCCACGACGGTTCACGAGCAAGATAATTTGCTCTTCCTTTTCAAGGCGGTCTTTGATTTCTTTTTCTAATTCGAAAGTGAAAACGCCATTCTTTCTATCGATAGAACGAGGCACCCTCATATCGATAATCTTGGCTTTAGGGAGAGCCTGGTCATTGATGCGTCGGGTCAGTCTAGCTAGGCCATAAAGTCCACGTTCGGCTCTTGCCTTGCTTTCTAAAGAGGGGGTGGCTGAGCCAAGGACCACTTTGGCATCGAAATGTTTAGCCCTCATAATCGCCACTTCTCTAGCGTGGTAATAGGGCAATGAATCTTGCTTATAAGATTCGACATGTTCTTCATCTAAAATGATTAGACCGATGTTTTCTAACGGAGCGAAAACGGCAGAACGTGCCCCTACGACAATTTGCGCCTCGCCTCTAGCGATACGGCGATATTCATCGTATTTTTCAGCTGGGGTTAGTCCACTATGAAGGATCGCGATCTTCCCACCGAAGCGGCGTGAGAAGTATTCGACCATAATCGGGGTGAGGGAGATCTCCGGAACAAGCATCAAGGTTGTCTTGCCCTTTTCTAGATAGGCCTCACATAAATTCAAATAGACTTCGGTCTTTCCTGAGCCGGTCACGCCTTGAAGGAGAATGACCTCCTTTTCGCAGCTTAGGATATAACTCACCGCGTCTTCTTGCTCTTTGCTTAGACGCCTGGGTTGCTCTTCCTTTTGGTAATCGGGAATGCTTAAACGAGACCTTTCTTGCTTATAAAAACGAATACGTTCTTTCTTTTTTAGGCCATCTAAAACAGCGGCAGAACCCGCTTCTTTTTTTAAAATCGTGCCAGTTTTTGCAAGATATCTGACCAATTCGATTTGTTTGGGCGTTAGTCCTTCTTCGTCTTGGTTAAGGAGTTCGACATAAGTATCATAAGCGACTTTTGGCCCCTTCAAGGCGGAAAGAGTGGGCTTAAGCGAAGCAGGAAGCATCGTCTTTAAAACCGAGATTTTCGGAGCCAAATAATACTTAGCTACTTCTTCGGCGGTTTGAATCAATTCTTCGTTAATTAAAACTTCTGTGTCGACGACCGAGACAATAGGGGAGACTTCAAACCCCAAATAATCTTCCAATTCCTCAGGGGCGATATCCTTTTCCTCGACATGATCGACATAGCCCATGATGGTGGTGTTATTAAAAGGAACGATGACGCGGCTCCCCACGAAAATTTGTTTCTCCGAATCATCATAATAGGTAAAAGGCCGGTCGAGACTGGCTTTGGCATGCTGAATAAAAACGGAGAGAATTTTCATCTCTTCTATTATATAGGATTTGGCTTAATTAAATAGACTAGGCCGCTTTAATGATGGCCGCGATTTCGCTTGCGGCACGGTCGACATCATCATTAACGACGATGTGGCGGTAATGGTCTTTAAGGGCAAGCTCGCTTCTTGCTTTTTCTAGGCGCTTAGCAATAACTTCCTCGGTTTCGGTGCTACGCCCACGGATACGCTTTTCTAAATCTTCGAAAGAAGGCGGAACAAGGAAAATCGAAATGGCGTCAGGACATTTTCTAAGGACTGTCATCGCGCCTTTGACATCAATCTCTAGCAAGACGTTAATGCCTTGATTCAGCTTTTCCTCGACTTTGTCTTTTGGGGTTCCATAACTATGGGCGACATATTGGGCATATTCGAGGAAATTGCCCTTATCGATATTCTCTTGGAACTGTTCGGGGGTCACAAAATAATATTCACGTCCGTTTTCTTCGCCAGGGCGAGGAGAACGAGTGGTCATCGAAACGGAATAGAAAAGATTGGTATCACGATGCTCCATCAAGCGCTGACGGACTGTGCCTTTGCCAACCCCCGATGGCCCTGAAAGGATGATTAATGAACCCCTGTTTCCCATGCCGGAATTATACGCGCCTAAATAGAGGTTGAAAAGTTTCTCTATTTCATCGCCCTATCTTAGGCCTTTAATCATGCTATAATCCGCCTATGGCATTAAGCGATTCTCAAATCTTTAGCCTAGCCAAGGTCCTTGATGGTCAATTAAAAGGCGATCATCTTTCCGGTTTCGTCGAATTCGATACCGACGTTTTCTTTTGGCAAACTTCCAAGAAGAAACGTTTGTGCCTTGTCTTATCCCACGATTACCCCCGCATCTATTTCGGCGGAGAGGGTTTTGATACGTCTTCCTTAAATAGCACTTTCTCCACTTTGATGAGAAAAATGCTTAGTCGCGCCAAAATCATTTCTATCCATGCCGAAAACGATGAACGTATTCTCTATATTGAGTTAGAAAGAACCAATGAGGTCTATAAAAAGGAGCACGTGACTCTTGTTTTCGAAATGCTTCCCATCCAGCCGAAATTGATCTTATTAGATGAAAATAAATCCATCGTCGTCTCAACCCATTATTCTTCGCTAGATAGCAAACGCCCGATGCTAAAAGGGATGACATATACCTTGCCCGATAAAGGCAATTTTATTAAAAAGGCAGATTCCCCTGTTTTCTCTTATGAAGACTATTCTCGGCTTTGCTTAGATAAAGAAAATGAATTGCTGGCCAAGCGTAAACTTAGTTTTGCCGGCACTTCATTAAAGCAAATCGCCAATCGCAAAAAGGCAATCGAAAAGAAAATCAAAGCGATCAAAGGCGACATCGAAAACGCGAAAGGCCATCTGCAAGATTCGGATTATGGCGACTTTATCTATACCAACTTCGATTCTTTCTACAAAGGAATGAAGGAATTCGTCTATGAAGGTAAAACAATCTCTTTAGACGAAGCCAAAAGCCCTCAAGACAACGCCTCGAATTTCTATAAAAGGGCAAAGAAAGCGAAGAAAGCCCTGCTTCTAGCGGAGCAAAACCTCTCTCTTGCCGAATCTGAAAAAGAAGCCCTTCTGATTTATGAAAAAGCGATTGAATCGTCATCTTTTGAAGAATTAGGCGAAATCCTAAATGAACTAGGGTTAAACAAAAAGAAAGGGAGCAAGCAAGAAAACGTCTCTTCTTTGGCCCCTTATCTAGTTGTAAATGAAGGTACGCGTTATCTATTTGGCAAAAACGCCAAGCAAAACGATCACCTCTCTTTTGTCTTAACGCAGGAAAAATCCTATTTTTGGTTCCATTCTCTCCAAGGGGCCGGGGCCCATTTGGTTATCTTCAAACCCGAGCCTAGCGAAGATGAAATCCAACTCGCATGCGAATTGGTTTTATTGGCCTCAGGGAAAATCGATGGCGAGGTAATGTACACCAAACGCGCGAACATCAAACGCGGCAATTTCTTGGGCCAAGCCATCGTCAAAGAATTCTCTTCTGCCTATATCCGCGAAATCTCGCCTAAAGCCAAAACCCTGTTTGAGGCCGCCCAAAGAATCAGACTCGGTAATCACATTTCCTAGCCAAACCCCATTTGATATTTGATGTCATGTCCTTCTTCTTTTTAATTTTCAAGTTGCTTTTTTCTTTTTTCATTGAGATAAACTAGACCAAAAAAAGACTTCTTCTACCTTGAAGTTTCTTCTAGGTAGGTTCTCTTTTTTCTTGTCTTGGAGTAACATAAGCTCATGAAAAAATTTTGTTTCCCCCTCATTGCCATCCTCCCTTTGTGCTTATCCTCCTGCGGAGAAAAGGTCGAATTCCCTTATACCGATGATTCCGATCTCATCTATATCACCAGGAACGGCGATAATTTCGAATCCAGCGCAAGCGAGGTCAAATCCCTTTCTTTGCTCAACCAGAAAGGTGATTTAGTTGAACGTATCCAAAATGGCGAATCCGTTTTCGTGTATTGTTTCTCCTATGCCTGCGCGGGCTGCATTGCCACCGAAAAGGCGATGTCGAATTATCTTAAAGATTCCTCCGCTTTAATCCATGGGGTTTATAACGAATCCGCCGACTCCAAAGTCATCACCGAGACCTTGGATTTAATCAAATCCGGTTTCCCTGAACTTTCCAGCGTTATCGGCGATAGGTATTTCACCCCATCCATCTATTTGATTCGCTCATCCACCAAAGCCACCAAGGTCAATATCGATGACACCCGTTCGGATACGACAAAACTCGAAAAGCAGTTCCGTGATTTGATGAATTACACCAATATCTACGAATTCCGAACCTATTCCCCTCTAAGCGCCATGAAAGAGAAGAAAGACGGCCTATTTATTTTAGACAAACAAGCGAAAACATCTTTCTACCACACCTACGTCTATCCTAACGCCATCCATAGCCAAAGCCTGACCTACCGCATCGATGTTGGCAATTATTCAAAAGAGGACTTAAGGGCACTTTCCACTTATTTGGGAAATGGCGAAACCACCCTTATCGGCGAATTCAAAAACGGTCAAGTCGCTTCTATCTTTAATTACGAAAAAGAGCCCGAACGGGCCCTTGATCTTGTCGATTCTTATTATTCGGTAAAGGTTGAACGCCCCGCCATCTCTAGCGAAGAAAGCTCAACTTCGGAAAGTGGCGAATCAAGCGCTTCCTAATCCCCGACTTTTTCTCTAACGAAGGCGTCGAATTCGAGGCCTTCTTTTAATGTGGGGAAGGTGGCGAAGAAATAATGGTCGCCCATAACCGCGCCGATATTTTTCGGATAATCCCCGGAGACCTTCATATGATCACCATATTTTTGGTAAATCTCATCGACGGAATGGACATACCACTTGCTATCGCGCCGATGTGAAGCAATCGCGTAATATTTTGGATAAGACATATTCTCATCGTTACGATTATTGACAATAACATCGGCATAGATGTCATAAACCGAGACCGAAGACCCAAAATTAATCAAATCCGGGGTCGCTCCGCCAGGGGCTCTCATATTGCATTCAAGGGCAACGAATTCACCCTTTTTGGCAAGGCCTGGGCGGTCTTCGTTAAGAACGAAGAATTCGATATGGAAGAAACGTTTCCTAATGCCGAAAGCCTTGACGACGTTACGCCCCACTTTTTCGAATTCTTTTTGATTGATATCGTCCATTTTCAAAGAGAATGGAACATTCCAATAGACATGGTCATCGCCACGATGAAAAAGCTCGGCGACAGGGACGGGGAAATGGTCGGTGCAACAGAAAACGACATTGCTTTCATCATCGCAAATGCCATCGAAAGAAACGATGGATCCATGCATTTCCTCTTCCATGATATAGGGTTCAGGAAGAGGAGAGGAGAAGAAACGGTCAAAATCTTCTTGATTCTTAATCGAATAAGAAGAGGCGGCTCCAACACCAATATTAGGCTTAACAAAGACGGGGAAGCCGACCTTCTTTACGAACTTAATGGCTTCATCTTTATCCTGGGGTCCACTAACGACAAGATAACGCATCGTCTTTGCCCCGCCTTTTTGGAAAGATTCTTTCATCGCCGATTTGGCTTTGATGTGCTCCATATCCTTGGGGTGGAAGCCGGTGTTGACGTTAAACCATTCGCGAAGCATCGCATCGAGATTAAGCCACCACTCATTATTGGATTCAATATAATCGATTTTGCCGTATTTGTTTTGATAATAGCCGACGGCATCAATCATCTTGCCATGATCATTCATGTCGTAAACGACATAATATTCGGTTAATAACGACTTAAGATATGGCGTTAATTCATGCTCCGGGGAATCCCCGATTCCTAAAACGCGAACACCCTTTTTCACAAGGGCTTCAACCCAGCGATAATTCCATTCCGGGTATTGTGGACAAATGTAAATAAAGTTAATCATAGTCACGAATATAGCACTTCACGAAAAAAGAGAAAGAGGAAAGCACTTACCGTTGTCCGCCTTGGGATAACGCTTTGACATTGATGCGGGTTAAAGCTTTAGCTAATTTGGCCTTCGCGCGATTCATATCAATATTAGGATCTTTGGAATTGATGCGGTCTAAATTACGGTCTCTCGCAGCTTGGGCTCTAGCTAAATCAATCGATGCTCCATCGTCAATTTCTTCGGTGAAAATAGAGCATCCTTCCTCGTGATTTACCTGCAAAACCCCGCCAAAAATAGCAAAAAACGCTTTTTTCCCGTTTCGATCGATCCGTAACACCCCGGCGGGCGATAAAGTCGAAATCAGATTGGTATAACCCTTCTGAATTAGCAAAGGGCCTTGCTCAGTAGGAACTAAGAAAGACTCGACCTCGTTATCATAAGCGACGCCTTGGGGGGTAAGGATTCTTAAATGCAATCCGGATTCGCTCATTTTAGCGCCTCAGCATGTTTGATGACATCTTCAATGGCCCCGCAATAAAGGAAAGCCGATTCGGGATAATTATCATATTTGCCCGAAAGCAATTCCTTGAAAGAGCGAACCGTCTCGCGGAGAGGGACGAAGATACCTTTATTCCCGGAGAAGGCTTCGGCGACGTGGAAAGGTTGAGATAAGAAATTACGAACCCTTCTGGCACGGTTAACGATGGCCTTATCTTCGTCGGAAAGTTCATCGATGCCTAAGATGGCGATGATGTCTTGAAGTTCCTTATAACGTTGGAGGAGTTTTTGAACTCCACGGGCAACTTCATAATGTTCTTCTCCGATGATGTTGGGATCAAGAACATTGGAAGAGGATTCAAGGGGATCGACGGCCGGGAAAATACCAAGTGAAGCGATGTTACGATCAAGTAAGGTCTTCGCGTCCAAGTGGGAGAAGGTCGTGGCAGGAGCCGGGTCAGTAAAGTCATCGGCAGGGACATAAATGGCCTGAACGGAGGTAATCGACCCATCTTTAGTCGAAGTAATTCTTTCTTGGAGTTGTCCCATTTCAGTCGCGAGGGTAGGCTGATAACCAACCGCGGAAGGCATACGTCCCAAAAGGGCGGAGACTTCTGAACCAGCTTGGGTGAAACGGAAGATGTTATCGATAAAGAGCAAGACGTCTTGATGATCGACATCACGGAAATGCTCGGCCATGGTTAAGCCGGTTAAGGCAACACGCATACGACCTCCAGGGGGTTCATTCATCTGTCCGAAACAAAGGGCGGTCTTTGCCAAAACGCCCGAATTCTTCATTTCATAATAAAGGTCATTGCCTTCGCGGCTTCTTTCGCCGACGCCAGCAAAGACAGAGGTGCCGTTATGCTCTTTGGCAATGTTAAAGATAAGTTCTTGGATTAAGACGGTTTTGCCGACGCCTGCGCCACCGAACAAACCGATCTTGCCGCCTTTGACGTAAGGGCAAAGGAGGTCGATGACTTTAATGCCGGTTTCCAAGATTTCATGAGAGACGCTTTGTTCGGCGAATGTCGGGGCGGCGCGATGGATCGGCATGCGCTTGGCTTTTTTAAGTTCTTCATCGCCAAGTCCATCGATTGGTTGACCAAGGACATTAAACATACGCCCTAAAGTCGCTTTGCCAACAGGGACGGAAATCGGTTTTTCGGTGTTGATGGCGATTTGTCCGCGGACTACTCCATCGGTTGGACCCATAGCAACGCAGCGGACGACATCGTCGCCAATATGTTGCATGACTTCAATGGTCAGGCTTTTCCCGCCGACATCTTCAATAACAAGGGCGGTCAAAATCTCAGGAAGGTGTTTGTCCTTAAACTTCACGTCGATAACCGGGCCAACGGCCTGGACGACGATGCCTTGAAGGGATGTTTCGTTGCTCATGTTCGGTTCCTCCTTTATGCATTGACTGAACCGGAGACCACCTCGGTGATCTCTTGGGTGATGGCCCCTTGACGGGCCTTGTTGTATTCGATGGTGAGTTTATTCAGCAGTTCGTCTGCGTTATCGTTGGCGTTATCCATCGCCGTGCGTCTTGATGCTTGCTCGGATAGGGCGGATTCGACGGCTTTGAAATAAAGGGTTCCGCCAAGATATTGAGGGAGAAGGAGATGAATATTCTTCCTCACCTCGGGCTCAATTAGAGGCGGACAATATTCCTCGTCTTTCCATTTTTGGTCTTCTAAGGCAAGGGGAAGTAAGGTCGTCATCTCCGGAACGAAGGAAAGGGAATTGACGTATTTAGTCGAAATAAGGACGACTTTGCGGATTTTTTTGCCATTAAAGGCATCCTTAATTAGGGCAGACGCTTTGTTGATTTGCATGGGACGCAGCAAAGAGGCATAGTCGGAATAGTCGGTGATGATGTGCTTATAAGATTCATCGTGCCCGAAATGCCCAACCCCTTTTTCGCCGATAAGAACAAGGATGTCTTTTTCTTTATCGACATGCTCATCCACAAATTTATAGAGGTTGGTATTGTAAGAGGCGCATAGCCCTAAATCAGAAGTGATAACAATATAAAGGACGGGTAGATCGCCTTCGTTCTCTTTCGCATAATGGGTAGAGGAAGGCGCGTCATAAGCAAGAAGCTTGGCCATGACTTTCGATAGTCCTTCAATATAGTCTTTGCTTTGCTCATAGGCATCACGAAAACGCTTGACCTTAACGGTCGCGACCATTTCCATCGCCTTGGTAATCTTTTGGGTTGATTTAACCGAAGCGATACGACGTTTTGTTTTTGTTAGCCCTAGCGACATCGATTATTTCCTCGTCTTGATATATTCGACGATGATTTCGCCTAAGGCTTTGGTGAGCTCATCGGTAAAATCTTTCTTGTCGTCGAGTTCTTCGATAAAGTCTTTATGGTTGATTTCGACAAACTTATCCAAGCCAGTTAAAAACGGCATGACCTCCGCTGGGTTAAGGGCGTCAAGATAGCTGTTTTTAACGGCGAAGAGCTCAACGCATTGTTTCCACATCGGATAAGGCTGATATTGTTTTTGCTTTAAGGCTTCCATCAATACGGCGCCGTGGGCGAGAATCTTCTTCGTAGAAGCATCTAAATCGGAGCCGAATTGGGAGAAGGAAAGCATCTCGCGATAAGAAGCGAGTTCGATCTTTAAGCTGGAAGCGACCTTTTTCATCGCTCTAGTCTGGGCTGAAGATCCAACGCGGGAAACAGAGAATCCTGAATCAACAGCCGGACGTTGGCCGGAAGCAAAATAATCCGTCACCAAGAAAATCTGGCCATCGGTGATGGAAATGACATTGGTCGGAATATAAGCGGAGATATCCCCAGCTTGGGTTTCGACAATCGGAAGGGCGGTAATCGAACCGCCGCCATTTTCTTTATTTAGGCGGCACGCCCTCTCCAATAAACGGGAATGGAGATAGAAGATGTCGCCGGGATAGGCTTCACGTCCAGGAGCCCTCTTAAGAAGCAAGGACAAGGTACGATAAGAGACCGCGTGCTTCGATAAATCGTCGAAAACGATAAGCACGTCCTGTCCAAGTTCCATCCATTCTTCGGCCATCGCCATCGCCGCGAAAGGAGCGATATATTGGTTCGGCGCAGATTCGGAAGCGCTAGAGGAGACGACCGTCACATAATCGGAGCAGCCTAGTTCACGTAACTTATCAACGATAGAGGCGACCGAGGAATTCTTTTGCCCAATCGCGCAGTAGACGCATTTCACGCCTTTGCCCTTTTGGTTGATGATGGCATCAAGGGCGATTGCCGTTTTCCCGGTTTGACGATCACCGATGATTAATTCACGTTGGCCTCGACCAATCGGAATCATGGCATCGATGGCTTTAATCCCGGTCTCTAAAGGGGTGTCGACCGATTTACGTGTCATAACCCCAGGGGCGATACGTTCAATCGGACGGGTCTTGCTATATTCGATAGGTCCGCGCTCATCTAAGGGCAAACCTAAAGAATTAACGACACGGCCAAGTAATCCATCCCCAACCGGGACTTCCACCACTTTGCCGGTGCGCTTAACGGTGTCGCCTTCTTTAATTTCGTTATCTTGCCCAAGCAAGACGGCGCCAACGTCACCGTTATCGAGGTTCATGGCCATGCCATAGACATCGCCAGGGAAAATCAAGAGTTCGCCAAGCATGGCTTTTTCAAGCCCATATATGATGGCAATACCATCTCCGACGGAAATGACTGTACCGACATCATCGGCTTCCAGCTTTTCGGAGAAATCGCGGATCTGTGCTTTGATCAGCGTGGAAATTTCATTGGAAGAGATTTTCATCGTGAACCTCCTTTAAGGGAACGCTTCAACTCGAATAGGCGGGCTCGCAGCGTCCCATCGTAAACGCGCCCGTCCAATTGGACCTTAACCCCTCCAAGAAGAGAGTGGTCCGTCTTTGCGTGCAATTTGACCTTGCAACCCAATTTCTTCGCAAATTTTGCCTCGATTGAAGAAATCTCCGCATCGCTTAAAGGGGCTGAGGAGAACAAAATCCCCTCTTTTACTCCTGTTGCCTCGTTAATCAAAGAGAGCACATCCTCGAGGATTTCCTCAAGCATGTTCACACGATTATGCTCGACGATGATCTTCAAGAAATTGCGGAATCGCTCATCGAAAACCGGGGCAAGGTAAACGCGGTCAATCGCAGAATATTTTTCTTCTTTGCTAACTGCATATGAGGAAAGGAACTTCACCCATTCGGGATTCTCTTTGGCGCTGCTAAGTAGCGCTTTGCTCCCTTCTAGGCAAAACTCATATTGCTCCGAATCAAATAATCCGAAGAATGCCCTTGCGTAATTCTGGGTTAGTTCGTTTCCCATCTTCACTTGCCCTCGATTCCATCAAGGAAATCATCTAAGAGGGCTTGGTTGTCCTCTTTGGAGACTTCGCGTCCAAGCACTTGCGAAGAGGCGGCTAAAGCCACATCGACGATATGCTCGCGGATTTCCTGCTTCGATGCTTCTTTGGCGGCTTCGATTTCCTCGTCCGCCTTCTTCCGACGTAAAGCGGCCTGGGCTTCCGCTTCGTTAATGATGGCGGTGCGCTCGGCTTCGGCTTGTTTCTTGGCCAGTTCGATGATGTGAGAAGCTTCTTCTTTTCCAGCAAGGATAGTTGCCTCTTTCTTGGCCGCCGCTTCAGTAGCAACGCGCTGTTTTTCTTCGGCGTCTTCAATCATCTTGGAGACGTTCTCGCGCCGCTTCGCGACCATCTTTTTAATCGGTTTATAGCCGAGGAAAAAGACCGCGATCAGAAGCACGACGAACGCACCGATTTGGATGATGAAGTCCCAATATCCGTTAGGGAAGATCTTCGAAGTGAAATCGCTATCGGTAAATGGCGTCCCTTGGCAACTTGTCAGCATCACGGCGAGAATGGGCAAAAGGATATAAGTAAACCGTTTGACCGTTTTCATCGCTTTAACTGAATTAGATCTTTGCTCCGAGGACGAAGAGAATCAAAATGGCCACGATCAACGCATAAATAGCGGTCGATTCGTCAAGAGCGATGGCAAGAATCATGGTGGATTGCAACTTGCCTTGTTGCTCAGGATTGCGCGACATCGCATCGATCGCGTGGCAGGCGATCCAAGATTCGCCAAGGGCGGAAAGCCCACCGACTAAGACGGCGATGGCGGCAGCAAGAGCGACAAGCCCTAATTGGCCCCCGTTACCCGTCGCGGCTTCTGTGGTCTCAGCAAGAAGCCTAGTTAAGAAATTGCCCATATTCGGCACCTCCTAATGTAAACAATCTTATGCTTCATCCCCAACGGGACGAGTTGCCTGGCGAAGCATCCCCATCGGGTCATCTTCGGGGAGTTCGGCCCCAATCCAGACCCCGTTAAGGGAAGCGAATACCAGGGTTTGCACGTACCCTGAGAATAAAGCGAAATAAAGATTCAATATCCCAATAGGGATAGAACCAAAGAAAATGGCGGCCGGGGAATCCAATGGATTGGCATATCCCGCGGCTAAGCCGGAAAAAACCATGACCGAAACGTTTTTCAAAGCCCAGTTAAGAAGTCCGATGACGACAGAACCGGATAAAGCGTTGCCGAACAT
>CAJOML010000010.1 GCA_905235705.1 uncultured Bacilli bacterium | reverse complement strand
ATGGACATAGGCATGATCTTCCGGGCTCGGGGCAAAGGTAAAATAGGGGATACGTCCAAGCAAAATGGCATCATAAACCGAAGACGGGGCAAAATGAAAAGATTGGGGCACATAAGCGATTAACTTCGCTCTTTCGCGGGCGGATAATTCTTTTATATTCTTCCCGCCGATAAAGATATCCCCTTCGCAGAATTTGACATTTCCTAAGATGGCTTGCAATAGAGTAGACTTTCCTGCCCCGTTTGGACCAAGGAGGATGGCGATTTCGCCTTTATTTAATGTAAAGGAAACATCACGAAGAACGGGCTTTGCCTTCTTCCCGTAACGACAGGATAAAGAGGTTAACCGAATCATGCTTTGCCTCCTTTCCGCGCGAATATTAAATAAATGAAGAAAGGCCCGCCGAGGATGGCTGTAATCGCCCCGACTGGGATGGATGAGCCATTCCCGATTGCGCGGGAAAAGATGTCGGCAAGTAAAAGAAGTAACGACCCCGAAACTAGCGAAGCAGGGATTAGGAAGCGGTGGTTATTGCCGATGATGCGTCTCATCGCATGGGGGCAAATGATACCGATAAAGCCAATAATCCCTAAATAAGAGACGCAGACGGCGGTAATTAAAGAAGCCAAGAACAAAGATACAAAGCGGAGCAAGCCAACATGGATTCCTAAGCTTCTTGCCACCGTCTCATCTGAGGCGAGGGCATTATATCTGAAATGGAAAAGGAAGAAGATAATGGCGGAAAAAGCGACTACCGCGAACATGATCCAATCGGTGGTGAAGGTCGCTCTTCCTAAATCCCCAAAGGTCCAAATCACGGCCGCGGATAAACCAACGTCAGTCGCGTAATATTGAAGCAAAGTCGTTAACGCCGTCCATACGGTTCCTAAGGCTAATCCAGCGAGGACAACCGTCTCGGAAGAGAAGGAACGGATGCGGCAAAGCAAAAGAATTAAAAGCGTTGAAATCAGCGCAAAAATCAAGGCAATTGAAGAAGTTGCAAATGGATTTGCGCCGAAAATGTAATTATCAACACGTCCGCCTGAACCGAAGAATCCGCCGGCGAAAACAACGATGGAAACGTTTGCCCCGAAGACAGCCGCATTGCTGACCCCTAATGTCGAAGGAGAGGCCATTGGGTTTTTTAATGTCGATTGCATGATAAGCCCAGCAATAGATAAACCTGCCCCCGCCACCATCGCGGCGATTGCCCGGGGGAGACGGATTTGCTGGACGATGCGGATGTTGGTGGTCTCGCCTTGTCCGAATAAGGCTTTGATTGAATCGAGGAGATTCATATGCGATGAACCGATCATTAAAGAGACAAAGAAAAGGAGGATGACAGCGACCCCCATCAAGATGATGAGAAAACGTTTTTTGGCATTTCCTTTGGCTAGTTCTTGGGGATATGTCCGCGCGAATTCATCAAGCATGAAAGGATACTACCAAAGCATTTTTCAAAAGAAAACATAATTTCCATAAATGTTCGATAAATCTTTTAGATGGCGAACAAATTGTTTTCTTTTATAATGATTTTATGGATCGTCGCATCGCTAGAACCATTGCTTCCATCTATCGCGGGTTTGGACAATGCTTGCAAGAAAAAGATTTCCGCGAAATTTCAATCGAAGACATTTTGGTTAAGGCCAATGTCTCCCGTTCGACTTTCTACGCCCATTTTAAAACGAAAGATGATGTCCTTGATTCATTATTAAAGAACATTTTCCATCATGTCTTCTCCCATTCCCTTGAAGTCGAAGCGACCCATGATTTTTCAAAAGATTCAATCCTTGAATATAGCCATCTTTTCACGCACGTCCTTTATCATCTTCAAGACGAAGGAGAATTGATTAAGGTCATTTTGCAATCTTCATGCGCATCGCGGTTTCTTGCCGCTTTAAAAGAAGAGATCACTCCTTTGGTGAGTCGCTGCGTCAAAGAAGGGGTATTCCCGAAAAAAGAGATTCCCGAGGAGCTTCGTATCTCCTCTGGGGCGGAAAGCTTTCTCACCGTTGTGACATATTGGTTTAATGGCAACCAAGAGCAAACGCCATCTGAAATCGTCTCGTATTACATGGCCTTAAACGAATGAAGGTGTCTGACAAAGATTAATCTTTGGATTTTTATCATATCGTTTGCCCACGCGCGCTTTCACGGGTAGAATATGCGGGCTTGGAGGCATCCTATGCTAGAAATCCGTAACTTACACGCAAAAGTAAAAGACAAAGAAATCCTCAAAGGGGTAGACCTTGATCTCAATGATAACGAGACCTTGGCTTTGCTTGGCCCTAATGGGCATGGCAAATCCACGCTTTTGGCCGTCATCATGGGCCATCCTAATTTCGAGGTCACCGAAGGAAGCATTACCTTAGATGGCAAAGACGTGCTTGCCATGTCCGTTGATGAACGTTCCAAAGCCGGGCTATTCCTTGGCATGCAATATCCTTCTGAAATCCCTGGCGTTAATTCGAGCGATTTCCTTCGTGCGGCCATGAATGTCCGTCAGGAAAAACCCTTATCGCTTTATGCTTTCTATAGCAAACTCCAAAATGCCTATAAGGAAATGGGGATTCCTTTCGAAATGAGCAACCGCAACCTTAACGAAGGCTTCTCCGGTGGCGAAAAGAAACGTAATGAAATCCTTCAGATGCGTTTACTTGACCCCCGTTACATCATGTTAGATGAAATCGACTCGGGCTTAGATGTCGATGCCATGCAAGTCGTTGCCAAAGCCATCGAAAAAGAACAAGCTGCCGGCAAAGGGTTCCTTGTCGTTAGCCACTATGCCCGTTTATATGAAATGATCAGACCGACCCGCACCGCCATCATGGTCAACGGACGTATTGCCGTTAGCGGTGGTCCTGAACTTTACCGCAAGATCGATACCGAGGGCTATGAATGGATTAAGCGCGACCTTGGCATCTCCGTTGAAAAAGAAGACGGGCCGATGAATAAGGTCTCCATCGGCACCTGCGCGACCAAGGAGGCGTTGAAGAAAAAATGAGACGCACCCTAGTCGAAGAAGAAATCCAAAACCTTTCTTTCGAAGTCAAAGAAGGCGAATCGTTGCAATTAAACCTCGCTGCCTTCTCTTCTTTTCCGAATGTCACTTTAGAGGTGCATGTGGGAAAAGATGCGACTTTTGAAGGGTCTTTTGCGGATTTTTCAGATGGTTCTGGCACCTTCAACGCGAATATTTATTTAGAAGGCGAAGGGGCAAAAGGGGAATGGCGAACCGCCTCCATTGCCAATAAGAAAAGTCGCAAAATCATTAATGCCAACTTATATCACAAAGTCCCTCATACCGAAGGACTTACCGATAATTACGGCATTACCAAAGATGAGGCGAGATTATCCTTTATCGGGACCTCGGCGATTGATCATGGGGCGTTTGCTTCAGCGACTAGACAAAGCGCCAAAATCATCGTTTTCGATCCTCATAGCCAAGGCAAATGCGCGCCTATCCTCATTATCGATGAAAATGATGTTAAGGCTAGCCATGCAGCCATCGTCGGCAAATTAAACGATGAACATATTTTCTATCTTTGCTCCCGCGGATTATCCGAAGAAGAGGCGAAGAGACTAATTACGTTGGGCTATCTCAAGCCCATCGCCCCTTATTTTGAAGAAGAACTTGGGCAAAAGATCCTAAACGCGATCGAGGAGGGCATCTAAGATGGCTATTCTCGATGTCGAAAAGATTCGCCAGGATTTCCCCATGTTCACCAATCGCGTCCAAATGCAGGGGAAGCCTTTAGTGTGGCTAGATAATTCCTCGACCACCTTTAAGCCGCGTCAGGTTCTCGAAGCGATGAATCGTTATTATGAATTCGAGACCTCGAATAGCCATCGTGGCGATTATGATCTTTCCTACCAAGCCGACCTTAAAATCGAAGAAGCGAGAAAATGCGTTGCTTCTTTTCTTGGAGCGAAAGAAAAAGAAATCGTCTTCACCTCCGGGGCAACAGGTGGTTTAAATCTTGTCGCCTATGGATATGCCCTTCGTCATTTAAAAGAAGGCGATGAGATTTTGATTTCCCAAGCCGAGCACGCCTCCAACGTATTGCCTTGGTTTGAAATCGCCAAATTAACCCAAGCCAAAATCTCTTATGTCTCTCTTGATGAAGAAGGGAGAGTCACACCCGGTAACTTGGAAAAGGCGATTAACGAACATACGAAAATCGTTTCCCTTGCCCACGTCGGCAACGTTTTGGGCTATACCCATGATGTCAAAGCCTTCGCCGCCATTGCCCACCAGCATGGTGCGATTATGGTGGTAGATGGTGCCCAAAGCGCACCCCATATGAAAATCGACGTCAAGGATTTGGATTGCGATTTCTATGTTTTCTCCGGCCATAAGCTTTGCGGGCCAACCGGAATCGGCGCCCTTTATGGCAAATATGAAATCCTAGATCAAACCGCCCCATTCCTTAGTGGGGGCGGCATGAACGTCAAATTTTCTTGCGACGGGCAAGCTTCCTTCTTGCCTCCCCCTCTTCGCTTCGAAGCAGGGACGCAAAATGTGGCGGGAATATATGGCTTAAAAGCCGCGATCGAATATCTTCAATCCATCGGCTTAGACAAAATCAAAGCCCATGAAGAAGAATTAAAACGTTACGCCATTGAGAAATTGAAAGATTGTCCCAAAGTCACCGTTTATAACGCCTCTAGCGAAGCGGGGATCGTGACATTCAATATCGAAGGCATCTTCGCCCAAGACGCGGCCACTTACTTCAATAGCAAGGGAATCGCCGTGCGTTCAGGCCAACATTGTGCCAAGATGCTTCCTTCCTTCTTAAATACCGTTGCCACCTTAAGGGCGAGTTTCTATTTCTATAATTCAACCAAAGATATCGATATCTTAATCGATGCCATTAATCATGCGGAGGACTACCTCGATGCCTACTTCATTTGAACTGACGCCCGAGATGATGCGCGCCATCATCATGGACCATTATTCTTCTCCTCGGAACAAAATCACCCCTTCTGCGGATGGGTATTTAAACGTCCATTCCTCATCCGTCAATTGCATCGATGATATTGACGTGTATTTAAAATTAGATGAGCAGGGCAAAGTAGTCGATGCCAAATGGAATGGCACCGCCTGCGCCATCTCGACCGCTTCAAGCGATATCATCTGTGATCTTTTGATCGGCCACGACAAAGTCGATGCCTTGAATATCATCCAGCAATATCATCATATGCTGCACGAAGAACCTTATGACGATTCCGTCTTAGAGGAGGCGAACGCCTTCAAGAACACATCGAAGCAAGCGGCGAGAATCCACTGCGCGACAATTGGATGGGACGCTTTCGAAGAGTTGCTAAAGGAGGGTCATGACCATGCCTGAGGAACTCGATAAAGTCGTTGATATCAAAGACAAAGACATTTCTATTTTCACCACCGGTTTGGGCTTAAACGAAGAGGTCGTGAAAGAGATTTCCCGTCAAAAAGGCGAGCCTGAATGGATGCTGAATTTCCGTTTGGATGCCTTAAAGAAATTCCAAAAGATGCCAATGCCTTCTTTTGGACCGGATCTTTCTGATATGGACTTTGGGACCTATACCTATTACACCAAAGTCTCCAATAAGGAAGCTTCCCGTTGGGAAGATGTGCCTGAAACGGTCAAGGCCACTTTTGAACGTCTAGGCATTCCTGAAGCCGAACAAAAATTCCTCTCTGGAGCTTCCACCCAATATGAATCCGAGGTCGTTTATCATAACATGCTTGAGGAAGTGAAAGAAAAAGGCGTCATCTTCCTTTCCATCGACATGGGATTAAAGATGTTCCCCGATATCTTCAAAAAATATTTCGGAACCGTTATCCCCGTCGCCGATTCGAAATTCTCGGCCTTAAACGGAGCCGTCTGGAGCGGTGGTTCGTTTATCTATGTCCCCAAAGGGGTAAAACTAGATAAGCCTCTTCAAAGCTATTTCCGTATCAATAATGAAAAGACGGGTCAATTCGAACGTACCCTTATCATCGCCGATGAAGGGGCCGACATCCATTATGTCGAAGGCTGCACGGCACCGACTTATTCACGTGACTCCCTCCATGTCGGGGTGGTTGAAATCGTTGTCGAAAAGAATGCGCACGTTCGTTATACAACCATCCAAAACTGGTCCAATAACATCCTTAATCTAGTCACCCAAAGGGCAAGGGTTGGGGAAAATGGCTTCATGGAATGGGTCGATGGTAATATCGGCTCAATGAAGACGATGAAATACCCCGCATGTATCCTTGAAGGGGATAATTCCCGTGGGGCCACCATTACCATCGCCGTGGCCAAAGCCAATCAATTCCAAGATTCAGGGGCGAGGATGATCCATATCGGCAAAAACACATCCTCTTCCATCATTTCCAAATCGGTTGTTTCCCAAGGTGGCGTTGCAAATTTCCGTGGCACCGTGAGAATGCATGAAGGGGCGGAGAACGCCAAATCACATATCGAATGCGATACCTTGATTTTGGATAACCGTTCCAAGTCGGATACGATTCCGAAAAACGAAATCCGTAATAATTCTTCCTATATCGAACATGAGGCGACTGTTTCTAAAATCAGCGCCGACCAGCTCTTTTATTTGATGAGCCGCGGGTTAAGCGAAAAAGAAGCCACCCAGATGATCGTTATGGGCTTCATCGATCCTTTCGCCAAAGAATTACCGATGGAATATGCGGTCGAATTGAACCAACTGATCAAGATGGACATGGAGGGTTCGGTCGGTTAATGGAAACCTCTTACGATGTGATTGTCGTAGGGGGAGGGCATGCCGGGGTCGAAGCCGCTTCTTCGGCGGCTAGACTAGGCCATCCTACCCTTTTATTGACCTTGCATAAGGCCATGATTTCAAACATGCCTTGTAACCCCCATATCGGCGGTTCGGCAAAAGGGGTTGTGGTCAGAGAGGTCGATGCTTTAGGTGGCATTATGGGATTAGCCGCGGACAAGCATCCCCTACAAATCAAAATGTTAAATACGGGCAAAGGCCCGGGCGTCCAATGCTTACGTTCCCAGCAAGATAAGAAACTTTATCCCCAAGCCGTGCTGGAGATCTTAGAATCCACCCCTAATCTAAAAATCGAGGAAAACGAAGTCACCTCCCTCTTATTTGAGGAAGGGAAGATCCTCGGCGTAGAAACGAAAAACGGGCAAAAAATCTTTGCTAAAGCGGTGATTCTAACCACTGGCACCTATCTTTGCTCAAAGGTAATTTCAGGCAATTCCAGCATTGATGCGGGACCCGATGGGGAAAAGGCGACATTGGGTATTTCCCCTTCTTTGAAAAAGATGGGTATAGCGATGTGGCGGTTAAAAACCGGCACCCCGCCGCGGATAAAGAAAAGTTCCATCGATTTTTCCGCCGGACGAATCGAAGAAGGGATGGCAGGCGAGCTCAATTTTAGCTATGCCAACCACAAACGTTACACCCTCGAAGAACAGCTGCCTTGCTATTTGATTTATACCAGCGAGAAGACACTAGAAATCATCCATGAGCATCTAAATGAGTCGGCTTTATTTAACGGGCTCATCCAGTCGCAAGGGCCTCGTTATTGTCCTTCTATCGAATCCAAGGTCGTCCGTTTTGCCGATAAGCCTAGACATCAGCTTTTCCTTGAGCCCGAATATGAGCATGGCGAATCGATTTATCTCCAAGGTTTTTCAACCGGCTTCTCCCATGAACTCCAGGAAGAACTCGTCCATTCTTTGCCCGGATTAGAACATGCCGAGATTTTAAAATACGCTTATCAAATCGAATATGACGCGGTTCGTCCCGAAGAATATTCATTGACTTTGGAATCGATGAAATACAAAGGCTTATATTTCGCCGGCCAACTTTGCGGCACTTCAGGATATGAAGAAGCGGCGGGGTTAGGGTTAATGGCTGGGATTAATGCCTCAAGGGAAATCCAAGGTGAGGATCCTTTCGTCTTAAAACGGAACGAAGCCTATATCGGGGTCATGATCGATGATTTGGTGACAAAAGGAACCGATGAACCTTATCGTCTTCTTTCTTCGCGTGCCGAATTCCGTCTCCTCCTTCGTCACGATAATGCCGACAAGCGCCTTAGCGAATACGGCCACCAAATCGGCTTATTGAGCGAAGAAAGATATGCCGCCTTCAAACATAAATACCAAGATATCGAGGATATCATCTCGATTCTTTCCACCACAAACGTCAGCGACAAAGCGGGCTTAAATGCCTATTTCGAAGAGATGGGCTTCCCCCCAAGCAATGATGGATTTAAGGGCTTAGAGTTATTAAAACGCCCTGGCTTTACCTATACACGTATCGCTTCTTTGATGCCTGAACTCGCTGGTTATCATTTGGATGAAGAATCCATCTTGGCTCTTGAGACGATGGTCAAATATGAAGGTTATCTAAAGAAACAAGATATGGAAGCGGCATCTTTAATCAAGGCTGAGGCAATCGAACTTCCCGTTGATTTGGACTATGAACATATGGATGGGCTTCGCCTTGAAGCGAGGCAAAAGCTTTCTTCTGTTCGACCTGTCAATATTGGGCAGGCTTCACGTATCGCGGGTGTTAACCCGGCCGATATTTCGATATTATTGTTACAGTTAAGAAAGAAAGGGCTCCGTTAATGGAAAAGGAACTTCGCTCCGTCTTGCTTGGGTTAGGTTTGTCTAGCGATGAAGAAACGCTAGCGAAGTTTTCCTTATATGCCTCTTTGCTAAAGGAGTGGAATCCAAAGATAAACCTCACCTCGATTTTGGAGGATGAAGAGATTTACCAAAAGCATTTCATTGATTGCATTTTACCTGCAAAAACCTTCGATTTTGCGGGGAAATCTATCTTAGATATCGGCTCTGGCGGAGGTTTTCCTGGGCTGGTTCTGGCCATTTTATACCCAACAAGCCAAATCACTTTGTTAGATGCGACGGCGAAGAAATTCATCTTCCTTAAAGAAGCGGTGGCGCGGCTTGGTCTAAATAATGTTTCCTTTGCCATCGGTCGCATCGAAGACGGGATTGTGAGAAAGGAAGGCTTCGATGTCGCCATCTCACGTGGATTTGCTTCCTTACCGATCTTCCTTGAAGTCGCCGCCCCCTTTGTCAAAATCGGGGGAGCGATATTGGCCATGAAAGGAGCTAGAGGAGAGGAGGAAATTCAAATTGCCTCTCATTACGAATCTAGATATGGCGTCAGACTGAAAACGATGAGCGAGGAAGCCCTTCCTTCTGGCGACAAACGAATCAATGTCCTTTACCAAAAGAATAACAAGACGCCTCAAAAATATCCCCGGAGCTGGGGCCTAATTAAGAAAGAGTTCAAATAAGATGTCCAAAATCATATCCATTGCAAATCAAAAAGGTGGCGTTGGCAAAACCACGACCGCGATTAACTTATCTAGCGCCTTGGCCCAATTAAAACGGAAAGTGCTTCTTTTGGACATGGACCCCCAAGGCAACGCCGGCAGGGGATTAGGTATCGATCCTTCGATGATTGAGGCATCGACTTATGAAGTATTAAGAGGAAAAGCTATCGCCAAAGAAGCGATTGTCGCCACTCGTATCCCCGGATTAGATTTAATCCCTTCCAATCTTAGACTCGCTTCATTGGAAGCCTCCTTATATGAAAGCGCGATCGATAAGCCATTTTCCTTATTAAAGAACGCTTTAGAAGAAACGTCTTCCGAATATGACTATGTCATCATCGATTGCCCGCCATCATTAGGCTTGCTTTCTTTGAATTCGTTAGTCTTCTCCACTAGCGTTCTCATCCCCGTCCAATGCGAATATTTTGCTTTGGAGGCCCTCGCCGCCATGTTAGCCACCATTTCAAACACCCAAAAGAACCTCAATCCCAATCTAGAAATCGAGGGCTTCTTGCTGACTATGTTTGATTCACGTACCCAACTTGGGAACGAAATCGCTTCGGAGGTGCGTAAGTTATTTAGGGAAAACACCTTTCTCTCTTCCATTCCAAGAAATCAGTCGGTCGCCGAATCGCAGGCTCGCCAAGAACCTGTGATTACCTTCCGCCCAACTTCTAGTGGGGCACACGCCTATTTTGCCTTGGCAAGGGAGATTATCGACCGTGAGTAAGGAAAAGATTTTAAAATCGTCTTTGCCTGAATTAGTCGCCCGTTTTAGTCAGCTCGATGTCGTCGAGGAGATGGAGAAGCGTTATCAAAACGCGCCAGCCAAATTAATCTCCACCGAATCTTTGGATGATAATGCTTTCGTCAAAGAAATCGCAATCCCGGCCAAAACGATTGAAACTTTTGCCCAGACTTTATCTTCAAGAGGTTTTTATGCCCCTGTTGTCGTCAAAGAAAAAGGGGACCGTTACGAAGTCATCCTCGGACGTAAACGTCTTTATGGGGCAAAAAAGGCCGGTATTTTGTCTTTGCCTGCGGTTATTGTTTCCATTACCGAAGAAGAGGAACTGCTTGTTCTTCTTGCCGATAACCGCGACCAACGCGAATCCCATATTTTGGAAATGGCCTGCGTATGCTCGATTTTACAAAGAAAATATGGTTATTCGGTTTCAACCTTAGCCAAGCTTTCCCACCAATCAAGAAGCCAAATCGCAAACACGTTACGCTTACTTTCCTTACCTCGGGAATTAAAAGACGATCTCAATGAAGGCATCCTAAGTTATGGTCATGCCAGGGCGATTTTGACATTAAACAGTAAAGACGCCGATGAACTGGCTAAGCAAATCAAAGAGCATCATCTTTCCGTCAGGGAGACAGAGGCGAGGGCCAAAGCCATCCGTCAAAGTCAAGGGGATGAATCCGCTTTTGCCTCGTGGTGTGAGCATCAAGGCATTACCCTAAGAGAAACGAAAACCGGGATTCATCTTGCCTTTGAAAGCGAAGAACAAAAAGAGGAATTCAAAGCATCCTTAAGAAAGCGCGATTAGTGGATTGATATTCCTCTAGCGAGCTTATTTGTTGAAGATGATGGCCCAATGCCTATAATAAAGGCACTTCAGGGTGACGTGAATTTCGTCGACTGGCGGTATAGCCCGCAAGCCCAAAAGGCACGAGATGGTGAGATTCCATCGCCAACGGTAAAGTCCGGATGAGAGAAGAACCTCGTTTGCGCACCCTCAAGTCAGAGAGGGTATTTTTTATGGAAATTCGAGAAATCGCCGCAATTATCGCCTTATTTATCCTTGTTTTGCTGACTTTTCGGCTTTATTTTGATGCCTATCCTTCGAAGAATTATCACCCTGTTCGGTTTTTGGCTAGAGTTGGTGTATTCGGCGGTATCGCCACATTGTTATATGCGGTGCCGGTTTTTAAATTCTCCCTTCCCATTTTCCCTAGCTTCCTTGAAATCCACCTCGATGAAATCCCTGCCTTTATCGCCGGGTTTGCTTATGGACCCCTTTCTGGGATCGCCGTTATTTTGGTGAAGACCATTATCAAGTTACCCTTAAGCCGTACCATGATGGTTGGCGAACTTACCGATTTAATCCTCTCCTCGATTTATGTTGGGGTGACCGCTCTAATCTATAAGAAGAAACGCAACTTAAAAGGCGTCGCGATCGGATTTGGCTTAGCCACTTTAATCCAAGTCGTCGCGGCAATGCTATTAAACGTTTATGTCATGATCCCCTTCTATGCTTATACGATGGGATATGGTGTGGATGCCCTTTTAGGGATGATGCAAAAGGCGATCCCAAGCATTTCCGATACACGTTGGAGCTATGCCTTCCTTGCCGTGTTGCCGTTTAACTTGATCAAAGACGGCATTGTTATCGCCATCACGTTTGTGGTCTATCGTTATTTGCATGTCTTCCTTCGTTTCGAGGGAAAGAAAAAAGCGAACCATTAAGCTCGCTTCCTTCAATAGGTTTTACCTTATTCTTCGGAGATAGCACCGACAGGGCAGCTGGCGACGGCATCTTCGACATCGGCATCCTCGCCTTCGTTGACCGCGACGGCTTTTCCGTCAGGATCAAATTCGAAGATTTCGGGGTGGGAACCGACGCAGAGGCCGCAGCCGATGCAAGCGTCAGAGTCGACGCGGGCTTTCTTTGGCATGGGTAAACCTCCTTCTTAACAAGTCAATATTAGGGTCAAAACGGGACAATTTGCAACAACAAAAAAGTGTGGGACCGCTACCAAAGCCGATATTATCGAAGTTTTTTGAAAAACGTAGAGTTATCCGTTTTTTGTTGCCATTGTTTTATGTAAAATAAAAAACGTATGGAAACAAGGATGGAACGGTATGCGAAATACCGCGAGAGTATCAAGCACATGCCGGAGGAGAAATTCGGCGCGCCTTCGTCTAGTGGCGAGGATATTTCTAGTGCCATCAAAAGCGATTCCGCCATCACCTTTGGGGCAAGATTAATGCCGTTAACTTCAAAAAACTCGGTTCCATATCGCATCAATTTAAGAAAAAAGAGACTTACCATCTTGGCCAAATTGCTTTTCCTTGTGGCTGTTAGTGCGGCCTTCGCGGTCTGGTGGTATTTCCTACAAGGGAGGAGGCCATTATGAGTAAGAATATCTCCATCGCCATTGACGGACCTGCCGCGGCTGGGAAATCGACCATCGCTAAGCGCGTCGCCAAGGCCCTCAATTTCGTCTATATCGATACGGGGGCGATGTATCGGGCTTTCACCTGGGCGGTCATGGAAAAGGGGCTAGACTGCGAAGATAAAGAAGCCTCTTGTTCATTGGTTGGCAAAGTAAGTATCCACCTAGAAGAAGACGGACGTGTTATTTGCAATGGGGTGGATGTGACTAAGGAAATCCGTGAGCCACGTGTCTCCTCGAATGTCTCTTATATCGCCTCATATAAAGATATCCGTTTGGCCCTTGTCGATATGCAACGTGCGATGGCCGAATCGAAATCCGTCGTAATGGATGGACGTGATATCGGGACCTATGTCCTGCCAAAAGCAGAAGTGAAGATTTTCCAAGTCGCTTCCGTTTTAACTAGAGCCAAACGCCGTCAAAAAGAAAACGAGGAAAAAGGCATTCCCACCACCTTGGAAGAGGTCATCGCCGATGTCGAAAAACGTGACTATATCGATTCCCATCGCGATTTCGCCCCCCTTTCGAAAGCCGAAGACGCGATTGAAGTGGATACCTCCGATATGAGCATCGAGGAAGTGGTGGATGCGATTTTATCCATCATCAAAGAAAAAACCGGGGTTGAACCATGTCGCTAGGTCTTGTCGCATTCGTCGGCGCCCCTAACGTGGGGAAGTCGACATTATTTAATCGTCTCATCGGGAAACGCGTCTCCATCGTTGAGGATACCCCTGGGGTAACCCGCGACCGTCTTTATGGTCAGGCCGAATGGCTAACGAAGACTTTTTCCCTCGTGGATACAGGCGGGGTCGAAATCAAAAACGCCCCTTTCCAAACCGAAATCCGGGCGCAAGTTCAAATCGCCATTGAAGAAGCCGATGTTATCGTTTTCGTGGTCGATGGGAAGATGGGCCTTTCTGGCGATGACGAGCAAGTCGCCAAGATGCTTTATAAATCCAATAAACCAGTCATTTTGGCCGTCAATAAAATCGATAATGTCGATAAAATCCCCGATATCAATGATTTCTACGCCTTGGGACTTGGCGATCCCCTTCCTGTCTCAGGAAGCCATGGCATCGGGATTGGCGATTTGCTAGACAAAATCGTTTCTATGCTTCCCGAAAAAGAGAATAACCAATATGAAGACGCGATCACTTTCTCTTTCATCGGCCGTCCTAATGTCGGCAAATCCTCATTGACCAATGCTTTGCTTGGACAAGAAAGGGTTATCGTCAAAGATATCGCCGGGACAACCCGTGATTCGATTGATACCCCATTCCAAGTCGAGGGCAAAAATTATGTTGCCATTGATACGGCTGGATTAGTCAAAAAGGGCCGTATCTACGAAGCCATCGATAAATATGCCGCGATTCGCGCTTTAGCGGCGATTGATCGTAGCGAAGTCGCGGTGATGGTCATTGATGCGGAAACCGGTATCTTAGATCAAGACCGCCATGTCTGCGGCTATGCTTTAGACGCCAAAAAGGCGGTTGTCATCGTCGTTAACAAATGGGATTTGGCTTTAAAAGGACAGCAGCAACAAGATTTCGAAGCCGAAATCCGTCGCCGCTTTAAGTTCGTTGATTTCGCCGAAGTTGTCTTTGTTTCGGCCAAAACCGGAAGAGGCATGGATAAAATCCTCCCTGCTATTGAACGCGCTTATGAAAATTCAAGAAGACGTGTCCCGACTTCCATTTTGAATCAAATTATCGCTGACGCCCAAACGATGAATCCGACACCTGAATTTAATCATGGGCGGCTAAAGATAATGTTTGCTTCGCAAGTTGGCGTGAACCCACCGACTTTTGTCTTTTTCTGCAATAACCCCGCCTTCGCTCATTTCTCCTATACGCGTTACCTTGAAAATCGCCTCCGCGAAAGCTTTGATTTTACGGGTACCCCATTCAACATCGTTTATCGCGAGCGAAAGTGAGAAAGCTTCGATGGCATCGGACTGAAAGCGATTATAAATATAGTTTGCAATTGGTTTTTTCATGTGTTAATTTAATGCCACCAACAGATTTAGGAGGAAATTACAAAATGAATAAAGCTGAATTGGTTCAAGCCGCCGCCGCCAAGGCCAACGTCTCCCAACGTGATGCCGAAGCCGTCATTGACGCCGCTCTCGAACTCATCACCGGTTCCCTCGTCAATGGCGAACCCGTCAAAGTCTCTGGCTTTGGTATCTTCGAAAAGAAGGAACGCGCTGCCCGTTCCGGCACCAATCCTTCCACTGGCGAAAAGATCCAAATCCCCGCCGCGAAGTCTGTCTCCTTCAAGCCTTCCAAAGGCCTCAAAGAGAAACTTCAATAATCTTTCTTGAAAGAGATTAGCCGTTGAGGGAAACCTTACGGCTTTTTCTTTTTCGCCTTTAGGCTAAAATAAGGCACCGATGGAACGTCTCCCTATCTTTGACAAATTCGCTGCCCTCTTCGCCAAAGAAGGGGTGGAACTATATTTAATCGGCGGTTCGAGCCGCGATTTGCTTTTAGGCAAGGAAGTCAGGGATTTGGATTTTGTCTCTAGCGCAACCCCGGAAAAGACCTTATCGATTTTAGGAAAAGGGGATTCCACCTTTGCCCGTTTCGGCACCATCTCATTAAAAGAAGAAGGCTTTTCCATAGATTTTATGACATTTAGGGAAGAAGGCGAATATAGCGATAAGCGGCACCCTTCATATATTAAATTCGTGAAAGACATGTATATAGATTCGTTACGTCGCGACTTCACCATCAATGCCATTTACATCGATTCCTCTTATAAGGCTCATGACTTCCATCACGGGCTTGAAGATTTGAATCAGGGCATCATCCGTTTCATCGGAAATCCAAAGAAGCGAATCGAAGAAGACCCTCTCCGCATCTTACGGGCCGAACGTTTTGCCAAGCGTTTAGGCTTCCAAATCGAAAAAGAAAGTCTAGAGGCGATTAACCTCCTCCGTCCTTTGCTAGAGCAAATTAATCCGGAAAAGATAAGAATGGAAAAAGAAAAGGAGTAGAATGTAGACATGTCAGCAAAATACCTTAATGTCGACGCGATCGACTTCCGTTATCTCCTCCTTGATGCCTATAAGAAAATGGATATTTCCGAGCAGGAAGTCATGGTCATTTTGATGATTGACCACCTCCTAAAAGACGGGAACGATTTCATCACCCCTGATTTATTGGCGTTAAAGATGACATTATCCACCAAAGAAATCGATAACGTCATGGCCTCTTTGATGAAAAAAGAATTCCTTACCTATGAAACCGTCGACGGGAAAATGGTAACGAGTTTAAATCCGCTTAAGACCAAATTATATAAGCAACTCCAGGTGGCGATGGAAAAAGACCGGGCTAACCTCCATTCGGCCGAACGTTCCGCCATCTTAAATCGTCTTTATCCTTATTTTGAAAAAAGGCTCAATCGGACGTTGTCCCCGCTTGAAAACGATGCCATCATCGGTTGGTTGGATGACGCTTATTCGGAAGAGGATATCCGTAATGCTTTAGAAGATGCGCTCGCCCAAAGAAAACGTAGTTTTAAGTCGATTGATAAATTGCTTCGCGTGGCAAGAAGCAAAGCCGATATTGCCCAGGAAGGTTATACTGGGGTCAATGGAAAATGGGATAAAGACATTGCCCATACCATCGAAATCGCTCGGACAAAATGGATTGACGATGAGGAAGAATGATCTTTTTGTCGCCTCGACCTTAGAAAGGCTTTTTCCCGAAGCCCAAACCGCTTTACGTTTCCATAATCCGTTTGAATGCATCTGCGCCGTCATGCTTTCGGCGCAAACTACAGATGAAGCCGTTAACCGCGTCACGCCTCGTCTATTTTTGGTTTTCCCCACTCCCCAAGCAATGGCCGAAGCTGAAATCAAAGACGTCGAAGATATCATCAAATCGATTGGTTTATATCACAATAAAGCCGCTAATTTGGTGGCCATGTCCAAGATTCTTGTTGAAAAATATGATGGTTCTATCCCTGGCAATAAAGAAGAACTTGTTGCCTTACCTGGAGTAGGTATCAAGACGGCCAACGTCGTGGGGGCAGAATGCTTCCATATCCCCGCCATTGCCGTTGATACGCATGTCGCCAGGGTTGCGAAGCGTCTAGGCTATGCCAAAGAAAACGATAGCCCCGAGACAGTCGAGGCGATTCTAGAAAAACGTTTTCCCACTGATATGCATATTCGCTTGCATCACCGCTTTATCCATTTCGGACGTTTTATTTGCCATGCAAGAAACCCCGAATGCCACCGTTGCCCCTTCACCGAAGGCTGCTCTTATTTTAAGAAGACCTCATCGATTAAAGGCAAATAGTCATAATGGGGGAGATATTTCTCCGTGACTTTATATCCGTGATTGCGGATTTCCTCATAAGGAATGGAGGCTCTTTTCCGTTCGTGATAAAAATCGATGATATATTGGGCGGGGAGGAGATAAACCTCCTCGGTTAGAACAAGGCGAATTAAGAAGAAGGCAATTCCGCCATGAGCGATGACTTTTTCAAGATGGTCGATTTGTTGTTTTGGAATATTAGCCAAAGGGAAAGAAGTCTTGCTATGGCTCGACTTGGCCTCGAAATCGATATAGTGGCCTTTATAGACCCCGTTATAGTCAGTCGTCGATTGGGTTTCGAAATAGGCTTGGGTGATTATCGATCCTTTTGAATAATCCACCTTGACGACATTGATGGGGGTGGGGCGCTTAGTGATATGGCAAAGGTTTTTCTCGGCATAGTAGGCATTGGTTTCATTGATGCCGGCTTCAAAATCTAGACCCCTGTTGCCTGGACCGATTTTAAGTTTGTATTTTTTCTTAACCGATTGGGTTTTGCGCTCATTTTGGGTGAGTGGTTTTACCCCGGGCGGATAGGAAATTGGGCTCATTTAAGGCTCTCCTTGACGATTTGCTGATAGATTTCCGGGGTCACGGTTTCACCTTTATTTAACCTAGCGATGACCTGGGCGACGGGGGTTGGGAGGTTAGCGCCTCTACCTAATAATTTGCGATATTCGCCTTCGACCATTTGCGGGTTCTTCAAGAAGGCGTCATATAGGTTCATCAGGTTCTCGGTATCGGCTAAAGCGCCGTGAGCTTTGCCTTTAAATGGGATTGCCATGACTTCGCAAGCCCGGGAAAGGGATAGCATGCAATTTTTGTCATCGCGGACATATTGGGAGAAGAATTTTAGGAAGTCCATGCAATGCTTCATGATGAAACGGCTTGTTTCTTTATCCGCGTCAAGGTTGTTCTCAACCGTGGCTTGAAGGATGCGTGGGTCTTGATCGCCATAGCAAACGAAAACGGTTTTCCCGAATTCCTTACCTAAATATTTCTTTAGTCCGTTTAAGACCTCCCGGTAGGATATGGCTTTCTCTAATGTCTCCTCGGTGATGCCGGTTAATTTGGTGACGACCGAGCCAATGCGATGTTTGGGGCGAACATAAGCGTGATAAGGTTTAAAAACCTTTTTAAAGGTGTAATCGTCTTTAATCGTCACCCGTATGGCCCCGATTTCAATCATTTCGTGGGAAAACTGGGTAGCTTCCAAATCGAAGAAGAGGAGGGTGCGTCTGTCGCCAACAAGTCGTTTGAGGTCTTTCATCGCCCTATATCCTACCACCATCTTGCAAAAACGGGGCTTTTTAGATGCATATGCAATTGAAGTAATGCCCCATCTTCGATATAATCGAAGTCGGTCTTATGGAAGAAACGTCATTCAAATTAAATGCCGAGGACGTGCTAAAGAAAACCTTTAGCCCCGCCTTAAAAGGCTACGATCCCGCCGAGGTCGATGCCTTCTTTGATGATGTGCGGGAAGACTACCTTAAATTCGAGCGCTTCCGCCAGCAATTCCAAGATTACATCGTTAAGCTTGAGACCCAAAATCGGCGTGCCAGAGAAGATGCCCAACAGCTTGAGATCGAATTAGCCAAACTTCAATCCCGCTTCAAGGATTTGAAGCCAACCGATCGTCCCACCCCGGATAACATCGACCTTCTTAACCGCATTGGCAAATTGGAGAAGGCACTCTGGGCAAAAGGTGTGAATCCGAACACCATTAAATAAATGCATCCGGCCCGGACGGCTGCTGCCACTTAGGTAGAGGAAAGTCCATGCTCGCACCGCCTGCGATGGCGGTAGTGATTGCGCTGGGGGAAGAAATAACCCCAGGTACGGAGGAGTCCGTAACGGCGGAGGAACGTCTCTTGAGACGGGAATCCCCAAGGTGCCACAGAGACGAGCTTGATGGCGACATCAAGATGAAACGAGGTAAACCCCACAAGCGAGAAACCCAAAATTGGTAGGGGAAGCGCCCAAGCCGAAATGAAGGCAAGGGGGCCGACTTAGTCGAGATTAATTGCCGTCCCCGACAAAACATGGCTTATAGGGCCGGATACTCATTTAGGAGAAAAAGCATGAAAATCAACATCCCAACGAAAATCACGATTGCCCGCATCGTCGGGGTTTTTGCCTTGTTGGTATTTTATTTGGCCGCTTATTTCGCCGGTCCTTCCTCTTGGGCCAGCATGACCCTTGGCGATAGCGGTATCTATATGGTCAACTTAGTTGGCTGCATCGTCTTTATTATCGCCGCCGCGACGGATTTCCTCGATGGCTATCTCGCCCGTAAATGGAAACAGGTTACGACCTTAGGCAAATTCTTAGATCCGATTGCCGATAAGATGCTAGTCAATTCTTCCTTGGTCATTTTGGCTGTCACGATGCCATTCTATGGCAACGTCCCGGCTTTGATTCCTTGGTTCTGCGTCGTCATCATGATTTTACGTGACCTCGTCGTCGATACGATGCGCTTTGTCGCCGCAAGCAAAGGGAAAGTCGTGGCTGCGAATATCTTTGGCAAATTGAAGACCATCTTCCAAATGGTCGCTTTACCTTTGGTCTTCCTTAATGGTTGGCCTTTCTCTTATTTCGATGCTTCCTGGCATCCCCTTGGCCGCGTTTGCATGTGGTTTGTGTATCTGGCCACGGCGATGTCTTTCATTTCCGGCGTCATTTACGTCTATCAAAACCGCAATGTCCTTAAGGAGGATGAATAATGAAGAAGATGCATACCCTTCTCCAAACTCTTGCCGATCACCATCTCACCCTTGGCGCGGTGGAATCTTTAAGTGGCGGGCGATTCGCCGATGAAGCTTGCTTCTATCCTGGGGCTAGCGCCGTCTTCAAAGGGTCATTGGTGACATATACTCCCGACGTAAAAATCGCCTGCGCCGGTGTGAAAAAGGAGACCATCGAAAAATATGGCATTGTCTCTCCCCAAGTCGCCGCCGAAATGGCACGCGGCGGAAAGAAGGCCTTAGGGGTCGATGTCTGCTTAAGCTGCACCGGCAATGCCGGCCCAACCGTTCAAGAAGGCGGGGCCGAAGTAGGGGATGTCTGCATTGGTATGTCCTACAAAGGATCGACCTGGGTCATCTCGGTGAAATTCGGGCAAAGGGAACGTGATCAAATCCGCACTTTGACCGTTAGCAGCATGGTGGACTTTGCGATGTCGCTTTTCCGCAAGGCCCTTGAGCCAGAAAAAGTCGTCGAAGATTAAAAAACCCGCGTATAAGAAAAGTGGAGGTAGTGAAATGGCTACAACAAACGAAAACACAAAAGAAAAAGCCCTTCAAGATGCCCTCAAGAGCATTGAGAAGGCATATGGAAAAGGCTCTGTTATGAAACTTGGGGAACGTCCCCATGTCGATGTCGACGTTATCCCCACCGGCTCGATTCTCCTCGATCACTGCTTAGGCGTCGGCGGCTATCCCAAAGGAAGGAATCATCGAAATCTATGGTCCCGAATCTTCTGGTAAAACCACCCTTGCCTTGGAGGCAATCGCTTCGGCCCAACGTAAAGGGGGCACCGCCGCCTTCATCGACGCCGAGCATGCAATCGATCCTGAATATGCGGCGAAATTAGGCGTCAATATCGATGAATTAATCCTTTCCCAACCCGATTCTGGCGAACAAGCCCTCGAAATCGCCGAGATGCTTGCTAGCTCTGGCGCGGTTGACATCATGGTCATCGACTCGGTTGCTGCCCTTGTCCCCCAAGTTGAACTTGATGGGGTGATGTCGGATAACCAAGTTGGCGTACAGGCCAGATTGATGTCCAAAGGATGCCGTAAAATCGCCGGTATCTTGAATAAGACCGGATGCGTCGTCATCTTCATCAACCAGCTCCGTGAAAAAGTCGGTGTCATTTATGGCAACCCCGAAACCACCACTGGTGGACGTGCCCTTAAATTCTATGCCTCAATCCGTTTGGATATCCGTCGCGCGGAAGCCATCAAAAGCGGCTCCGAAGTGGTGGGCAACACGGTTAAGGTTAAAGTCGTTAAGAATAAAGTTGCCCCGCCGTTTAAATCCTGCACCATCGAACTTGTCTTTGGCAAAGGCGTCTCCAAATATGGCGAGGTCCTTGATTTAGGCGAAGAACTTGGCTTAATCGAAAAAACCGGCAACTGGTATTCCATCGATGGCGAGAAGATTGGCAACGGACGTGAGGCGAGTAAGAACTTCCTTATTGAGCATCCCGACGTCACCGAGCGTATCGAAAAAGCGATTCGCGATTCTTTTAAGGCGAGCGAATGATTTTATGGGGCATATGCCCCTTTTTGTTTTATGAGCGGTAATTTAGTTTATATCCAATCGGGCGGTCCGACTTCCGTTATTAACACTTCATTATATGGGGCGATCATGAAGGCCAAGTCCTCCCCTGAAATCGACCATATTTATGGCTCCCGTTATGGCATCGAAGGATTAATCAAAGACAATTTGGTTGACCTTGGGCAATATAGCGATGATGAGCTTGCTTTGCTTAAGCAAACTCCCGGCGCGGCTTTAGGTTCATCAAGAAAAAAGATTTCCGGCGACCAGGAATACCTCCAGAAAATTTTAGAAACCATTGAAAAAAGAAATATCAAATATGTCCTGGTCAATGGGGGCAACGATTCCATGGATACCTGCGCTGCCCTTGCTAAATTAACGGATGGGAAAGACATTCGCATCATCGGCGTTCCCAAGACCATCGATAACGATTTGGATTTCACCCATCATTGCGTTGGCTATCCTAGCGCTTGCCGTCATATCCTAAATGCCGTTAGCTCAATTATCGTGGATGGAAGCAGCTATTCCAAAGGCAAAGTCACCATCATCGAAGTCATGGGCAGAGATACCGGTTGGCTTGCCGCCTCCACCGGTTTGCTTGAAGGAAAATATCGTCCTGATGCAATTTTGCTTCCGGAGACAAAAAACATTCAAATCCGGGACTTTTGCGAGCATATTAGCAAGGTTTACAAAGAAAAAGGAACGGCTTTTGTCGTTGTTTCCGAAGGTGTTGAACTTCAACGTGAGGAAGTAACCGGGGCCGATGCTTTTGGCCATACTTCACCTGAAGGAGTTTCGATTTCCTTAGCCAAAACGATGAAAAACGAATATGGAATCAACTGCCGTTACGCGATTCTTTCTATCCCCACCAGGGCCGATCCTTATTCGATTTCCAAAGTCGATTCCAAAGAGGCCTATGAAGTAGGACAAAAAGCAGTTGAGCTTGCTTTGTCTGGCGAAAGCGGCCTCATGGTCGCCATCAAAAACGGAGCAGAAGAAGGATATTTTCCTACCCTCTTTACCATCGAAGCCGATAAAGTGGCCAATAAAGTCAAGTTCTTCCCCAGCCACTGGTATTCCTTCCCCAATATCGTCTCCGAAGAATTTAAAAATTACCTATCCCCGTTGCTTAGAGGTTCGATTGAAGTCGAACTGGATTCCAATGGGGTGTCCAAGAAGTTTGAATTAAAAAATTAAGGCAATAATAAAGCCACGTCCCTTGCCTTTTTCCCGCGCTGAAATTCTTTTGTAAACAAGCGCGGGTTTTATTGTTAGAATACATTCGTACCAAAGGTACAAGCTCGTTATATCTGGTAACTTTCTAGGGCGCCGCCCTTATAGATAGATTCCCATACTTATCCGCGAAGGACTTTTGGTCGATTTAGGAGTGATTATGAATATTTTACTTTCAACAGGAGGTTGGCTCGGCGTTTTATTTGGGTCAATCGCCGCTGCCGCAGGCATTACCGTCCTCATCTTTTTCCTCATCTCTAGGGGAAAGGCCTCCGCTGCCACAAAAACCGCTGATTCCATCTTGAAAGATGCCAAGGTCAAAGCTGAACATCTCGTCAAAAGCGCTCAGTTAGACGCTAAGCAAATCGCTTTCGAAGAAAAGGAAAAGACGGATAACGAAATCCGCGTCCGTAAGGGCGAACTTGCTGCCGAGGAGCAAAAGCTCTCCCTTCGTATTCAGGCTTTTGAAAGCCGTGAATCGATGCTATTGGAGAGGGAAAAGAACCTTGATAGCAAGAAAGAACAGCTCGACAATTCGATCGCCTCATATCAAAAACGCCAGGCCGAACTCGATTCTAAAATCGATTCCATCATCGTCGAACTCGAAAAAGTCTCTGGCATGTCCACCCAAGAAGCCCATGACGAAATCATGGCCAGGGTCGAATCCCGCATGTCGATGGAAATCGCCGCCTACATCAAAAACGCCGAAGACGAAGCTAGGGATACCGCCGAAGCCAAAGCCAAAAACCTTCTTTCCATCGCTTGCCAACGTTATGCCCAAGACGTCACAACCGAACGTAATGTTTCCGTCGTGGCCCTACCAAGCGATGAAATGAAAGGCCGCATCATCGGACGCGAAGGACGTAATATCCGCGTCTTAGAACAAGAACTCGGCGTTGATTTGGTTATCGACGATACCCCTGAAGCCATCACCGTTTCTTGCTTTGATCCGATCCGCCGCGAAATCGCTAGACGCACCCTCGAATATTTAGTCAAGGATGGACGTATCCAACCTGGCCGTATCGAAGAAGTGGTTGCCAAAGTCAAAGAAGAAGTCAATCAATCCACCATGAAATTCGGTGAAGAAGCCGCCTTCAAACTCGGCCTTCCCCGTCTTAACCGCGAACTCGTCAATTGCTTAGGGCGCCTCCATTACCGTACTTCCTATGGGCAAAACGTGTTGACTCATTCCTTGGAAGTCGCTTATCTTACCGGCTTAATGGCAGGCGAACTTGGCTTAGACGTTAACCTTGCCAGGAGAGCTGGTCTTCTCCACGACATCGGCAAAGCCATCGACTTCGAACAAGAAGGTTCTCACGTTGAACTCGGTGCCGCCCTTGCCAAAAAGGCTGGTGAAAACGATGTTGTCATCAATGCCATCGAATCCCACCATGGCGATGTCGAAGCTAGATATATCATCTCTCACCTTGTCGCAGCCGCCGACGCCTTATCGGCTGCTCGCCCCGGGGCAAGAAGCGAAACCCTTGAAACCTATATCAAGCGTATTGAAATGCTTGAAACCATCGCCAAATCCTTCGATGGCGTTTCCCAAGCTTACGCGATGCAATCCGGCCGTGAAGTTCGTGTCATGGTTATCCCTGAAAAGGTTTCCGACGCCGAGGCTGTCTTAATGGCTCAGCAACTCCGCGAAAAGATCGAATCCGAAGTGACTTATCCCGGCCAAATCAAAATCTCGGTTATCCGCGAATACCGGGCTAGCGAATTAGCCAAATAAAACAATGCGCGTCCTCTTTTTCGGTGACATCGTAGGACGTTTAGGGGTGGAGGCTGTTAAAGCTGCCATCCCTATTTTGTCTAAACAAGAGCAAATCGATTTTATTATCGCCAACGGGGAAAACGTTTCCGGAGGCAGAGGCATCACTTACCGTGATTATGAAGAATTGGTGGATGCCGGAGTGGATGCGATTACCCTAGGTAACCATTATCGCTCGAAAAAGCAAATCGACTCTTTTATCGATGACTGCGATCGCCTTATCCGTCCTTATAACCTTAAAGATTATGATTACGGAAGCGGCTATCAAAGCTATGAGACCGATGAAGGGGAAATCGTGGTTGTGAATATGTTAGGGAAAGTCTTCATGAAAGAAGAAGTCACCTCCGCGACCATCAACATGCATGAGCTCATCGAAAAATTCCCTAACGCAATGATATTCGTTGATTTCCATGGTGAGGCGACTTCGGAAAAAGGTGTCTTCGCCCATTACTTTGATGGACTTGTTTCAGCCGTTGTGGGAACCCATACCCATGTTCAAACTAGCGATGCACATGTATTGCCAAATGGGACCGCCTTTATTAGCGATGTGGGGTGCTGTGGGATGGCTGAATCGGTGCTTGGCTTTGATCCTGAATCTTCGATCGACGTTTTTGTCTACGGAGAGAATCATCTTCGCATAGATGAAGAGTCTGATGCTAGGGTTAATGCCGTCGTTATCGATATCGACCCCGATACGAGGCTCTCAAAAGAAATCAAGCCGATTAATATGGTAATTAAGAAGGAGAGGATTCATGGGTAGAAAAGTTTATAAATCGTTACCGGATATGTCCAAAGCGAGGAACCGCGTGGACCTCCCCTTAATCAAAGCCGAGGAAATACTCGTTCCTGAACGCGTCAAAAATTTCGCCAAGGGAAGGACGTATCTGATCAAAACATTTGGTTGCCAAGCCAATGTCCGCGATAGCGAAATCATGGCCGGATATTTAGAAAAAGCCGGTTTTTGCAAGGCAACTGATGAAACTAGCGCTTCTTTAGTTATCGTCAATACCTGCGCGGTGAGGGAAAACGCCGAAGAAAAAGTCTATGGGGAAATCGGCAAATTCAAAGCCAATCATACCCGTGACAAATCTTTCGTCATGGCCGTCTGCGGATGCATGATGCAAGAAGAGAAGGCGGCCGAGAAAATCGTCTCCACCTATCCTTATGTCAATATTGTTTTCGGCACCCATAACATTTCCAATTTGCTCAATCTTATCGATGAACACCTAGGGCGGAATAAAGACATCGTCGATGTCATCTCTTATCCTGGGGATATCGTCGAAAACCTTCCTTCGATTCGCCTAGATCCATATAAGGCATATGTCAATATCGCCTATGGATGCGATAAGTTCTGCACCTATTGTATCGTTCCTTATACAAGAGGTAGGGAACGTTCCCGTCAAAAAGAAGAAATCATCGCCGAATGTAAGCAGCTCGTCGAAGAAGGCTACCAGGAAATCACCTTGTTAGGACAAAACGTGAATTCCTATGGCAAGGATTTCCATGATGGGACCTCATTCGCTTCGATTTTGGAAGAAGTGGCAAAGCTAGGCATTCCCCGTCTTCGTTTTATGACCAGCCATCCGTGGGATTTTGATGACAAGATGATTGATATCATCGCCAAATATCCTAACATCATGCATTTCATCCATCTTCCCGTCCAGTCTGGATCAGATGATGTCCTTCGCCGCATGGGAAGACGTTATGACCAAGCTCAATATTTGGATTTGGTCCGCCGTATTAAGGAGAGAATCCCCGACTGCGCCTTATCTACCGATATCATCGTTGGCTTCCCCGATGAAACCGAAGAAGATTTCCAAGCCACTTTGGATGTCTGCGAAAAGGTGGGCTATGATTCGGCCTTCACCTTTATTTATTCGCCACGAAAAGGCACACCTGCCGCGGCGATGAAAGATGACGTTGATGCAGCCACCAAACACGAACGTTTTACGCGTCTAGTCAAAGTTATCGAAAAAAGCGTCACCGCCCACGCCGAGGCGATGATTGGCAAAACATATAAAGTCCTCGTCGATGGGCCTTCGAAGAAAGATGAGAATCTTCTTTCTGGCTACACCGAGTCCAATAAACTGGTTCACTTTGTCGGGCCAAGTTACCTAAAAGGCAAAATCGTCGAAGTCAAAATCAACCAGTCCCATACTTATTCGATGATTGGCGAGTTGGTTGATGATCCTTTGCTTATCATGGCAAAAGAAGTGGGACGTGAACTCTCTAATGAACCTTTGGCCAAAGCTTATTTCGAAGCCAAGAGAGCCTATGAAGAAGATGAATCCGCATCGAAGCTAAGGCAACAAATCGAAGATGCCCAAAAAGAGATGGTCGCTTATGCAAATAAGGGTGATGATGAAGGTCATGCAAAAGCCAAAAAAGCCTATTTGGAGGCCAAAACCCTTTATGAGAATCATCCTGTCGTGAAGAATTTCGAAACGGCCAAAGAAGACCTTGAACCATTGCTCGTCCAAGTCGCTTCCTTAATTAATGAAAGGAAAGAATAGGCGTGATTATCGTTTTAACCGGGCCAACGGGAAGCGGCAAAAGCGAACTTGCCATTTCCTTAGCCAAAAAATTAAAAGCGAACATCATTAACGCGGATGCTTTTCAAGTCTACGAAGAATTAAACATCGCGACCGCCAAACCTAGCGATGCCCAATTCTTACAAGCACCTCATTTTCTCTTTTCCTTTATTCCTCTGGATTCTTCTTATAACGTCGCCGAATATCAAAAAGACCTGCGTGCTTGCTTGGCCGAATTTGCTAAGCGCGGAATTATCGCCGGTGGGACGGGCTTATATATCCGAGCTGGCCTATATGATTATGAATTCACCGAAGAAAGCGATGTTGATTTAAGTCGTTATGAAAAGATGGATAATTTATCCCTTCATGATGAACTAAAACGGCTTGACCCGATATCAAGCGAGAAAATCCATCCCAATAATCGTAGACGCGTCCTTCGTGCGATTGCGATTTGCCTAAGCCAAGGCAAAGCCAAGTCGGAAATCGAAAGCGCCCAAGAGCATAAGCCTCTTTATGACGTCCGTTTTTATGGTATTACCACCGAACGCGAGGAAATCTACGAAAAGGTCAACCAAAGGGTGGAGGCCATGTTCGAGGCTGGCTTACTAGAAGAAAACCGCCGCCTTGTTGAGAAATATGGACGCGAGCAATCTGCCTTCAAAGCCATCGGGGTCAAAGAATGCTTCCCCTATTTCGACGGGAAGATTTCTTTGGAAGAATGCAAAGAGCTAATCAAGAAAAACACGAGGAACTATGTTAAAAGACAACTGACTTTCTTCCGTCATCAATTCCCCATCAAATGGATTTCTAATGAAGACGAAATTATGGAGGATTTGCAGGCAAATGGTTGATATTTTTGAGCGAAACCGCCTTCTTTTAGGTGAAGATAATTTCGCGAAATTGCAATCCAAGAAAGTCCTTGTTTTAGGTCTAGGCGGGGTGGGAGGAACTTGCCTTATCGCCCTTGTTAGAAGTGGCGTTGGGGCTTTGGGCATCGTTGATTTCGATGTGGTATCCGCTTCCAACATCAATCGCCAGATATTATTTACTTCCAAAGATATCGGACGGGGCAAAGTCGAGGTCGCTTTGGAATATATCTCTTCTTTGGATATCGATACTCACGTTTATCCGATCATGCGGAAGATCGATGAATCTTTTTTCCTTGATCACGACGTCAGCGATTATGATTTCGTCATCGACGCGATTGATGATTTGGATGCCAAGGTCATGGTCGCTTCCTATTGTCTTGAGCATCACGTGCCTTTCCTTTCTTCCTTGGGCATGGCCAATCGCTTAGATGCGAGCAAAGTATCCATTACCAGATTAGATAAAACCCATGACGACCCTTTGGCTAAAAAATTCCGTTATCTTCTCCGCCAAAAAGGCATCGACCTTAAGCAAGTCGAAGTGGCCTGGTCTAGTGAGATTCCTCTGGTGAAAGGGGTGATTCCAGCCTCGATGATGATGGTCCCTTCTTCGGCCGGATTAGTTTTAGCTTCAAAATGCATTTCCAGTCTTATCAAATAAAGACTGGTCGCTATGATTATATAAATGACAACAGGAGGCGTTCCTCATGAGTATTTTGCCAATTACCAAAATCGCCGAGAAAATGGGTCTTCCCGCTGAAGCGGTGGAACCTTATGGAAAATATAAAGCCAAGATCGATTCGTCTTTCTTGCCTGATTTAGAGTCTCGCCCGGACGGCAAACTTGTTTTAGTCACCGCCATCACCCCGACCAAAGCCGGTGAAGGGAAAACCACGACCTCAATCGGTTTGGCCGATGGGCTTGCCCATATTGGCAAGAAAGCGATGCTTTGCCTTCGCGAACCTTCCCTAGGTCCTGTCTTCGGGATTAAAGGCGGGGCCACAGGCGGCGGAAAAGCTTCGTTAGAACCTGGGCAAGATATCGACCTCCATTTTAATGGTGATTTCCATGCCTTGACTTCTTCGATTAACCTTATCTCCGCGGTGATCGAAAACAGCCTATATCAAGGTAACCCTTTCCGTATTGATCCTAACCGCATCGTTTGGAAAAGGGCTTTGGATATGAACGACCGCTCGCTTCGTTCGATCACGGTCGCCCTCGATGATAAGAAAGGGATCCCCCATCATTCCGAATTCTGCATTACCGTCGCTTCCGAACTTATGGCGATTTATTGCCTTGCTTCTTCCCCTGAGGACTTCTTGGTCAGGCTTAAACGAATCATCGTTGCCTATGATGAAGACGGTAAGCCATTGACGGTTGAGGATTTTAAAGTCTCCCATGCCGTGATGCGTTTAATGAAGGAAGCATTCAAACCTAATCTGGTTCAGACCTTGGAAAATAACCCCGCCTTTGTCCATGGCGGTCCTTTCGCCAATATCGCCCATGGCTGCAATTCCCTGATTGCGACTAAGCTCGCCTTGAAGCTAGCTCCGATCGTTGTGACTGAAGCGGGCTTTGGTGCCGATCTTGGGGCTGAGAAATTCTTGGATATCAAATCCGTCGTCGGCGGGCTCCATCCCGATGCCTGCGTCATGGTTGCGACCATCCGCGCCTTGAAGCTCCATGTCGGCGTGGCCTTCGAAGATTTGGATAAAGAAAACGTCGAGGCCTTATTAAAAGGCTTGCCTAACCTTGGGCGTCACCTTGAAAACATCAAGAAGTTCGGACTTCCCGTCGTCGTCTCGATTAACCGTTTCGGTAGCGACACCCAAAATGAAGTCGATGCCCTCTTTGCCTGGTGCAAGGAGAAAGGTTATGAAGTCGCGATTAACTCCTCTTTCAAAGATGGAGGCGAAGGCGCTGCTGACCTCGCTAGACTTGTGGTTAAGACATTGGAAGAAAAGCCTTCCGCCTATCATCCTTTATATGATAGAAATGAGCCGATTAAAGAAAAAATATCCCGTATCTGCAAAGAAATCTATGGAGCAGACGACGTTGAATATTCGCCTTTAGCCGAAAGCCAACTCCAGGAATATGAAGCGATGGGATATGGGAATTTCTTCGTCTGTATGGCCAAGACCCCTCTTTCATTTACCGATTCCCCGAAAATTCAAGGTGCCCCCCGCGGCTTTAATATCCATGTCCGCGAAGTTAACCTTGCCACGGGCTCTGGTTTCATCATCCCTTTAACCGGAACCATCTTCACGATGCCTGGCTTGCCGAAAGTTCCCCTTGCCGAAGTCATGGAGGAAGAGCCATGGTAGAGGTCCCTCAATATAACCTTTATGATGAAGTGGAGATGAAGCGGTCCCATCCTTGCTTTGCTAGGAGCAAAAGATTCCAAATCGTCCGCGTTGGGGCCGACATCAAAATCATGTGTTTGGGATGTGGCAATGTGATGATGATCGACCGCGATAAATTTAATGGCAAAATCAAAAAAGTCATCGCCCATCACGAAGCCCCCCTCGTCGAAAAATAAACATCTTTCCCTCCTTCCCTCCGTATAAGAGAAATGGAGGGATTTTTTGTATCTATTAAGCGTCAGACATCTAAGCAAAGCCTTTCCCCAAGGTGAAAGGACTTTTTATGCCTTGTCGAATATCGACCTGGCCTTCCCTGAACGGGGTCTTTTTGCCATCGTGGGCAAATCAGGCTCGGGGAAATCGACTCTCTTGAATTTGCTTTCGCGTTTAGATAAACCAAGCGCCGGATATATCCGTTTTAAAGGCGAAGACATTTTCTCCCCGTCTTTTAAAAAGCATTATGCGGCAAATGTGTTTCAACATTATCAGCTTCTAGACAAGATGTCTTCTTTTGATAACGTGGCGATGGCCTTAAAGATTTTAGGAAGACACGGGATAAGGAAAAAGACCAATGAAGCCTTACGCAAAGTAGGTCTAGATAGGCTCAAAGAGAAAAACGTGGATGTCCTTTCAGGGGGAGAAAAACAGCGCGTTGCCATCGCTAGGGCCATCGTCAGCGATCCGGAAATCTTATTCGCCGATGAACCTACCGGTGCGCTAGATGAAAATAACGCCGAAACCGTGATGAAGATATTGTCCCAAGAAGGGAAAAGAAGGTTGGTGATTTTGGTTACCCATAACGAGGAATACGTGCATCGATATTGCGACGGCTATGTTCGTCTAAAAGGTGGCAAAATCGTTGAGCGGAAAATCCCCATTAAGAAAGCAAAAGAAAGCAAATCCACGAAAGCGGGTCATGGCTTAGGGTGGCGAAAGACGTTTTTATGGCGAAATTTAAAAGGGAATTTTGCAAAGAACCTCATTTGTTTATTCGCGGGCATATTAGGTTTTTCGGCCTTGCTTTTATCACTTGGGTTTTATTCAGGGCAAGGGAAGGCCTTAGAAAAGCAAAAACGTCGGAGCCTTCTTTACCAAACTTCCTATCTATATGAGCAAGATCGATTCGAGGTGGAGAATTCGCCTTTATCTTTGCTTAGGCAAATCCGTCCTTCTATGCAGACGGCCCTAGATTTAACGGAAGGGATTAAGGGATTGACCTTTGAGACCGACTATTCTTTTTTCTTTCCGGGATCGCTTTCTTTTAAATTGGATGAAGTAAGCCAGGACCCAGTTCGTTTTGCCCCTGTTTATGATCTTACCTTAAAAGAGGGCGGGGGTGATTTATTAATCCAAGGGAAATTGCCTCGAGCCAATACGATGGGGGAATGCCTAGTCAACGAAGAATTCATTTCTTTTTACCAAGGCGAAGTAGGGGATTTAATTGAAGTAAGCAACATCGCCTCGATTGAAAAAGACGGGGCAAAGGAAGATATCATTCTTGATTTCGAAATGAAAATCAGCGGGGTCGTGAAGGAGTTTTCCTTTCTTAATTCACCTCGTGTTTATTATTCCTATCAAGCCTTAGAGTCCCAACTACAATCCTACCCTTTGGATAATATCGGGATAGCGGGTTTAATCCGACCTCGCCTTGGCGATTTCCTTTCCCTTCTTTCTCCTTCATCTTCATATCTAAATTACCGTTATTTGGTTTTCGCCCATGACCCTAGCGAAATGGAAAAGGTATATGACCTAATCCGTCGGTATGAAGATGACCGGAATTATGGATTTGAAAACGAAACATATACGGTGGCTTCTTCTTTTGAAGCTTTATCATCGACTTTTATGTCGGCTCTAGCGATGATGGTTGGCTTAGCCGCGGGGAGCTTAGCCATTATTTTGGCGATGATGGCGTTTTCGACATACGTGAAGAAGAAAAAGGAAGTGGCGATTCTTTATGTTCTTGGGGCAAAACAAGAAGACATGACTTTGATTTATGCCGGGGAAGCGTCGTTTATTTGTTTTCTTTCTGCCTTAGGCGCCTTACTTGTATCGATCCCATTACAAGGGTTTGCAAATCGGTTTTTAGAAGGAAGATTTGGGATGGATAAGATGATTGAGATCCCTTATACGGAATTATTTGGGGTGCCGTATTTGCTAATCGCATTGACTTTAGTAGGGGCGGTGGTTTTTGGCTTATTGGTTGCCTCAATCCCCCTTGTGTTTTCTCACCACATTTCTTTAGCCGAGGTGCTCCGTGATGAATGAGGTGATTCGATTAAGAAAACTGTCGCGCCGCTATGGCAAAGATTCGGCCTTAAAAGGGATTAACCTAAGTTTTCATCATGCCGGGCTAATTGGGATTTTAGGTCATTCCGGTTCAGGGAAATCGACTTTGTTAAATATTCTTTCAGGCATCGATGCCGGCTATGAAGGGGAAGCCAAATTTTTCGGTAAAGAATGGAAGAAGATGAGCGCGAACGAAAGAGCCTTAACCCGATTATCCAGGATTGGCTATGTCTTCCAGAATTTCCGCCTTCTTGAACTTGAAACGGTGCTTGTCAATGTAAAGGCCCCTTTAGATGCTATTTATGAGGCTAACGAAGAAGAGAAAAGGCAAAAGAGCATGGACCTGCTTCGATTTGTCGGGATGGAAAGAAAAGTAAATCAACGCGTCAACACCCTTTCAGGCGGGGAGAAACAACGCGTTGCCATCGCGCGAAGTTTGGCTTGCGATCCGGTGATGCTTCTTTGCGATGAGCCGACTGGGGCTTTAGACGAAGCAAACGCCAAGATGATTTTCGATTTGTTAAAAGGGGTGGCTAAAAAGGCGCTGGTGATCGTGGTTAGCCATGACCGCCCTTTAATCGAGAATTATTGTCAGGAAATCATTCACCTTAAAGACGGCCAAATCAAAGAAACGACGATCAAAGAAAAAGAGCCGAATCGCTGTCCCATCCCCAAGTCCATCAAAATCGGGGAGAGAAAACGAAAGCCTAGATTGGATTGGGGATTCATGATTTCCCATGCTTTCCACATCGTTAAGGCGAAGCGCTTTCGTTCCCTTCTTTCACAAGGAGCGATTGCCCTAGGCTTAGGGGCGCTAGGGATTGCTTCTTATTTATCGATATCCATCCAAGACGAGGTGAATGCTTCCTTTGCCTCCATCGTTCCGACTTCTAGCATTATCATGGGCAAAAACAATGGGCAGGGAGCAATTTTAGGGGAGGTATATGCGGCAAGCTTAGAGGACATTTCCTATTTCGTCGATGCTTATCCGGATATGGTCGAAGACTATGGGACGTCATTGCTACTTGATTATGAATCTTGGTTTAGCGACGATAATTATTTTTCTTATAACGCTGGCATTAACGTCACCCTTCTTCCTGGGTTTAGCATGCGCCAAATCAACGATTTCAAATGGTATGACCCTGGGCAAGGGGAGATGGTTTATCCTCGTCATGCCATAAATATGAGCAAAGACGAGGTGATATTAGGCCTCCCTTATGCCACGATGGCGAATATGTGTTTGAGCCTACAAATTGCAAGGAGTTATCAATCTTTGGGTGACTATATTAGTGCACGTGGCTTGATGATTGTCCTTCACGCTTCCCATATCGATTGGGGATTTGAAGATGAGGAACTCTTTAGCGTCGTCGGGGTTAAAGAAAGCCCTTATCCTTGTTTCTTCCATAGCGATCATCGCTGGAACCGTTCCATTATTTTGGAAACGATGTATTTTCGTTCTTCCTTAACGGAAAGCAATCCCTCTCCTCAATATATTCAGGAAGTGCCATATCTAAGCTTATCTTGTCCGGTGAGCGAATTCATGAAAGCCATCCGTTTTGATGAAGTGGGAAATCGCTTTGTCTTTGAACGCGCTTCCTCTTTTTATCACCCCTCTTTATGCGAGGCGGGATACGCCTGTACCTTAAATCGCCTCTTTGCTTATTCTTGCGATAAAGGCGGGATCCCCTTTTCGGAAATCGAAGACATATATTCCTCCCATGCTGAATTTGCCGGGAGGAACATCGTTTCTGCGGGCGGGTATTATGCCGAACCGGGCTCGATTGTCAGTGGCTTTAGCGGCAAATTCTTTCTCTCCCCCTCATTAGAAGAACTAATTGAGGCCTCGGATGCCTATAGCGATGTCCCTTATGAAATGGCAGGTGCTTTATTTGACATCGGCAAGCAAGTTAAAGACGGCTGTTTTCTTGCCACAGGTGAATCTTCTTTACGGATAGGGGTAGGGGAAAAAACGATATCAGGAAGCCTGCCAACCGGCCTAGAAGAATGCGCGATCTCAAGTTCGCTTGCGGCGAAGTGGGGCGAGGTCACGTCACTTCATTTCTCGATGGAAGTGAATGCCGAAGCTCTCGGGAATCGTTATGTACGTGACTTTAGATATGGGGAATTTAAGGTCACAGGTGTCGTAAATGGGGACTACGATACCATATATCTTGTATCGGACTGGACATTTGACGGGCCAATTGAATTATGTGGCATGTCGCCTTTTTCTTTAGAGCCTTCAGGCGCCATCTTTTATGCAAAGGAAGGAAGCGACACAAGCGGCCTGATTACAACTTTGGCCAAAGCCTATCCTGAATATCGGTTTTATGATCCTTCGGTTGAGATATCTTCCTCCTTGGAAGAGACGATGGATTATATCCGCGTCATCTTAATTGCCTTTTCTTCGGTTGGGATAGGGGTCTCGGTTTTGCTTTTTATCATCGTCATTTCCATCACCATCTCGGAGAACGGGGAAGAGACTTCTTTGTTTTATGTGATGGGGATAACCAAAAACAATCTCGCCGATATCTATTTTTCCCATGCCCTTATTTATTCTTTGATTGGGGTTATGAGTTCATGGCTACTTATCTTGTTATGTCAAATCGGGATAAAGTTTTATCTAAGCCGACTTTTTTCTTCACCTTTTTCTTTGGCCTTCTCTTATTGGCCTTTCTTATTGGTGCTTGGGGTATCCCTTCTTTTTCTTCTTGTCATCCGCATCGGCATTTCGATGATGATGTTTAGGAAAAGCGAATAAAAAAAGATTAGAGTTTCCATCCCTATATGATTCCTTCTCACTTTCTGATTTTTAGCGGCTCAGTTTCCAAATTTATCCCACCAAAAAGGTTTTATCGGATATGTCAAAATCTCATTTCCAGGCAATATAAAACCGAATTTCTTCGATGATATCGAGAAAAAAGTGTTTTTGTTTTGTAATTTTGGGTATATAGTTTGCTTTGGCAAAACATGCCAGAAGGATAGAAGAATGAAAGGTAATGTCAAAATGTTCAACGCGGAAAAGGGCTTTGGCTTCATCCACGCTGAAGACGGGAATGACTACTTCTTCCACTATTCCGCCATTTTAATGGACGGTTATAAGACGCTAGACAAAGGGGCAGCAGTCGAATTCGAAGTGGAACCATCCGAGCGCGGATTACGTGCTTGCAATGTGAAGAAAGCAGACTGACCCAAAGTAAGAAAAGAATTGGCCCCGCTAGACGGGGTTTTTCTTTCCTCTTGTCTTTGACAAGTGTATTATTCCCTTGCCTAGAGGTAGTTTTATGTCAATGAAAGCGGGAATCGTCGGCTTGCCCAATGTCGGTAAATCCACATTGTTCAACGCCATTACTAATTCACATGTTGAGGCGGCCAATTATCCATTCGCCACCATCAAGCCCAATTCGGGGATTGTCATGGTCCCTGATGAAAGACTCGATTTCCTTACCGATTTGTTCAAACCGGAAAGGAAAATCAACGCGACTTTCGAATTCTTCGATATCGCTGGACTTGTCAAAGGAGCATCCAAAGGCGAAGGGCTTGGTAACCAATTCCTTGCCGCCATCCGCGAATGCGATGCCATCTGTGAAGTGGTGCGTTGCTTCGATTCGGATGAGATCATCCACGTCGAAAATAAAGTCGACCCGATTCGTGACGTCGAAATCATCGATTTAGAACTTGCCATGGCCGATTTGGATTCGGTCGTTGGCAGGATTGGACGTATCGAAAACAAAGCACGTGTATCCAAAGATAAGGTTGCCGTTTATGAAATGGCGATTCTAAATCCCTTGAAGAAAACCTTAGAACAAGGTATTCCGGCAAGGTTATGCAAAGAGCTTAGCCAAGAGCAATTAAATTATGCCAAAAAGAATTTCTTCCTTTTGACCCTGAAACCAATCCTTTATGTGGCCAATGTCGCCGATAGCGATTATTCCAATCTCGAAGGATGCGCCTATTACCAAACCTTAGCCAAACTTGCATCAGAAAGAAACGCGGAATGCATCCCCGTCTCTTGCCAAATCGAATATGAATTATCCGAACTTGGCGAAGAGGAGAAGAAAGAATTCCTTGCCTCTTTAGGCGCAAGCGAATCCGGCTTAGGCAAATTAACGAAAGCCGCTTATAAATTATTGAATCTTGCCACCTTCTTCACTTGCGGAAAAGACGAATGCCGTGCATGGACTTTTGAAAACGGCATGACCGCCCCCGAATGTGCTGGCATCATTCACACCGATTTCCAAAAAGGCTTCATCAAATGCGAGACCTATGATTTCGAAGATTTGAAGAAATATGGATCCGAAGCCGCGATTAAGGAAGCCGGGAAATTACGAATGGAAGGAAAGGAGTATCGGATGAAAGACGGCGACTGCGTCTTCTTCCGGTTCAATAATTAAGATGGAAAAACGGATTGGCTTAGGCGAAGACCTCCATCGTTATGAAAAAGGCATCCCTCTGATCATCGCCGGCGTCAAAGTCCCTTATGAAAAAGGACTTGCCGGACATAGCGATGGGGATATTGTTTTCCACGCCGTCTCCGATGCCATTCTTAGCGCCCTTGGCCTAAGGGATATCGGTTATTATTTTCCGCCAAGCGAAGAATCCATCAAGGGCATCGATAGCCGAAAGATCTTGGAATTCGCCAAATCGAAAATCGATGAAGAAGGTTATTCCATTGAAAACCTTGCCTTAGTCATCCATGCCCAAGAGCCAAAACTCTCCCCTTATATCGACGCATTTAAGGAGAGTTTGGCCCAAACCTTAAAAATCGAAACCAAACGTATTGGTATCACCTGCAAAACCGGCGAAGGCCTTGGCCCAATTGGGCTGAAAGAGGCCGCCTCATGCCGGGCTATCATCTTGTTGGAGGAATAATCATGAGTAATGAAGAAGCACTTAAAATCGCCCTTGCTGAAGCGGCAAAAGAGTTAAATCTCGATGCCCCTTCTTCAACGATCGTCATTGAACGCAGCCGCGATGAGGCACATGGTGATTATTCGACTAACCTGGCCATGCGTTTGTCTCGTCTTGCCGGGAAAGCCCCGCGTGATTTGGCGACCGAATTAATCCCCCATATCAAACTTGAGCAAATCGAAAAGATTGAAATCGCCGGTCCTGGCTTTATCAATTTCTTCATGAAGAAGGACGCCCTTCAAAATGTCGTCGCAAAAGTCATTGCTGAAGGCGAAAATTTCGGCAAACTCCCATCGAAAAAGCAAAAAATCAATGTCGAATTCGTTTCCGCCAACCCCACTGGCGACCTTCATTTAGGCCATACTCGTTGCGCTGCCGTGGGCGATTCGTTAGCGAGGCTACTTACCTATGATGGCTATGATGTTACCCGCGAATTCTATGTCAATGACTGCGGTAACCAAATCGAGCACCTTGGTCAATCTATCCGTGCCCGTTACCATGAACTCTACGGTGAACCTCTCGTCCTTGGCGATGATGATTATCATGGCCGTGAGCTAATTGGCATTGCCCAACAAATCAAAGACAAATATGGCGATAAATATTTAACCGATACCCAAGAAAGCCATGATTTCTTTATCCGTTATGGTATCGACGCCAATCTTTCCAAATTAAAAGAAGACCTTTCTTCCTTTGGCGTTAGCTTCGATGTCTTCACTTATGAATCGGATATCCGCAAAGGCGGGAACATCGAGAAGACATTGGAATTCCTTGCCCCCCATCTTTATCAAAGCGAAGGCGCAACCTTCTTAAAGACCACCGATTATTTAGATGATAAGGATCGTCCCGTTATCAAAAGCAATGGACAGCCGACTTATTTCATGCCTGACATCTGCTACCACTATAACAAGGCAAGCCGTGGCTTTGACCATTTAATCGATGTCTTGGGGTCTGACCACCACGGATATGTCAACCGTATGAAATCGGCTTTGATGATGAAAGGCTATGACCAAGATTATCTTGAAGTCACCTTCGTCCAAGTCGTCCGTGTTTTCCGTGATGGCGAAGAAGTCAAGATGAGCAAACGCACCGGTAAGGCCATTGCTCACCGTGAACTCGTCGAAGATGTCGGCGTCGATGCGGTTAGGTATTTCTTTATCGAACGTAGCCAATCCAGCCATCTTGATTTCAATTACAACCTCGCCTTGGAGCAATCCTCTTCTAACCCGGTGTATTATTGCCAATATGCCCATGCAAGATGCTGCTCCATCCTTAACCTTGGCGAAGATATCCCCCTTGATGAATCGGGAAAGGGGCTAACCACGAACGAAGAATTATCAATTTTGAAGCATTTGGCCGATTTCCCGAGTATGATAGAGACTGCAGCGCGGGATAGAGCCCCTTATAAAGTGGCCGCCTACGCTCATGAATTGGCTGAGAAATTCCATGAATTCTATGCCAAATGCCACGTCATTAACCGCGATGATTTGGCGTTAACCTCTTCTCGGTTAGCCTTAATCAAAGCCGTGAAAATCGCGATGGAGAACGCCTTAGGTATCTTAGGCGTCTCCGCCCCCACCAAAATGTAATAAAAGAAAGGATATAAAAAGATGAAATCTGGAAGCATGATTGAAACCGCCTATGCGATTTTGAAAGAAAATGGATCGATGATGAAATTCTCCGATCTTTGGGGCCAAGTCAAAGAAAGACTTGAGATCCTCCCCGAAGAAGAGCCCGAACGTATCGGACGTTTCTATAGCGATCTTTCCCTTACTGGGAAATTCTCCGTCTTCACCGATAACTATTGGGATCTTTCCGAACGTCACGAATTCTCCGAAGTCCATGCCGACGCCTCTAAGTTCTATGAAGCCGATGACCCGGCCGCCCAAGATCCTGAAGACGCCAAGGAAGAACGTGAATATAACCAATACATGGGTTCGGATACCGGCGAAGAGCCGAGCCCCCTCGATGACGAGGGCGAATTGGTCAACTCCGATGGCGAACCTTATGAAGGGTCACATCGCGACTCCGATTACGAATAATTGAAGATAAGCACTGCAAGCGGGAGAGGCTAAAACCTTCCCGCTTTTTGTGATTCCCCCGTCTGCTTATACGCTACGTCTTCGTCCTTGATGCTCCTTGAAGCGATGGAATCGAAAGCCACGCGAGGATAAGGGCTTTGCTTTTTATTACCCTTATTATCGAATTTATGTATAATAGCCGGCTATGGATTTTCACCCAGAGCTCGTTTCCAAAATCAAAGAGGCTGGTGTAATCACCATTTTTGGTCATGCCGCCCCCGATGGGGATTGTTATGGAAGCCAAATCGGGCTAAGGGAATTAATTAAAGAAAACTTCCCTCACAAGAAGGTTTACGCCATCGGAAGCGGCTATAAGCCAGTCATGGATTATCTTGCCCATATGGATGAAGTCGATGAAAAAACAATCGCCTCTTCTTTGGCGATTTTGGTGGACGTTTCTTGCTTACGCCGAGTTGAAGATCCCCGCGTTTATAAAGCCAAAAGCTGGATGAAAATCGACCATCACTGCATTAATCTTGACCTAGAACCTTTTTCTTGGGACTGCTGGGTCGATGAAGAACGTATTGCCGCGGCGGAAATGATTGCCGAACTTGCCTTCGAAAACCATTGGAAGATAAATAAACTTGCCGCGAATGCCTTATACCTTGGCATGATGACCGATTCGGGACGTTTCCATTTCTTTGGCACGACCGAGAAGACTTTGGCTTATGCTGGTGCCCTTTCAAAATTAGGGGCCGACAAAGATAAATTAATCGACCTTGTCTATGCTGAAGACGATGTCACCAAAGCCTATAAAAACTGGATGAGGAAAGCCGCTCAGAAACTTGGTTCGGTCACTTATTTGGTTGTTTCTAGAGAAGATTACCAATCCCGTGACCTCCCCTATGAAAAAGCATCTGAATTCGTTAACGCCTTAGCCGATGTGGCTACCGAATCCCATACGTATGCCCTTTTCTGCCAGGACGAATATGGGCATTACCGCGTCGAGTTACGTTCGAACAAACGTTATCCCGTTCAACCCACGGCAAAGAAATTCAAAGGGGGCGGACATCGTTATGCGGCAGGTTTGGAACTTCGCCACGACGGAGTCAATATCCTTGATGTATTATATGATTTAGATAAAGTGGAGCCCGATGTATGAAATATGAATCTGAGCTTAACGCCGTCATTGAAGCTGTCAAACTAGCCCAAGTCCATATCCTTAAGGTATATGCGACCCCATTCGAAGTGGAAATCAAGTCCGATGATTCTCCTGTCACCGCCGCCGACAAAGGGGCCGATGACATCTTACGCGCATATCTAGGCAAGCGTTTCCCCGCATATGGTTTTCTCACCGAAGAAAGCCAAGATACCGATGAACGTTTCGCCAAAGAATATATTTGGATTATCGATCCGGTCGATGGGACGAAGGAATTCGTCTCCCGCAATGGCCAATTTACCACCAATGTCGCTTTGGCAAAAAACGGCGAAGTGGTGCTAGGGGTGATTAATGCCCCGACCTTAGGGATTTGTTATTATGCCATCAAAGGGGAAGGAGCTTTCCGCATCGAAAAAGATGGGAAAGTCACACCAATCCATGTTTCATCTCGCGATGACCACCTTAGGGCCTTGCGTTCCATTTCTTTCTTTAAAGAAGAAGAAAAGAAATTCATGGAAGAACACGCCGCTTCTTTCGAAGGGGAACCTCGCATGGTGGGGGCGGCTTTGAAATTTTGCGCGATCGCCGAGGGCAGTGCCGATTTCTTCTACCGCTGCTCTAGTGGAACAAAAGAATGGGATGTCGCCAGCGGCGACCTCATCGTCAGGGAAGCCGGTGGCTATATGGCTGAGCCCGATGGCCATGAATTTACCTATAACCGCAAAGACGTCTATAACCGCAAAGGGTATGTCGTCGCCAATAAAAAAGAAAACGCATTCATCAAATAATTTTTTCCGCATTTCCCCTCTATTTTTCAATATTAAGGGCCGGAAAAATACGTCATCAAATTCGTTTAAAGGTCGCAAAATCCCATTTAATTGCTACTTTTTTCTCCTTCTTTGTGCCCCTTTTCCAAATTGGACATTTGGAGGGGAGATTTTTTTGGCAAAAAATACCTTTGCATTTTTGCTCATTTGTATATATCTTGTTGCCGTAAGGAGGCAAAAACCATGAAAGCATTTTGCAAATGGATGGACGAACGTTCCCGCCTTGTTAAGATCCTTTTCTGCTTGCCCATCGTTGATATCCTCTGGGGTGTCTATCGTTTAGGCGGCGCCATCGCCAACAAGAACATTCTTCATATCGTTCTTGCCGTCGTCTGGATCATCTTTGCTGGATTCATCGGCTGGATCTGCGATCTCGTCTTCATCATCCTCACCGGACGTATCTGCTGGTTTAAGGAATAAGCCGAAAGTAAAAATCATCCCCGCTTCCTTGGAGGATGATTTTTATTTTGTCGATTTTATTTTGCCGCTTTGGCTTTACGGGTGATGTATTCGCTTAGCATATCGGCGGGGACTCCTTCCGTCCTTACGGCGATAACGCCAGGCACTTCTTCCATCAAAATGATTTCCACCCCGGAGGAGATATCCTCTTGGGCATAGGAGCATCCTTCACAGGCCCCTACCATGGAAATGTAAACGATCCCGTCGCGTAATCCGACGAAATCGACATCACCTCCATCACGGTTAAGGAAGGGGCGGATTTTATCTAATGTGGCTTCAATGGCCTTAATGGTTTCTTCTTCGTTCATGCCCGTGTATTGTAGTCACCTTGTGTTTTGGTTTCAACAAAAGTGATTTGTTTTTATAATACTTCCCGATGGAATTAACTCTTACCCCAAGACTGAAGAAAATCATCGCTGCCCTCGGGGATATTGAATCCGTGGGGGTGGTTCCTTATGCCGATTCTCTTTTGGCCTTTGTCAAAGGCGAAGTAAAGGAAGAAGACTTAACCCAGTTGCCAAGATTTGGCATCTTGACCTCGCTTGGTTCAAGGCAAGGGAAAGCCGCCATTACCCAGCTAGTTAGATATGGCTACTTCCTTCAAACCTATAACGATGAGTGGGGCGTTTATTTCCTTTCCCTTTCGCCAAAAGGCAAAGCCGTTTATGAAGAGGTGAAAGAGAGATTTGCCGCTAAGCCCATCAAGGGGAAAAAGAGCGTTCCACCTTTTATTAGAAAGGATTAATTATGCAAAAACAAATCCCAGTATTTGAGCAATGGCCTTTTAAGGTTCCTTCCTTTGCCAAAGAAGTCGCCAAAATCGAAGCCTTAACCGAAAATCTAAAACAAGCCAAAGACGAGAAGGAGGCTTATGCCATCGTTAAGAAACGGATTAAACTTAGCGATAAGCTTTCCAATGAAGCGACCCATATCGAGGTTTTATATTCCTTAGACACGACCAATAAGAAATATGAAAAGGCGATGAACAAGATGAATGAGGGTATGCCCTTAATTCAAAATGCCGACGTTAATTTTCAAAAGGCGCTTCTATCTTCCCCGTATCGTCCTTATTTAGAAAAGAAACTCGGGTCATTCTTGTTTAAGATGTATGACTATAATCTCCGCAGTTTCGATGAACGAATCGTCGAAGAGGCAGTCGAAGAAAACCGCCTTTCCATGCAATATGGGGCTTTAATCGCCTCCATCAAAGTCGAATTCCGCGGGCAAACCTATAACCTCCCTCAAATGGGCAAGTTCTTACAAGACAAAGACCGTGAAACGAGGAAAGAAGCCTCCAAAGCGTATTATGAAGCGATGTCTGCGAAAGAGGAGGAAATCGAAAACATCTATGACCAGCTTGTCAAACTTCGCGACAAGATGGCAAAAAAGCTTGGTTTCGAGAATTATGTTGCCTTAGGCTATCTTAGGATGGGCCGTTATGACTACACCCCCGAGGATGTGAAATTCTACCGCGATGAGATCGCCCGTGTCGTTACGCCGATCGCTGGTAAATTGCTGAAAGAACAATTCAAGCGGACCGCCATCAAAGACCCTCATATTTATGACATGTCCGTTGTCTTTAAAGATGGTAACCCCACCCCCAAAGGCACCACCCAAGAAAAGATCGAGACTGCCCAAGGCATGTATGACGAAATGTCGAAAGAGACTTCCGAATGCTTCCGCTTCATGGCCGAACACCATGTTTTGGATTTAGAAGCCAGGGCTGGCAAACAAAGCGGTGGTTACATGACCTATTTCCCCATCTATGGGACACCGTTTATTTTCTCTAATTTCAATGGCACCAGCGGAGACGTCGATGTTCTCACCCATGAATTCGGCCATTCCTTCCAAGGCTTTATGGGCAAGGATATCAAAATCCCCGAATATCGCACCGGCACCATGGATGCCGCCGAAATCGATTCCATGTCGATGGAATTTTTCGCCCATCCCTACATGGACCGTTTCTTCGATAACGCCGAAAAATATCGTTATATGCATCTTGCCGATGCCATTTCCTTCCTCCCTTATGGGGTAACCGTCGACGAATTCCAAGAATGGGTCTATAGCCATCCTAACGCCACCCCCGACGAAAGAGACCAGAAGTGGTGCGAACTCGAAGAAAAATACACTCCCTATAAGAGGGAAGTCTATAAAGATTGCGAATTCTTAGCGAAGGGTCATCGCTGGTTAGTGCAGGGACACATCTTCTCTAGCCCCTTCTATTACATCGACTACACCCTTGCCCAAGTCATGGCCTTCCAGTTCTTTAACCTCGACCGCAAAAACCATGAACTCGCCTGGAAGAAATATGTCAAAATCTGCAAGATGGGTGGCAAATATCCTTTCCGCGAACTCGTCACCAAAGACGGCATGAAAGATCCCTTCTTACCTGGGGTTCTTGAAAAGAGCGTCAAGCCTTTGCTCAAGGTTTTGAAGAGCTACCAAATCGATTAATCGATGAATTTCTCTTTTAGATAAGAGACATAATAAGACGGATTCATTTCTTCGCCGCTTACCTTCTTAATCCATTCTTTCGGATTAAGGTAGTCAAAGGCGAAATCATTGGATGCCAAATAGGCGCGAATGGGTTCGACATCGCCTTCCTTAAGGAGCTTATCCACGGGAAGGCTTTCTTTCATTTTGGCCATGATTTGGACCCCATACATATTGCCTAAGGCATAGGAAGGGAAATAGCCGAAAGAGCCGCTAAACCAGTGCACATCCTGAAGGATTCCATGCGCATCATCAGGAACTTCGACGCCAAGATATTCTTTATATTTTTGATTCCAGGCATCTTTGATGTGATCGACGTCGATTAGGCCGTTAATCAAATCACGTTCAAGTTCATAACGGATGATGATATGGAGGCAATAAGTGAATTCGTCGCTTTCGGTACGGATTAAGCCACGGCTAACTTCATTAACCGTGTTATAGAATTGTTCTTCGCTCATCGTGAGGAATTCGCCTTTGAGATGTTCTTTGCATAAGCCTAATAAGATGGGGGCAAAGGCTTTACTACGCCCGATGAGGTTTTCGTAGAATCGAGAATGGGTCTCACACAAGGCGGCGGAGGCCCTTCCTTCGACATAATTATCATAATGATAATCGCCCCAACCTTGGAACTGGATGGAATGGCCGCCTTCGTGGATTACCGAATACATCGAAGAACGCCAATCGGATTCATAATAATGGGTCGTCACGCGGCAGTCGTTTCGCGCGATATCGTTGGAGAAGGGGTGCTCGGTTTCGGCGATGGCGCCACGGCTTAAATCGTAACCGATGGCTTTTAATAAACCGATGGAAAGATGGGCTTGGCTATCTTTGTCGTGAGGCAAAATCTTAGGCATGTCCAGCTTGGATTGCTTTTCTAGGACAAGGGGAATGTTTTCGATCAAGAAGCGTTTCAAAGGTGTGAAAACACGGTCGATATCTTCTTGGGTCTGCCCTTTTTCGTATTGGTCGAGGAAAGCGTCATAAGCGGTCTTATGGAAAGGCTTATGAAGCAATTTGGCTTCTTCTTTTTTCGCTTCCACAAGCGCGGCAAAATAAGGTTTTACCATTTCCCAGGAGGAAGCGTTTTTGGCTTTTTTCCAGACTTCCCCGCATTTGGCGCTGACCTTGCTCCAACGGATATAGGTGTCCATATCGATTTTGGACATGAACTCGATTTGCTCCAAAGCATCCTCGATAAGAAGGTTTTGGGCTTCGTTAAGTCCGCCTTCTTCTTTGGCTGCTTTGACGGCTTCGATATAGGCGGGGTCTTGGGCGATGGCGGCATATTCCGCCCCATATTCGTTAAGTAAATCGTTTTGGGCTTCGATACCTTTTTCCGGGGCAATCGTTTCGACATCGAAACTAATAATGCCAAGAAGATGACCGAGTTTACGTTTCTTTTCTAAGAATGGGATGACTTTTTTAAATGCTTCGCTCATGGATATAACCTCTTTCGCGGGAATATTATCACCCCGCTAAGAAAAGACAAAAAAGAAGATTCACCTCTTTATAAATTTACGGGATAAATTGGATATAGATTTGGAAACCTCATTGAATATAAATTCCTTATTAGAAAGGGATTAATGATGAAACTTGCAGCCTTTATCTTTTGCTTAATCGGGACCATCCATGCTGGATTGGCGATTTTTCCGTTATTCTGGTGCATCCCAATGACAGTGCACGCCTATCGCGCCTATAAGGATAACACCGAAGTGTCGATTGCCTTTGGCGTGTGCACGCTTCTTTTCGTTTCTTTAGTCGGCGAGATCCTTTTCTTAGTCGACACCGCTAGCAACTAATTGCCTAGAAGAAGATGAGGGCGGGGATGACCCTGCCTTTTCATTTTGCCCTAAGAGGAGATTAAAAAATCGACCCGAAGGCCGATTAGTAGAGAATTTGTAACATCTTCTTGTCGAAGCGGTGGAACTGGGTGAGCTTATCGCGGTTATCGGAAGTGTTTTGCTTCTCCACAAACAGAAGGTAATCGATATCGCCTTTAAATTCCGCGAGGGTCTTCAAGATGGAATCTAGTTTCTCCTTAAAATCTTCCCCGCCTAAGACGGATTTCATCTCATCGACAACGAGAAGTTCCATCGCTAGGGTAAGGGCTTGGCGTTCGGGCGTGAAGGAGAGGAATTCGCGTTTAGCGGCGATGCGGTTAGTCTCATCTAAAAGGAAGTAAGCCCCACCGACCATCGAAGCGGTCAATAAGCATCCGGCTGCCATAGCGACCGAAAGTGTGGCGATTTTAGCCCCGAGCGAAGAAGCGACGATGGCTGGGGCCGCAGCGGCCGGAACGACAAAGGAGGCGGTCAAGCCAATCGCAGCAATGGCAATGAGGGCTGTTTTTTCTTCTGGGCCAATCTCGGCAGAAGCAAGATCTCGATAATAATTGGCGAGCTTTTTGCGGAGATTTAATAACTTATTGGGATCCCCATAGAAGAAGGTGGAAGCGACTTTTAAGCCATCTTGCTCACGTTCGAATTTCACTTCGTTATCCATGATGATTTTAACGGCGAAGAGAAGCTTGGCGATTTCGTTTCCTTCTTTGGAGAAACGTTCTTCGACATAATCGATGGCTTCTTCGTCGGTGAAGGGGTTAGGATATTCACCTTCGATTTTAGCGATCGCGACCTCGGTTTTGGCAAGGCGGTCTTCGTAGTTATGGATTTTGTTGTTTTGACGGGAGAAGAAGATCTCGACTTTTTTCCAAGTGCTTGCCTCTTCTTCCTTCTCGCCTTTTTGGATTTGGGAGGAGAGATATTTCTTGGCCTCGTTAAGACGAAGCAAACGGATGTGGTTTAACAATTCGTCATCGTTCATGGTTCTTTTTTCGATTTCGTTCATAATGAGAACTCCTTCTTTAATAATTCGATGGCCTTTTCAGGATCGATTTTGTCTTCGTGAGATTGGATGAATTCAATTAAGGGTTTGGCCTTTCCTTGGTTTCCGAATTGGGCGGAGCAGAATTTTCCGATTTCGCTTTTCTTGCCTTTGCTCTCTTCGACCAATTCGAATAGTTTGACGAAGGCATAGGGGATATCGGAGGTTTCGCCCGCTTCGAAGGCGGAAATGTATTTATATAAGGTTGGCCGCGATTTCCCGGTTAAGTTAGATAACTCGGTGATGGTGATGTAGTTGGTGACCATGCGTTTCCTCCTTACGTCTCCAGTCTAGGCAAAATTAAAATAGATGTAAACAAAAATTTACACCTTTTTACATTTTTGAAAAAGTTGCTCAAAGAGCAAAAATTTTTAATCTTTTTGTGATTTTTGTAAAATTCGCAAAATGTCAATTCCACACGCGCAGGTATGGAGAAACGTTAAAAACCTTGTTACAATATTCAAAGTTATCCAAGGAGGACAAATTTATGGCTAACGAATTAGACGAAACTGATTCCAGCTACGTCAACCAAACCGGACGTGACGTTCATGTCATCGACAAAAAGGTCCCCGTCAAAGTCGGCGTCGGTTCAACGATCTTCGAAATCATTCTCTGGGTCTTAGGGATTCTCCCAGGTGTTATCTACACCATCATCAAAGCCCGCGCCAGAGGTTATCTCCAACAGCTCCAGCAAAACATCCAACGGGCCGCTTCTACCATCGACAACTATCAAGTTCAGCGTGTTATCGTCTTGCAAAATACCGCGAAGTTGTTGGACAAGGCGATCACCCTTGATAAGGAAACCTTCACCGAAATCGCCCGTCTCCGCAGCGGTGCCAATGGGGAAAACGATGAAGCGCGTAACGAACTTTCCCAAAAACTTGGCGATGTCGAACGTAACATCAACGTCGCTTTCGAGAACTATCCCGATCTTCGCGCCCATGCCGAGATCGCCGATGCGATGAGACAAAATAGCTACCTCCAGCAAGAAATCACTGCTGCCAGGGAACTTTATAACGATGCCGTCAATCGCTGGAACACCGAAATCTTCAACTGGCCCGCTAAGATGGTTGTCGCCGCCAAAGCCGGTTACACCACCCGCATCCCCTTCATCGCTTCGAGCGAAATGAAGGCCCAAAGCGAAGCCGTCTTCTTCTAATTAAGAATTCGAGTAATCTAAAAGCTGCCCGCGGGCAGCTTTTATTTCATGAATTTCTTCCCTTTTTCGATGGCATCGAGTTCCCATTTTGGGGTTTCTTCGGATTCGAGTTCATCAAGGAGTTTTTTATCCGCTTTGGATAAAGGGACCTTGGCAAATAGGTCAGGGCGATATTGCCTTGTCAGGGAAAGGGATTGTTTCCTTCTCCATTTTTCAATGGCGGTGTGATTTCCGCTATAGAGGATATCGGGGACCTTCGATCCTTCGAATTCCCTAGGCTCCGTATATTGGGGATATTCAAGGAGATCATTATCGAAAGATTCGGAATTTAAGGAGTCCTTAGAGATAGCCCCATCAAGAAGGCGGATGACCGAATCGGCGATCGCCATAGAAGGGATTTCCCCTCCGGTTAAGATATAGTCGCCGATTGAAATTAATTCGTCGCAATAATCATTCACGCGCTCGTCCACGCCTTCATAATGTCCGCAAACTAGGATTAAATGATCGAGTTTTGCAAACCTTTCGGCAGTTTTTTGATCAAAGGTATGACCTCTAGGCGACATTAAGACAACATGACTATTTTCGCTTTTGACGGCGTGGATGGCATCGACAATCGGTTGTGCTTTTTGGACTAAGCCAGCCCCTCCTCCAATAGGTGGGGTATCGGTTCTACCATATTTATCTTTGGTGTAGGCACGGATATCGATGGCTTCAAATTCGACCACCCCTTTGCCGATTGCCCGTTTGATAATGGAATTGGTTTTGAATCCATCAAACATCGAAGGGAAAAGAGTCAATACGGTGATCTTCATACTAACCCTCCGATTTCATGGATGATGATTTGTTTATTTTCCTCATCGACTTTTTTCACAAAGAAATCATTGAACGGGACATAAAAGATTTTTCCGTCTTCCTTTTTGGCTTTTAGATTCGGAGTGGGGGAATAAGTGACTACTTCGATCAATTCACCCAAAGGTTTGCCTTCTTCGTTAACCAAGGCAAAGCCAATGATATCGGCATAACGGATGGCCCCTTTTGGCAAGGGGGCTTCTTCGCGGCTAATATTAAGATAATGGTTGCGGTATTCCGCGATTTCTTCGGGGGTGGGGATTTCATTGAATCTTAGGATGAGGGTGTTCCCGTTTGGGCGGAAAGAAGCCAAGGTGACTTCTTTGACGATTTCGTCTTTGGCATTAACAAAATAATATGTCCGTCCTTTTTTGAAACGGAGTTCGGGGAAGTCGGTCATCAAATAGGCGACGACTTCGCCTTTAATGCCAAATGGTTTTCCTAGTGAGGCAATCGAGATTGTTTCCATGATGGCTATTATAAAGAAAAAAGGCAAAAGGTGCACATTCGTGATTTTCAATTCGATTTCATCGGAACTATTTTGATTTTTTAGCCTTTTTCCACGTCCTGTATCTT
>CAJOML010000009.1 GCA_905235705.1 uncultured Bacilli bacterium | reverse complement strand
AAATCTTTGTCAGGGGTGTGACGATCGTATTGCTGTTGGCCTTCGGTGTTTCGATTAACATGCATACAGGACGTTTCGACTTCTCCACCGGTGCGGTTATGCTCATCGGTGGGGTCGTCGGCGCCAAACTGGCCGTTGCGACCGGAATGGGCCCGGTGGGGATGATCTTCATCTCCGCCATTGCAGGTGCCTTCTTCGGCTGCATTACCGGCTTGCTCTACATTTTGCTTAAATTGCCGCCGATGATTATTGGTTTGGGAATGACGCTGGTTCTAGAAGGCATTACGGCTATCATCTCTGATGGATGCCAGCCGGTTAACTTCGGAACCGATCCTTCTTATTTCCAATTCGCTTCCAATATTTGGGCACTCCTTGTGATCATTGTCGTGGCGCTTGGCTTAATGATCTTCTTATTCCACTACACCAAATTCGGATATGACTACCGCGCTCTTCAAACCGGACAGCTCATTGCCGTCAACACCGGTGTCAATGAAAAGAAAAACGCCGTTATCTGCTACACCATCTCGGGCTTAATGTTCGGTGTCTCCGGGGCATTGACGGTAATGATGAAAAACGGCGTCACGCCTACCATCAATTTCTCTACCATCGGCTCAATGTTTAGCTGCTTCTTACCCCTATTCTTCGCTGGGTTCATCAACAAATATTGCAATAAGCAGATCTCCATCTTGCTTGGCTGCATCGCTTATGAATTCATCCAGGTCGGATTCGGGCAAATCACATTCGCCAACGCCTCCTTCTCCTTGGAAATCCGTTCCGTCGTCGAAGCGATCATCCTCGTTGGCTTCCTTATCTATGTCAACAACGAGACCCCGATTGTCGAATTCGTGACCTTAAAGAAGCTAAGAATGAAACTCCAAGCCAAAAAAGAAGCTGGCGGTGACAACGCTTAATAGGGGGCTTCGATTATGGTTAGTATTGAGCAATTGAAGGCAAAGCCCTTCTATTTAAGTGAGGAAGACATCAAATGGGTCGAGGATACTCTCGCCTCGATGTCGACCGAAGATAAGATCCATCACTTATTCTGCCTTATCACCTATAACGATGAGGAAGAATACTGCAAATTCATCGCCCAGCAAGTTAGGCCCGGCGGATTCATGTCAAGGATCATGCCGACGGCTGAATGCATCTCCGCGATCGAAAAGATGCAGAAATATTCAAAGATCCCGATGCTCGTCGCCGCCAATTTAGAGGCAGGTGGTAACGGGATTACCAGCGAAGGCACCATCTTAGGCCGTCCTATGGAAGTAGGGGCCACCCACGAAGTCGAGCAAGCTAGAAGACTAGGCGAAGTTTGCGGTGTTGAAGGCGCTGCCGTTGGTTGTAACTGGTCATTCGCCCCGATTATCGATATCGATTACAACTGGCGTAACCCAATTACGAATACACGTACCTTTGGTTCTGAACCCGAACTCGTCCGCGATATGGGCAAAGCCTATGTGGAGGAAGTCCAAAAGCACGGCTTAGCCGCGACCATCAAGCACTTCCCTGGCGATGGACGTGACGAAAGAGACCAACACGTCGCTCCTTCGATCAATGACCTAAGCTGCGAAGAATGGGATAAGACCTATGGGGCCGCTTATAAAGCCTCGATCGATGCCGGTTGCAAAACCGTCATGATCGGTCATATCCTCCAACCCGCTTATACAAGGCATTTCCGTCCTGGTATCGAAGATAAGGACATCATGCCGGCGACCGTTTCCAAAGAACTTGTCACCGATTTGCTCCGTAATCAGCTCGGTTTCAACGGCCTTGTCATTACCGATAGCACGACTATGGCCGGTGTGGCAAGCCTGATTTCCAGGGAAAAGATGGTTCCACTAACCATCGCCGCCGGATGTGATATGTTCTTATTCACCAAATCCCTTGAAGAAGACATCGAATATATGACCAAGGGTTATGAGCAAGGCGTCTTTACCGAAGAAAGATTAAACGATGCCGTGACTCGTATATTGGCCTTGAAAGCTTCCTTAAAACTTCATCAGAAACAAGCAGAAGGGACCTTAGTTCCTACTCTTGAGGAAGCCAAAAAGTTGATTGGCCAAGAAAAATTCATTCGTTGGAGCAAAGAATGCGCGGATAAGTCCATTACCCTCGTCAAAGAGGAAAAGGGCGTCCTCCCCATTACTCCCCAAAAATATAAGCGGATATTGTTCTATCCCTTAGAAAACAAATCCGCCGGAACCTCGATCTTCAGCATCGATGATTCCCAAAACACGAAATTTAAAGAAGCATTGGAGAAAGAGGGCTTTGAGGTAGACGTCTTCAAACCGTTCGAAGGTTTTGAAGGGGTCATGCAACCGGTTAAGGAATTCACCGATAAATATGATTTGTTGGTCTATGCCGCTTCGCTTCAGACCAAATCCAATCAAACCGTCGTCAGGATTGAATGGGCTAACCCGATGGGTGCCAATGTTCCCATCTACTGCCACACCATCCCAACGATATTCGTCTCATTCGAGAACCCCTATCACTTGGTTGACGTTCCTCAAGTACGGACCTATATCAACTGCTATTGCGGGTTTAACACGGTTATCGAAAGCCTCGTTGAAAAACTCACCGGTAAGTCCGAATTCAAAGGCACCTCACCAGTTGACCCCTTCTGTGGAAAGTGGGAAGCCAAATTGGTTAGGTAACTTTCTAAGCCAAGGCTTTCTCCCTTCAGGCCTTGGCTTTTATTAATCAGGAGCTAATATGTCCCACCTTCATATTAAAATCTATCAACGCGTACCCCTAAACACAGGGAAAAGCAAATACCCTGATCTCACCCCTTATCAGGCGGATTGGGATTTCGGGGAAGCTTTATCGATGTCTTTTGACCCACGTAAAAGGAGAAAAGACATGCTTGGGCCAAATACCGCCCAAAGGTTTTATATCGAAAGAGGATTCATCTCCGATAAATACGATGAAGAACCTTATATCGTTCCTTTTATCGCATCGGGAAGTAAGAAAGCCGTATTAGTCGTCCCAGGCGGGGCTTATCAAGATGTCTCACTTGACCAAGAAGGATATCCGACCTGCGAATATCTTCAAGCTCATGGCATTACCGCCTTTGCCTTGAAGTATCGCGTCTATCCTTATCTTTATCCGGCCGCGATGCTAGATTGCCGTCGCGCGATTTGTTATATCAAAGCCCATGCCGAGGATTTTGGAATCGATGCGAACGAACTTTCCATCCTTGGTTATTCAGCCGGCGGAAACCTTGTGACAACAACCGTCTATCTATTCAATAAGCTTCCCCACATTGAAGGATATGAAGAAGATGAAATCGATAAGGTCGATCCAAGCGTTAAATCACTTGCCCCAATTTATGGGGAATTAATGGCCGAAAGATTCTTATTATCTTTGCAATTCGGGGATGAAATATTAAAAAACGACGCATATTACGAAGAAATTAAAGAGAAATATTGTCTTCCTCAATATGCAAAAGAAAACAAAACCCCGGTCTTTGTTTGCTGCGCAAGCGACGATGGGGTCGTTAATCCCAATAATTCCTTTGCCCTGGCGAAGGCTTGCTTTGATGCAGGGGTAAGATGCGAATTTCACCTTTTCCCTGAAGGAGGGCATGGCTTTGGCGTCGCGCAGCAAGACTTCCCTCCGATGTTTGGGCTCCCTTCTAGAAGAATGGGTCAAACAAGGGAATGGGTCAATTTATATATAAGGTGGCTTGAAGCGTTATGAACGGGCAAATGAAAATCGCGATTATCGGCGCGAATGGAAGACTAGGTAAGAAACTTTGTGAGCAAGCCCTCCAAAGAGGTTTTGATGTCACCGCCATCATTCGCGAAGATAGCCTCACTAACCAGAACGTTAAGAATGTCATTCATAAAGACCTTTTTGCCTTAACCAAAGATGACGTGGCTAGGTTTGATGTCCTTCTTAGCGCTTTCGGAAGTGGCTTTAACGTCGACCCTTCCATTAACCGCAAAGCGATTAACCATTTGGCTAAAATCACCAAAGGAAGCGACATTCATTTAATTATGGTCGGAGGCGCGGGCACTTTGTTTACCGATGCCACCCACGCCCAACATGTCTATGAATCCGAAGGACATCCCGATTTCCTAAAAGGGATCTCAATGAATATTTGCCTTGGCCTAGAAGATTTAAAAAAAGGCGAAGGCGTGGAATATACCCTTGTTTGCCCCTCCCTGGATTTCGATTATGAAGGACAGGGCAAAGGGAAATATAAAGTCGGGGTTGAGCAAGAAGTTTTATTTGCCTTAGACGGGAAAAGTCATATTACCTATACCGACTTTGCCAAAGCCATGCTCGATGTGGCGGAAAAAAGAGAATACCTAAAAAAGTGCATAACAATTTGCGAGGAGTAAACCATGAAAAAGATCAAAGGTATCATATTCGACTTAGATGGCGTCATTGTCTTCACCGACAAATTCCATTATTTGGCTTGGAAAGACATGGCCGATTCCATCAACACCTATTTTGACGAGACCATCAACAATCGTCTCCGTGGCGTTTCACGTATGGCCTCCTTGGAGATCATCCTTGAAAAATATAAAGGTAAGCCCCTCTCCCAAGAAGAGAAGGAAGCCCTTGCCGAAAAGAAGAATACCCTCTACCGCGAATATCTGAAAACGATGACCCCGAATGACGTCACCCAAGAAGTTAGGGATACCCTCACCGAACTTCGTCGCCGGGGATACAAGCTTTCGATTGGCTCTTCCAGCAAGAACGCCAAATTTATCTTGGAAAGGGTAGATCTAACTTCCTATTTTGATGCAATCAGCGATGGCACTAATATCACAAAGAGCAAACCCGACCCCGAGGTCTTCCTTAAAGGAGCCGAATTCCTTGGCTTACGCCCGGAAGAATGCGCGGTTGTCGAAGATGCTTACGCCGGCATCGACGCCGCCAAAGACGGCGGTATGCTAGGTGTGGCGATCGGTGATGCGACGAATTATCGACGCAGCGATTATTGCCTAACCACCTTTAGCGACTTGCTGAAGTTATTCAAATAATAGGTATACCAGTAAACGAATTAGTGAGGTTTTATTATGTCTGATTTTATCCACTCCAAATTTGTCCAGGAAATGTGCGATATCACCGCGAATATGTACCGCCAAGGGTGGGATGAACGTAACGGTGGCAATATTTCCTATATGATCGATGAAGAATTCGTCAGGGAATATTTCCCAGAAGATAAATTCATCCGTGATATCCCTGCTGGTTTTGTTGCCCACGAGTGCTTACGTGGCAAATATTTCCTTGTCACCGGAACCGGCAAATATTTTAAGAATGTTAAGGGTGATCCCGAAACGAATCTCGGCTTAGTCAAGATTTCCGAAGATGGCGAAACCGCCCATTTACTTTGGGGATATAAAGATGGGGGTCGTTTCACAAGTGAATTCCCGGCTCATTTGATGAGCCACGCGGTTCGTTATCAAATTAACCCCAAAAACCGCATCATCATGCATACCCATCCTACCTATACCATCTGCATGGGGGCTTGCCTTCCGACCGATGAAAAAATCTTTACCAGGAAGCTTTGGAAATCCAACACCGAAGCGGTTGTCGTCTTCCCTGAAGGGGTTGGTGTCCTTCCTTGCATGATTTGCGGCACGACCGAAATCGGCGAGGCGACGGCCGAGAAAATGAAACAGCACCGTATTGTGACTTGGACAAACCATGGCATCTATGGGGCGGGCGAAACGATCGATGAGGCTTTTGGCTTAATCGAAACGGTTGAGAAAACGGCCCAGATTTATATGCTGACTTTAGGTCACGTCGTTAACGAAATTCCTGACGAGGTTGTTATCGGCCTAGCCAAACTTTGGAATTTAAAAATGATGGAAGGGGTCATCGGCGAATAATGGAATTCTTCCTTGCCATTGACCTTGGGGCTAGCAGTGGCCGTCATGTCATTGGATGTTTTGATGATGGAAAGATTACCCTTGAAACCATTTACCGTTTTAAAACGGGCATGGAAGAGTCTCCCGATGGTTTAGTTTGGAATATCCCTCAATTATTTAAAGAAATCAAAGAAGGCATTAAGGTTGCTTTCTCCAAATACCCTAAAATCGAATCGATTTCCATTGATACTTGGGGCGTGGATTATGTTTTGCTTAATGGCGATAAAGATATTTCTCCCTATTATGCATATCGGAACAAAAGAACAATCAACTCCAGTAAGCAGGTTCATTCGATTGTTCCCTTTGCGACGCTTTATCGACGCACAGGCATTCAATTTGCCTCCTTTAATACCATCTACCAATTATTCGACGATCTTAAAAAAGGGAGACTAGAAGAGGCTACCGATTATTTGATGCTCCCTTCTTATTTCACTTATCGCTTAACCGGAATTAAGACCCACGAATATACAAATGAATCGACGGGGGCTTTGTTAGAAGCCAAAACCGGCGGATATGATTTTGACACATTAGATAAATTAGGTTTGCCAAGAAAGCTATTTGGACAAATCCATAAGCCCGGGTATGAGGTTGGTTATCTTCTTCCTGAAATCGAGGAAGAAGTCGGCGGCAATGCCAAAGTGATCCTTTGCCCAAGCCATGACACGGCGTCGGCTTTTGAAGCCGCCAGTGTGCCGGAAGATGGCATCATCCTTTCTAGCGGAACTTGGTCTTTGCTTGGCATCAAATCAAAAGAGCCGATTATCAGCGATTCCTCGCTTAAAGCCAACTACACCAATGAAGGCGGGGTCGGATATATTCGTTTCTTGAAAAACATCATGGGCATGTATATCGCAAATCGCGTCCGTGAAGAACTTAATTTGTCCATTCAAGAAGTAAATCGAGATTTGACGAAGTCCGATTATGAAGAGGTCTTTGATGTAAACGACCCCTCTTTAAACGCTCCTGAAAAGATGAGCGAAGCGGTGCTTGCCTTATTAAAGGACAACCCACCTAAAACAAATAACGATTTATTTGCTTCCATCTATCGTTCGATGGCAGTGGCTTATGGCAAGGCCATTGATGAGCTGGAGGAGATTACAGGGAAAACTTATCGATCTATCTTGGTGATCGGTGGGGGCGCCAAAAGCGAATACCTGAATCACCTAATCCATTTCTATACCAAGAAAAGCGTTAACGTGCTTCCTATTGAGGCGACAGCCTTAGGAAATATTAAAACCCAACTGAAAGCGAGGAAAAATTAATGAGAAAAGAAGTCAAACGTATCTTTGCCTCCTATGGCATCGATATCAACAAGGCGTTAAAGACCTTGGCTAAAACCAAAATCAGTTTGCATTGCTGGCAATTAGACGATGTCATGGGATTTGAAGATGCCGGTTCTTTAACCGGCGGTATTCAAACCACCGGAAATTATCCTGGCAGAGCAAGGAATTTCGAAGAATTGACGAAGGACCTTGATAAGGCTTTGTCTTATATTCCCGGGAGCAAAAAGATTAACCTCCATGCGATTTACCAAACCGGCGAAATCGTCGATAGAAGCGATGTTGGTCCCGCCCAATTCAAGCAATGGGTTGAATATGCCAAAGCAAGAGGCCTTGGCTTAGATTATAACCCGACCATCTTCTCCCATCCCATGTTGGTGGATGGCATGTCGCTTTCCTCGCCAGATGAAAAAGTTCGCAATTATTGGATAAAACACTGCATAAATGGCTTAAAAATCACGGAAATGTTCGGCAAAGAACTCGGCCAAAAAGCCTTGATGAATATCTGGATTCCTGACGGGTTGAAAGACGTTCCCGCCGACCGCATTGGGCCGAGGCTTAGACTCAAAGATTCCTTGGACAAGATTCTTGCCGGTTATAAATACGATAAGAAAGTCATGGATGTCTCCGTCGAGAGCAAAGTCTTCGGGATTGGGGTTGAATCCTATACCGTTGGCAGCAACGAATTCTATCTTAACTATGCCGCGACAAGAGGAATTCTAAACCTTATCGATACCGGCCATTATCACCCGACTGAAAACGTTGCCGATAAAATCAGCGCCATGTATTCCTTCTTCGGCAAGCTCGCTTTCCACGTTTCCCGTCCTGTCCGCTGGGACTCCGACCATGTCCTCAAATTAAACGATGACCTCCAAGATGTCGCAGATGAACTCGTTAAATGCGATGGCTTACAAAGAAGCTATATCGGGCTTGATTACTTCGATGCCTCGATTAACCGTGTCGCGGCGATGATCATCGGCGCAAGGAACATGGAAAAGGCTCTCCTTAAAGCCCTATTGACCCCTTGGCACCTGCTTAAGGAAGCTCAGGACAGTTATGACCACACCCGCGTCCTTGCCCTCCAAGAGGAAATTAAGACCTTGCCTTGGGGCGAAGTTTGGGAAGAATATCTCACTCGCCAAGGCATGGTAAGTGATAGCAAGATGTTTGAAGAAATTCGCGAATACGAAAAAGAAGTCTTACTGAAACGCTAAAGCCAAAAATAAGGGTCGTCTCTTCGCTTGAGGCGGCCCTTTTAATATGGGTAAAAGCTGGGAGACTAGAATTTTTTTGCTAGCGAACCAAGTAGCGGTTCGAAAATAACTCCATAGGAATGACTGACTTCCCCGATTGTATTTTCAATGCAGCGATAGACGAAGTCACAGGCGATTTTGCCCGCTTCCAATAATCCTTTTTGGTGGAGGAAGGCGGCGGTGAAAACGGAGGCAAAGATATCCCCTGTCCCATGGAAGTCTTGGCTAATTTTTGGGTGGTAATAAGACTGGATATTGCCGTTTTCGTAGGTAACGATTCCGGTTTCGTTTTCTTTGTTTCCAATCCCTTTTAGGACAACTGCTTTAGCGCCAAGACGAACTAAATCACTCAAAATCTCATTGATTTCATCTTTGCTTGGATTTGGATTATAGGGCTTTCCAATCAAAGCATATGCTTCGGTCAAATTGGGGAGAAGGACGTCGCTAGCGGCGATTAGAGATACCATCGCTTCAACATAATGATGATCAAACCCAGGATAAAGTTTGCCATGATCGCCAAAGGCCGGATCAACGATTAATGGTCCGCGGTTGAGGTTCCCCTTGGCAATGGATAAAGCGACTTCGACATCTTCTTTCGCGCCTAGATAGCCGGTATAGACAGCATCAAAAGTGATGCCTTCTTTTTCCCAATGCTTTTGGATTTTCGGGAGTTCGTCTTTTAAATCAATAAAGATAAAGTCATTGAATCCGGCGGTGTGGGTAGAAAGGATGGCAGTAGGTAAAATCGGGGTCTCAATCCCTAAGGCAGAAAGAATAGGCAAAGCAACGGTCGTCGAACATTGTCCGAAGCAAGAGACGTCTTGGATGGTCAATACACGCATTGATTTATTCATATTTATTCAAATAAAGGGGTTGAGAAATACCTGTCTCCTCCGTCTGGGAATAAGACCACGATATTCTTTCCTTTTGCCTCCGGGCGTTTTGCAATTTGGATGGCAGCGCATAAAGCGGCACCTCCGGATATGCCAATGAGAACGCCTTCTTTTTTACCAACGAGTTTTCCATATTTAAAAGCGTCGTCATCATCGATGGCAATGACCTCATCATAGATTTTGGTGTCTAACACCTCAGGGACAAATCCGGCTCCGATGCCTTGGATTTTATGAGGGCCTTTGATTCCTTTAGAAAGGATTGGGCTGCCAGAAGGTTCGACCGCGATGATTTTGATATTTGGATTTTGTTCTTTTAAATATCTGCCTATGCCTGTGATGGTTCCGCCCGTCCCAACGCCGGCGACAAAATAGTCAATTTTGCCATCGCAGTCTTGATAGATTTCAGGACCGGTGGTTTGGTAATGGATTTCAGGGTTGGCTGGATTAACGAATTGACCTGGGATTAAAGAATTAGGAATGCTCGCAGCAAGCTCATTGGCTTTCTCAATCGCGCCGTTCATCCCCTTTGCCCCCTCTGTCAAAACGATTTCGGCGCCATAGGCTTGAATGATACGGCGACGTTCAATTGACATCGTCTCGGGCATAACCAAAATGGCTTTGTAGCCTTTGGAAGCGGCAACGGCAGCAATGCCAATTCCGGTGTTGCCAGAGGTCGGTTCGATTAGGGTTGCGCCAGGCTTTATCTTGCCCTCTTTTTCCGCGGCTTCAATCATGTTGAGGGCAATTCTATCTTTGACTGATCCGCCAGGATTTTTGGACTCAAGTTTTGCGATAAGGCGAGCCTGTAAATTAAATTCTTTTTCAAGGTGACCAAGCTCAAGCATTGGAGTGTGGCCAATCAGTTGATATGCGGACTTAGCAATTTTCATAAAACACCTCATTGATAATCGACAGGGAGATTTTGGACTTCCTTAGGATTTTTGCAACTGATTTGCTAAGGCCCTATTCAAAAATAAGATTTAAAAACCTCGCAATTTAGAAGTAAAAAACGCAAAAACCTCATTTTTTGCTAGTTTTTATGAAAAAAAATCAAAATATATAACAATGCGATTAAGTGGCTTATTTTAGCCTTTTGTTATTGCCGTAAACAGCCATAATGGCATCCTTTTGACGGCGATAAATTGCCCTTTGGAAACGTTCTTTTAAAGACAGTTCTTTAGTGTTAGGCAATAAAGCATCATCTAAGACTATCGCGTGTAACGGGGCGCCTTGATGGAAAGGAAGTTCCTCACCAAAGAAGGAAGACGATGCTCCAGTTGCCAAAAAGAACGCCTCCTCGGTAGTGAGGAATTGTGTCTTAGGTCCTTCAATGATTGTTCTTGCTTTGGACACGCGAATGGCTGAAGCGATATTGTCAAACATACAAAGATGATTGCCGCCCGCGATATCGCTTCCTAGGACAACCTTCACGCCGAGATCCAGCATATGGCGGACTTGAGCAAAACCCGAAAAGAGGTTGATGTTGCTGCTAGGGCAATGGACAACCGTGACGCCAGACTTTTTGATTGCGAGCAATTCGTCGTCGCTGCTTTGGACGCAGTGGGCCATTAAGGTCCTCTCATTCCACAAACCATATTTTTGATAAGTTTGCCAATATTGAGAGCAATCCGGGTGAAGGTTTTTCACGGTTTGAACTTCAGCTTCATTTTCGGAAAGATGGGATTGAATAGGTAGCTTAGTTTGTCTTGCGACTTCGCCTAGCCAGCCCATTAATTCGTCGGTGCAAGATGGGGTGAAGCGAGGAGTTAAGATGGGTTTGATATGTTTAAATTTGTCACAGGAAAGAATCCACTTTTTGGTATTTTCGATTGACTCTTCGGTGCTCTCATGAAGTTCTTCCGAACCATTTCTGTCCATATTGACCTTGCCAACGAAACCAACGAGTCCGGCTTTTTCCATCTCTTCCATCAAGACTAAAGTGGACTCAAAATGGAGGCTCGAAAACATGGAAATTTTTGTTGTTCCGTTTCCAATTAATTCGAGGGCCAGTTTCCGATAAATTGGGCGCGCAAATTCAGGGTCTTTAAAACGTGCTTCGGCGGGGAAGGTGTAGGTCTTTAACCAATCTAATAATGGGAGGTCTAACCCCATCCCTAGCATCGTATATTGAGGAGCGTGCAAATGCATATCTGCAAAGGAGGGGAGAATTAGGCGGTTACCCCAATCTTCTATCTCTTCGCAATTTAAGGCGTTATCGAAAATCCCAAGGATTCCATTTTCATCGTAATGAAGAAAACTATTGGGATGGATTATCAAATCACCGTTTGGTTCGACATATAGGATGTTTCCTTTAAGCGCATTCATATAAAAACCCTCTATAAACAAGCGAGCTTATAGAGGGTAGGTAAGGCAACCCGTAGAAACATGCACGCGCTAACAGTGCAAATATATAAAGCTCAACTAAAGGATACTGTATTTTCGGAAAAAGGAAAGAGATATCTTTCGGATAATTAGTCTCCTTTTTTTGAAAATCTTCGAATGAAAAACGATCGATAAAAACTAACAAAAATAAGATAAACGGCAATCAATTATTTTAAAAACTGCCAAAATGGCTATAATATCCATATGGAAGAAGCCAAAAAACTTAAAAACATAAGGATTAACGGACATTTAAAACAAAAGGAAGCCGCAAAATTATTGCGAGTCCCTTTTCGGACCTATTGCCGCTACGAATCTGAAGAAAAATATGTCGGAACTTTGAAATATGATGCCATGGTCGATCGACTCCAGGATATTGTCAGAGTCGATGAAGAACATGGCGTTTTGACCCTAGATACGATTAAAGACGCGGTACTAACCTGCCTTTCCGGAAGCAACGTAAAAGTCTGTGTGCTTTTTGGTCCTTATGCTTTAGGGAAGGCCAAGGCGAATAGCCAAGTGAATTTAATTGTCTCGGGAGCCCCCTCGGGGGTGCGCTTCTACGATTTGCTTGCCCGCCTGGAAGACGCTCTCCATAAGAAGGTTGATCTCATCCGTTTGGAAGCCGCCACTCAAAACACCGCTTTGCTTGAAAGGGTCTTAATTGAAGGGATAAAAATCTTCGGCTAAGAAATAAAAAATAAACTCGATTTCTCAATTCTGGTTTCCGCCAAGATTTAAAACCGAGTTTCCATTGATAAATATGGAAAATTCTAAGCACTTATATTTTGCCTACGAGGTGCTTTTTTAATTCCTCTTGCATCTGCTTGGGAATTAACTCCATCCATCTATCGTTGTTTTCTTCGAGGATAGATTGACGAATTTCGGTGGCAGAGATTGGGACTTCACTCCGGGGGACCTCAATCAGGTCGATACCCAATTTCGGGTCTAGCCAAGTTGAATTTTTGGCTTCTTGTCCAAGAACGAAACAATCGACTTTTGGGACGTACTTTTTTGCCTCGGCTAAGATAAAATCACCCCATGCTTTTACATTGCCAAGACCTTGGTCGATAAGTGGGGCGATGATAATTTTTGAGCCGAAAACAAGTTCGAGGAATTTCTTCCTTGTTTCATAATCAAAAGGATTTTCTGGGGTGCCGCTAGCCTGCGCAGAACCCACGAAAACTAAAACGGTGCGACAACGTTTCAAGGCCGTCTCGATAACGTGAACGTGCCCGTTATGGAGAGGCTGGAAACGTCCTAAGACAAGACCGACTTCATATTCCTTAGTCTTTCTTTTCATATTTTGGCATTGGCAATAGTTTATGGAGGTTGATGTGGTGGAGATGATCAATCTTTTCTTTTGCCTTCAAATCATCAATCTCCCCGGTCCTAATATAACGATCTAAGGTGTCATAGCTAAATCCGAGTTTTTCTTCATCTGATTTCCCTGACATACCGTCTTCAGGTGTCTTATCGACGAATTTGCTTGGTAGGCCAAGCTCTCGTCCGATTGCCCTGACTTCGCTTTTAGTGAGGTCAGAAAGAGGAGAGAAATCACCTGCGGCATCACCAAACTTAGTGGAATAGCCAACGTAGTCTTCGCTGAGGTTGCAGGTATTGACTACCCGGCCTCCAACGATGGCGCAGATGCCATATAAGACGGTCATCCTTAAACGTGCCGGGGTGTTGGTGTAATAGACTGGATAAGAAGTAACATTGCACCCCATCGCCTTCCCAATTTCCTCATTTAAAGTCGTGCTGGTGGATCCGATGTTAACGGTGCAATTAGGGATATCCAAAAAGCGGACAAGCTCCTCTGAGACGTTGATGTCGTGCTGGGTGCCATTAGGCATCATTACCCCGAAGACGTTTTCCTTACCGAGGGCTTTTACAAGCAATGCGGCGCATACCGAAGAATCGGTGCCGCCAGAGATTCCGATAACGGCTTTGCACTCCTTCCCGTTTTGTTCAAAGTATTCTTTTATCCACTGGATGATTTTTTCGCTTTCTTTCATAGATGGCTTCCTGTCTTTATTAATTATAAGGCGGAATGCTCAAGAAAATTAGATTAGGTATTATAACTTTCTAACAAATGCTGAAAACTGTGCAAAAAACTTTCAGGATATGGTGGAATTGCAGGTTTTATGCCTTTTCAAAGTAAAAAGAAAACGCCAGCATAACTGACGTTTCTTTAGGTAGATTGCGGTTATTGCTTAACCCAGATTTGGACGTTGCCCTGTCCGGAGACGGAGGCGTTCAAGGTTCCGTTGCTTACGGTTTGGGTTCCGCCATTATAGAGATCTTTGTAGGTTCCGTTAGGTAAACCGGTGAAGGTGCATCCGCTAGAGATGGCAACGGCAGCAACGGAATCAACGCCATTAGCGGTGTAACGCCTAACGAACTTAAGATCGCCGAAACTTTGATATTGGCCACGACGTAAAGCGGGAACCTGTAGGCGAATCTTATTTAATTTTTGGAGGTGCTTAGCCAAGGTGTGGTTGAGTGTGGTGGCTACTGCGCCAGTTGCCGTATAATCGCCAAATCCGGTCGCGGTGACGCTTCCTTCTAGGTGAGCACCAAAATAGGCACGTCCTGAATTTGCTAGGGCGATATTAGGACCTTCATCAATCGTTTTGCCGGCTTGGAATTCAATTTCGGAGCCGTAATAGATGCAAGGAACACCGCGGAAGGTGAACATTAAGGACATGTTCTCTTTCCATGCGTTGGTGCCCATGTTGTAACGAACCTTTTCGATTCCGTCAGGACCATAGTCGTGAGAGTCGACGTAGACGACGTTATAGGTGGCGTCGTTGTAATATTGGTCGTTATTGACGGCGACATTATAGGCGTCACGTGCATATTGGAAATTCCAATGCATTGGGAAATCGATGACCGAGCAGCCACTGAATTTGGAGTGATCAGGGGCGTGGTAGGACATGTTCTTCAAATAAGCATTGCTGGTAGAAGGCTGATTGGTATTGGCGTTATCGTTCCAGTTTTTAAGGGTTGAGGCTTCGTTTGTAGCGCGGTCTCCCCAAGGATAATTCTTGCTTTCTTTCCAAGTATAGAACGGAGCGGAATCGCAAGCCTGACCATGGTTCCAGACTTCACGAACACGGGTGCAAACTTCGCCGAACATGAAGAAGTGGTTGTTCCCGCATTTCTCGGCATAATGATAGAAGGCCGGCCAGAGATAATTATTAAAGGTTAGACGCGAGATGTGTTTCATCGTATCGATACGGAAAGCGTCGACGCCAAGGCGGATAAATTCGCCATAAGCTTTCACCAGGTAATTCGCAACGGTTGGGTTTTCGGTGTTAAGGTCAACGCAGTCCCCCGCCATTTGCCCGGTTTGCTCGATATATTGCTCGTAGGCCATGTTCTTTTCGTGGTGATAGATGTTATTCACGTCCGCTGTGCCTTTCATGGCATCGATTCGAGCGCCATATTGCTGTCCGCCATTCATCGAAGCGTAGTTGGAAGGCAATAAAGACTTGTCGTTTTGGACTATGCCATTGATGGTTTGGTCGTCTTCGTTTTTATAGAACATGGGGAAGAGGTTTTCTTCACCAAAGTTGCCTGTGTGGTTAAAGACAACATCAAGGATGATCTTCATGTCGCGTTTATGGGCTTCTTTAATGACATCAACGAAGTCGACATCCTCGGATTTATAACGGGCGTCCACCTTGGAGAAATTGATCGCGTGGTAGCCGTGATAGTCATAACCTGAGGCGTTTTCAACGACAGGGGTAATCCAAATTGAGGTAAAGCCAAGAGCTTTTATGTAATCCATTCTTTCGATTAGGCCTTTGAAATCGCCACGCCAGGCAGGATCATCGGCGGCATTGTTTTTGCCATCCCAGCATTTGACGTTATTCGAGGAATCGCCATCATAGAAACGAGTGGTCATGGCGAAATAGATGGATTCGTCACGGAAGTCATCGCGTTTGCCCTTATAGGGAGAAACGATTTGCCAATGGTCGTCTTCATACTCATCCCAAAGCGGGAATTCTTTCCATGAATTGGCCCCGCCAACGATATCGGCTCCTTCGCCATCTGGGATAGAGACGGATTGGGAGCTTCTTTCTTCCCCGCCTTCGAGAGGGTTGGATTCGTGCCAGGAATTTTGATACCACCACCAATAACCGGCATGGGGGATTTCTAAATTTGCGGTTTGATTGTTTCCGCCTTCGGAGAAGATGATATTTAACGAAGTGTATTCTTCGAAATCATAGGTCTTCCAAGAGGAGTCATAATCTTTTAGAGCTTCGCCAGGCCAAGCTTTGAAGAGGTTCCCTTTATCGGTCCAGGCCCATACTGAAGTGTAATGGGATTCGACGAAAACCTTGATGTAATCAATGGCAGGCAAAGAAGATGACGATGAAGAGGGAGCGGAAGCGGAAGAGGGGGCGGAAGCAGAAGTCGCTTCAGATTTACTTTCCGAAGTCGATTCGCCCTGACTTTGACTAGAGGATGGGGAAGACTCACTTAGCGTTGCCGATGAATCGCTAGAGGTAGTGGGTGAGGTGCCGCAAGAAGTCAAAAAAGCGGCCAGGGTCAAAAGGAAAAATGGGGTCTTAGTACTCATGGCCTAATTATAACTTATCTTTTGTTTAAATGTTTTCTATAGAGGAAAAGATGCAGTTATCCGCAAATTTGTTTCTAGGCATAAAAGGGCATGGAGGTAAGACAAAAACAAATCACGGGATAACTACATGGCTCAAAGTAATAATTGAATTTAGGGAACAAAATATCAATAATTAAACCGAAAAGTTCCCTAAGGAGGATATTTAATGGAAAACACAGTTATCCAAATTCACGAATTATTAAATAGGCGCGCGGAATTACAGGCCCGTTTAAATCTTTTACCATACGATGGAACTCCAGAAATAAAAACCATATCAGAAAAGAAATACCTATATGTCCGTAAAAGAGAATTAGATAAAGTCAAATCTACTTATGTTGGCGAATATAGCGAAGAACTATATAGCACTTTATTAAGAAACAATGTTGAAACTAAATCTCTTCGCAAGGAAATTAGGCAGCTTGAAAAACAACTAGCGTTACTTGGTTATAAGGAAGAAGAATTATCGGATAGAGTTGTCCTTAATCTAGATTTTGCTCGCGCTAATATGAAGAAGATTATTTATGATCAAGCTGTGTTAGAAGGGGTTGGAACCACTTTTCCCGATACAGAAGCAATTATTGATAATGGGATTGTTAAAAATGTAAAAGCGGAAGATGTCCAAAAAATCATTAATCTTAAACACGCATGGCAATTTATTTTAGATAAAGATGTCATCCAAGCACCAAGCGATTATTATTTGGCCTCCTATATTGCTAGATTAGTTAATGAAGGATTATTGGCTATTCAAGATGGAGGAAGAATTAGGGGGGTACCAGTCACCATTGGAGATTCATCATACATTCCTCCGATTCCTTTAGAAGATAAAGTTAAACAAGATATCAAAGACTTGTTAGCCTCAAGTTTGGATGATATCGATAAAGCTATTGAGCTCTGTTTATATGTCATGAAGACTCAAATCTATTATGACGGTAACAAAAGAACAGCGGTAGTGTATGCGAATCATTATCTTATCTCTAAAGGCCAAGGACTCTTAGTTATCGACTATAGCAAAGTAGACAATTTTAAAAAGCATCTAGTTAATTATTATGAGGATAAGGATTTAACTTCTATTAAGTCATTCTTAAAAGAATGTTGGATGAAATTCTAATAATTGCGAAAACAGCCACTTTTTACTTTTTTATCTAAAACTTAATTAACCCAAAATGGAGGATTACCACTGGATAATGACATCTATAGAGGCAAAGGCGACTTGTTGATGTAGTGGCAAAAACGAATCGCACGTCCGTTGTCTTCTTCCGGAGCAGAGATGGATTTAAGTTCAAAACGCTCGTCTTCATCGATATTTGGGAAGAAAACCTCGGCTTCTCCGTCGGCGTCGATTTTGGTTAAAAGGATATCGGTACAAAAAGGCAGTAATTGGCGGTATATCGAAGCCCCGCCGATAATATAGACATCATCTTTGCCCGAATAATATTTGATCGCTTTTAAGAAGGAAGCCATATCGTGATAGTTTTCGACCCCTTCATATTCGTGGGCCTTATCTTGGCTAAGAACGATATTGAGGCGGTTAGGAAGCGGCTTTGCCCCGGGGAAAGAAAGGAGGGTATTTTCACCCATCGCCACGACGTGACCTGAAGTGGTTTGACGGAAAAAGGCCATGTCTTTTGGCTGATGGAAAAGAAGGCCGTTTTTCTTGCCAATCCCGAAATGTTTATCGCAATTTAAAATCTCGATGATTCTCATATGGCAACCGGAATCTTCTCCTCCAATGTCTCGTATTCATAATCGATGAGTTTGAAGTCATCCAAAGTGAAATCGTAGAAGTTTTTAATTTCGGGATTAATCCACAATTTCGGTGCTTTATGGGTGGGTTTTGCGATGATTTTCTTAACTAAAGGGATGTGTCGATCATAGATGTGAGCATCGGCGATAACGTGGACTAATTCGCCTGGAACCAGCCCTGATACCTGGGCGAACATCATCAGCAAAAGGGAATATTGCAAGACGTTCCAGTTATTGGCGGTAAGCATGTCGTTGGAACGTTGGTTGAGGATACCGTTTAAGACATTGCCGGAAACGTTAAAAGTCATGGAATAGGCACAGGGATATAAGCCCATCTCATGAAGATCTTCGAAGTTATAGATATTGGTCAGGATGCGGCGGCTTTGGGGATTATGTTTTAAATCGTAAAGGACACGGTCGACTTGATCGAATTCGCCTTCTTTGTAGATGGCTTTTTTAGCAAGCTGATACCCGTAGGCCTTGCCGATGGTCCCGTCTGCTCCAGCCCAGGAATCCCAAATATGGGAATGAAGATCAGCAACCTTGTTCGATTTCTTTTGCCAGATCCACAAAATCTCATCTAAGCAAGATTTAAAAGCGGTTCTCCGGATCGTTAAGATAGGCAATTCCTCTTGCAGATTATAGCGATTAATAATTCCGAATTTTTTAATCGTGTGGGCGGGGGTGCCATCTTCCCAATGGGGGCGCACCTCCAAGTGCTCATCGGAAAATCCATGTTCTAGGATTTCATGCATGTTTTGAATAAAGATTTCATCGGCGCGACTCATAAGCGTTCACCTCGAAAGGAATTATAAGAGATGGAAAAACATTTCATAGGCTTGATTTAACATTAAATCATGTTCTTGCTTTTATTCCTCCCTATGCCATCCTTTGTTTCGGGCGTAAAATAGCCCAAAGGAGATCTTTATGGCCAGAAAAGAAATCTACCAGCCTGTTAATGTCGACCTCGATCATCACGTCTATGCGCTTGATTTAGTAAAAGAAGGCAAAGGGTGTGGCAATTTAGACGAAGCCAGAAGTCTTTTTGCGAAAGCCTTAGAAAACGATCCGGATAATTTGGAAGCCTTTATCGCCTATCACGAAATCGCGACGAGAAACGAGACTAAGCGTCTTGAGATTTTCAAAGCGAGAGAAGACGCCCTATATCGTTATTACATGGCAAAAGGCGATGTCAAACGCGACCTTGGGACTTTCGCCGTTGTCATTGACCATTTCCAATACATGGAATTGTTATCAAATGTCTTAAATCTTTGCCTGAAAAAACATCTTGATGATGAAGCGATTAACTATGCCAGAAAGATGCTACGTCTTGATTACATCGATCTCCATGACGCCTCTTATGCTTTGTTCGCTTTGTATTTGAAAAAAGGAATGTTTTCACAATTCGCGACCCTCATGCGTCAATCGACGAAACGTCCTTCCTATAAAACGGCGTTCAAAATTTGCGACGCCTATTTAAGAAAAGACGAGAAGGCATTATCCCGTAACGTTAAGCGTCTTGCCCAACAAAATAGAGCCCTTTATATCGCTTTCTCTGGTTTTGGCGATAAATGGAATTTGCCTTATGCCGATGAACATGCTGAACCTAGTTCCATCGAAGAAGCCTCATATTGGATGAATAAATATTTCTATCCCATCATCAATTACGGCAAGAAACGCGTCCGCTTCCCTGTCATGGATGGTATTTCCCCATTAGATATTTTCACCTGCCGCGAAGAATTATTTACTTACCTTGGTATCGTCGATTTAATCGAAAGACGGGAAAAAGATGGAGACTACGCCCCTTTATTCTCGGTCTATGAAGTTTGGGCGGCCTCTAGGGAAAGCCAAATCCTTGCCAGGTATGACATTCGCCTAAGCAAAGAAGATGTCGAAAAAGGATTGCCCTTATTAAGAGAACATGGCTTCCTCTTCGAAGAGAAAGGCCGTTATGGGGTAAGAATGCTTTATGACGCGATCAGCGATGTTCTAGCCGAAGTTAGCGAAATCGGCGGGGACGTGATTTGAAAAAGATGAAAAAAATCGGTGCGATCGGCCTATCTTTTCTTTCTTGTTTAACGCTAGGTTCTTGCGCCTCGACTTTTTTCTCGTCCTCTTCCCTATCTTCCTCTTCCTCTTCCTATTCAAGCCACGTCAAAGAAGAATATCCTTACCATTATCTAGAAGCCAAAGGCGATGCATCGTTCGGCTTTGATTATGGAAGCGACAAGCAAAGACATATCGAACTTCGCTTTCAGGGCTTGTCCTTTTCCGCCACCGTTAGCGAAATCCCTTTAACCTCGGCTGATCTTTTCGACCCTGATTTTCAAGCTAGATTAAAGATGGCAGGCGCCCTTAGTTTTTCCCAATTCGATATTTCCGAAGATAACAAAATCGCCACAGTCACAACTTCCATTAAATCGGCTTCATTGCCATTTTATATCAAAGACTGCAATCTCTATGTCGATTTCACGGGGCTAGGAGGACTAGATTTGGGTGGACTGATTAATCCCATTCCCGGACAGAAATTGTATTTCAGCGACTTCTTCTCTTTATTCAACAAACTTGACCCTGGCTATTCCATTCCTCTTTCCGATTTACCCGAACTATTGATGGGGGCATTGGAAATCGAGGAATTAGAACCCTATCTTTCCATCGCCCCATACGATAAAGATACATTGGATATTGGCTTTGTTTTAAATGGCTCATCTTTGACCGCATTAATCAATTTGTTTGGGGAAATCGGAGACAACGTGAAATCTATTTTGGAAAATATCCCAGAGTCGCTCTCTTCAGATCTACGTTTCCTTTATAACATCACCGACCGCGAATTATCGGCAGTTGAATTCGATCTCAAAACCAAATTGGAAATGGGCAAATATATCGAAGGGTTCCCAGCCTCCGATTTAGGCGCGAACGTGCGCTTAGATTTATCAGGCAGGGATGAACTCGCCATCCCTGAACTAGACGAATATAGCAAGGTGACGATCCCTGATATTTTCGGCCCAGCAGAAGGAAGCGAAGGCGATTAATATGGACTTTTCAGGTTGGGAAAAATTATCCCTTTTAGACTTTGATGATAACATCACGACCACCTTATTTTCCTCAGGCTGCCCTTTCCGTTGCCCGTTTTGCCATAACGCCGAATTGGTTTTGCATCCGAGCCAAGCCCCCAAGATTCCTTTTTCGGAGATTTATGAATATCTAGTAAAAAGAAAAGGTGTCCTTGATGCGGTTTGCATTTCCGGCGGGGAGCCGACGTTAATGAATGATCTGGAAGAGAAAATGAGGGCCATTAAAGACCTTGGATATTTAATCAAACTAGATTCCAACGGTTGCCATCCTAAGTCGCTCCGTCATTGCATTGACGAGGGGCTAGTCGATTATGTCGCAATGGATATCAAAAACCGCATTGAGAAATATGATGCGACCTGCGGGGTTAAGGTGAATATGAATGATATCCTTTCTTCCATTGCCATCTTAAAAGAGGGTAAGGTGGATTATGAATTCCGCACCACCTTAATCAACGAATTCCATTCTGATGAAGACGTTGCCGGGATGCTTGAATTAGTCAAAGGAGCGAAACGGTATTTCCTGCAAATGTATATCGATTCGCCAAATTGCATTGTCGGTGGATTCCATCCCGTACCGAAAGAAAAAGCCGCAAAATGGAAAGAAATCTTTGCAAAAGAGATCTCTTTTGTCGCATTACGGGGGTATGAATAAAAAAGACGTCCGCATGGGACGTCAGGCTTAGCCGATATAATGGAAGGCGCTTAATCCGGCAATCGCTCCGTCGTTAGTGGCGGTGACGACTTGGCGGATTTTCTTTTTCCGGCAATCGCCGCAGGCAAATAAGCCTGGGGTTTTAGTAGCCATATTTTCATCGGTGATGATGAAGCCGTTTTCTAATTCCACGAGGGAGGAGAAACGTTCATTGTCCGGGACTTGACCGATGGCGATGAAGCAACCGCTGCAAGGAATCGTTTTGCTTTCTTTTGTCTTGGTGTCGATAAATTCGACGGCGGTAAGTTCGGAATCCCCAAGGAAGCGGTGGGATTCGAGATTATGGAAATATTCGATATTGGGAATCGCCTTCATTTTCTCCACCAAGATGGGGTCGGCAAAGAAATGGTCGAATAAAGTTGCGATTGTGACCTTTGGAGAGGTCTGGGCAAGGAGGATGGCATATTGTAAGGCCGTGTTGGCGTCGCCGATAAGAAGGACGTTTTTGCCTGCGTAGAAGGCCCCATCGCATACGGCGCAGTAAGATAAGCCATGTCCTAAAAGTTCATCTTCCCTTTCCAAACCTAATTTTTTCGGTTTGCAGCCGGTTGCCACGATGACTGTTTTAGATTCATACGAATTGTAATCGGTGACGACTTTGAAGATATCGCCTTCTTTGCTCACCGAAACGGCATCTTCCACTTCAAATTCGGCGTCGAGGTCAGTGATTTGTTCAAACAAAGAGTCGGCGAAAGAGAGGCCATCAATCGATTTGATAGAGGGGTAATTCTCTAATTTTGGGGATTTGGCGATTTGGCCACCGAAGGCTTCGCGTTCCAAGATAAGGACCTTTTTTCCGGAACGGAGAAGATATAAGGCGGCGGACATCCCGGCGGGACCGCCTCCGATGATAATGGAATCGTACATGGGGTATCCTCCTTTCAGATAAAGAGGGGCCCCTTCCGAAGAAGAGGCCCAGTGGTGTGAATTAAGCGGCTTTCTTATTGGCTTCGATATAGCCCTTGATTAAAGAGGCGTTCTCGTAAGTTTTGTAGGAGCCGTGATCGGGAACGACGAGGGTCGGCGATTGCTTGATGCCGAAGGACTCGGTCAGTTCACGGTTGGAGATGGCATCGATCGCGTGATATTGGATGCCGGCTTTGTCTAGAAGCATCTTCGCCATCTTGCAGTTGGGGCAAGTGGGGGAGGTGAAGAGAAGGACTTCGTCGATCTGCGGGGCAAGCGTTTTGGGCGCTTCGGCAATCACGCAGGCATCTCCTTCTTTGGCGGTGGGTTCTTGGTCTTCTTTGATTTCGTAAGTTTTACGCATCTTGAATTCCTGGACCTTGCCGGCGTTCCAGTTCTTAACGGGACGATAGTAACCGGTGATACGGGAATAGACCTCAGTCTCTTTGCCGCAGTGGGGGCACTTATATTGTTCCCCGGTGATGTAGCCGTGATCCGGACAAACCGAGTAGGTCGGGGACATCGTGTAGTAGGGGAGCTTATAGTTGGTGGCGATCTTGCGGACGAGTTTCATGCAGGATTCCCAGTTGGGGAGACGCTGACCAAGGAAGGCGTGGAAGACGGTGCCGGAGGTATAAAGGGTTTGGAATTGGTCTTCGACGTCAAGGGCGGCGAAGATATCATCGGTATAGCCAACAGGAAGATGGGAGGAGTTGGTGTAATAAGGGGTTTCGCCCATCTTGGAGGCGGTGATGATATCGGGGTAACGCTGCTTGTCGTGCTTGGCAAGACGGAAGGCGGTGGATTCGGCGGGAGT
>CAJOML010000008.1 GCA_905235705.1 uncultured Bacilli bacterium | reverse complement strand
GATACGGAAACCGAAGTCTCTTGCGACGTCCGTCGGAATGTTGTATTGGAGCAAGAGTTCGCTGATGAAGGAATAGAGCGCAGGATTGTCTTCTGCATTCAAGAAGTTTGTGATCCACTCGCCCACAGACCATTCGTCGTTGCCTGCAACCGCGCCGAGAGAAATCGTACCTTTGAGTTCCGCAAAAATGCTCGGAATAACGATATCCTTGCTGTCGTTGAAGAGTTTGATCTCGTCAAATCCGCCGTGAATCACGTCCGCAAGCACGTATTCAGAGACGGAGAACACCTTTGGCACGTCGTTTTCAAGAATCACGTTGCCGTCCTTGTCATAGATCGTACGGTTGATTTTCAGACCGCTCAGACTGTTGACGATACTGATGTCTACGTCGTCGCCGACATAGATCGTCGCCGCGCCGATGTATTGAGCGTTTTCGTTGTAGATTGCGCCCGTAAATTCAAACATTCTGTTGTTGTGCTCTTCGAGGTTGTCCCAAGCGAAGTTGAGATAGGCGATTGCGTTGTTCGTATCGAGGCCGAACACTCTGAATATCGCCTCCGTAATGCCTCTCGTCACTTCGACTTTTATGCTGTCGGACATGATGAAAGTGAGAACCTTAAAGAGTATCGCTTGTTTTGCAGCCTTTTGCGTCTCTTCATCCGCGCTCACGAGTGCGTCGGCAGCGGAATATGCAACGTCGTTGATCTTGACGTTGACGTCATTCATGAGGAGATTGAGAATAAGCTCATAGAGGTCGATATCCGTCGAAACCTTTGTGATGCCAAAGTGTTCGCCGTCGATATAGAGCGTACCGCCCGTATAGTAGACGCCAAACAAGACTTCCTCGTTGAGACCGAACTTAGAACCCGATATCTCGATGAGAAGTTCGCTGACGTTGTCGTATGTGTTGATTGACTCCGCGCCGAGCAGATAGTCGATGACAGGTTTAAGGTCGAGGTCTGCCGCGACTCTCATCTTATAGTTGAAAGTCATACGGTCGTTGAACGTGAACGGAACGACCACTTCTTGACCGTCGCTGCCGAGGATAAAGTCGGACTTGCCTTCGTCGCCGTCAAAATCGAAGGCGCGAAACACGAATTCACCGCCCTTAAGGGCATCGAGGAAGATGTCACCGCCATCATCCTCAACCTCAAAGACCTCGTCTTGAAAATCGATGATAACTCCGGCGATCTCAAAGTCGCCCACGTCGACTTCAAAGGCCCCGGCACCTTAAAAGCCGGCGATATCGAATGGCCCGCCCTTGTGAGCGTATGCAATCCCGAATTAGAGATTGCCCACCTCAATAATGAAGGCCACCTCGAAATGGACATCTATGCCGCCAATGGCCGCGGCTATGTCACCGCTGAGACCAATAAGGTCGAATACCCAATCGGATCGCTTGTCGGCGTCATCGCCACCGATTCGAATTACTCCCCTGTCGTCAAGGTCGCCTATAACGCCTATAACGTCGAACCGACCCGTGTCCTCCACGATTCCAAATTCGACGAATTGACCCTTGAAGTCACCACCGACGGATCCATCAAACCGCATGAAGCCGTCGCCCTCGCCGCCCAATTGCTGATGTCTCACTTCCAGCAATTCGTCAACCTCGAGGCAAAGGTGAGCGAACTCCAACTCGTCAAGGAAGTCGTCAAACAGGAAGAAAACAAATTCCAGAACATGCTCATCGAAGAACTCGACTTGAGCGTCCGTTCCAACAACTGCCTCAAACGTGCCGGCATCACCACCGTCCTTGAGCTCACCCAAAAGAGCGAGGAAGAGATGATGAAGGTCCGTAACTTAGGCAAGAAATCATTAAAGGAAGTCAAGGAGAAACTCGCCGCCAACGGCCTCCACTTCCGCGATTACGTAGGAGAATAAAACTATGGCAGCACAAGGAAGAAAGAACGTCCACGGCAAAACCGGTGTGCGTTTCAAAACCGGATATACCGCGTCCAAAAACAAATCGATGCTCCGCAACGTCGTGACCGACCTCGTCCTTAAGGAAGAAGTCAAAGTCACCTCCGGGGTCACCAAGGAACTCAAATCCTTAGCCGATCATCTTGTCACCTTAGCCAAACGTGGAGACCTCCACGCCAGGCGTCAAGCCGCTTCCGTCCTCCGTCCGACCGTCGTCGACGAAAAAGGACAGACCGCCCTCGATAAGCTCTTCAAGGAAATCGGCCCCCGTATGGCTTCCCGCAAGGGTGGCTACACCAAGGCCTACAAACTTGGTCAGCGTCGTGGCGATTCGGCCGAAGTCACTTTGGTCCGTTGGTCCGATCGCTGAGAAAAAGCAATAATAGCAAGGCTTCCCTGATGGGAGGCCTTTTGCTTTACCCTTAAAAGCCTTAAAAACGGCTTCTAAGAGGTTTTTTGTGTTTGGACAGGGAAATTCTCGAAGGTAAGGAAAAAGCGGCTTAAAAAGTTTTTGTCGCGTTTTATTGATTAAGAAGACTTATTTAATAGATCTCACAGTAAAAATCGAGTCCATTGGATTAAAGATGATGGCACCGTGGCCTTCCCCACTAAAGAGATATCTTTTCAAACGGATTTCTTTGATGAACGTATCTAGCGTTCCTAAATCAGGTTTTTAATTAGTGACGAAACAAGAAAAGACATCACAAGATCTTGTCCAAGCCATGACTTTTTTCTTTGCGGTGGCGATTAGATTTTCTAATTCGTTCTGCTTAAAGAAACGACAAATCCTTTATTTTTTCTTCTTTTGTGGCGTTTTTGCGGTCTTTTCTAGATTATTATTGATCTTTTCTAGCCGTTTCTTAAGGAAGTCAATTTTGCTGGAGAGTTGGCTATAATAAAGGCTTGAAAGGAAGGCGTAAGGGGTACTCTTGCCAAAAATATCTTTGGCTTTTTGGTTATCGATTATATTGCCTTGGACGGGATTGGATTTAATCCATTGGCCGTTATCGAATTTGGCATAGACATTACTTTGGTCGTCTTCGCTTTTTAAACAAGCGAATAAGCCATCTTCGTTTTGGATAAAAACGGTGTCTTGGATTTCCTGCGGGAAAAGGATTTGGTCAAGTTCTTCGGAGGTAATATCGGCTTGGATTTCTTTTAGGGGCACCCCATCGCAAGAAAGGGCGAGGACAAAATAAGGCCCTTCCTCCTTCGGGAGGGTTTCATAGACCAAAGTGATTTCTTCCCTTGCATTAAGAAGCTCTATTTTTTCTTCAAAGTCTTCTTTGTCGTTGAAGATATAGATGCCTTCGATGGTGCCGATTAGGGTGGTCTTTTCATCGCTTAATTTGATTTGATCGCCAAACCAATAATGGCCTTGGCTGGGGAAGGGGGCAAAGAACAAATAGGCATACCATTCACCTTTTTCATTAGCTTTAGCTATATAGAGAAGGCCTTCGATAATGTCATGGGTGACTTTAAATTCGCTTTGGGGTTTCTCTTCATAATATGTCGAAGCAAAGGGAGGAAAAACTTTATCCCCTGGAAAATCATGCCAGCCGGTATAAGAGGTGTAGGCCATTTCTTTATAGTCGCCGCGAGCATCGGCCATGACCCCGCCCCAGCCCCGAACCGAAAAATCGACATAAGTATAATCTTCGAGGACAGGGTTACATGGTTCACCTGCGTTTTGATGGTCTTCGCCGCTGAAAAGATAGCCATGTTCACGGATATCCTTAACGATGGCGAGATATTCATCCTCGCTTAATTGGCCATGGCTTAAGGCGCGGCTCGTCCCGTTAGAGGCGTTAATCCAGCCTAAAACATGACTTTGGCATTTATCGATGCTTTCTTCAAATTCGCGTTTTCTTTCTTCTTCCTTTTCTTTTTTGATTTGGGCGATGACTTCCCAAGGAGAGAATTCTTTTGTTAAGGCGATCCCTTCTTTCATCGAAAGCTCTTTGGTTTTGGGAAAGCTTTCGTGCTCTTCAAAGGGTCTTCTTATCCATTGCTTATTTTCGTCTAGAATGAGATAGATTTTTTTAAAATAATCGACGTAGCAAAAGGTTTCCTCCCCTTGAAGAAAACAGCCATATGATGTTTTGGCAAGGAATTCTATTTCCTCGACGTTACTAGGTTTGATGAATTCGAAATCTGATGAAGCCATAAATAATTCGCCTTTATGCTTTGGCCTTTCTTAGCAAAGTGATTTGTTTTTAGATTTTAGGGTAAAGGTTATGCCTTTGCTTATCGGATGAGATTATCTTGAAGGGGAATATGCTTTTTCTCAACCCTTTTCTTTTCTTCCCCTCTCAAAAGAGAGGAATTGGTAGGATTAGGCTAGTTTTTGTTTTGCCCATAAGGTAAGATTTTCGGCGAGGTAAAACACATGCACAACGAAGTCCAAATCGCAGAAGGTTTCTTCTACATCGGCGGGTCTGATCGCCGCATCCATCTTTTTGAAAACGTCTATCCCTTAGAAAACGGGGTCTCTTACAATTCCTATCTTTACTTAGATGAGAAAACCCTTGTCCTTGACACCGTCGATAGGGCCGTCAGCGACGTCTTTTATGACAATCTTGCTCACTTATTAAATGGACGCCCCCTCGATTATTTAATCGTCAACCACATGGAGCCTGACCATGCCGCCAATATCGGCGAATTGTTGCTCCGCCACCCCGAGACCACCATCGTTATCTCGGCGATGGCGAAGAAGTTCTTGTTGAATTATTTCCCCGATATCGAAGCCAATTTTCTCATCGTCAAAGAAGGCGATAAATTAAGCATCGGTAAGCATGAATTCACTTTCGTCGCCGCTCCGATGGTTCATTGGCCCGAGGTTATGTTTACCTATGAAATCACCGAGAAAGTCCTTTTCTCCGCCGATGCCTTTGGCACGTTCGGGGCATTAAACGGCGACATCTATGCCTCGGCGAAAAATTTCGATATCAAAGAAGCGAGAAGGTATTACACCAACATCGTCGGCAAATATGGCGACCAAGTCGTCAATGTCTTAAAGAAAGCCGCGACCATCGATATCAATATGATTTGCCCATTGCATGGTCCAATCCATGTGGGCAACCTTAATCCATTACTTGGCTATTATGGCAATTGGGCCACTTATACCCCCGATGAAAAAGACGCCGTCATGATCGCTTATTCTTCCGTTTATGGCGATACGGCGAACGCATCTGAGATCCTTGCCTCGAAAATCGTTGCACGTGGTATCCGGAATGTCGTGATCTATGATGTCTCGAAAACCGATTCCAGCGTCCTTATCGCCGAAGCTTTCAGGGTAAAGACGATTTGCTTATGCGCGACCACTTATAACGCCGGTGTCTTCGTGAAGATGGAAGATTTCCTCCACGATTTAGCCAATCACAAAATCCGTTATCGCACGATTGCCTTTGTCGAAAACGGCTCATGGGCACCCGCCGCCAAAGCCAATATGAAACGCATCCTCGCCGATTTGGAAGGAATGACTTATATCGAAGATTCATTGACCATTGCCTCTTCCTTGAAGAAGAGCCAATTGCCTTCTTTGGATAAAATCGCCGAAGCGGTGGTCGCTTCGCTTCGTCCGGAAGAAAAGAAAGTCGAGGAAGCCTCTTCCTTAATTGATGCCAGCGCCATGTTCAAACTTTCTTATGGTTTGTTCGCTTTGGTTTCAAAAGGAAAAGATGGCAAGGATAATGCTTCCATCAATAATTCCTTCTTCCAAGTCTCCGATAAGCCGAATTTGGTCATGCTTTCGGTCAATGTCGCAAACCTCTCCGCGGATACGATTCGTGAGACAGGCGTCTTCAATATTTCCGTCTTAGACGAGACCGCCGACTTCTCCACCTTTAAACGTTTTGGTTTTCAAAGCGGACGTGACGCGAATAAGTTTGTTGGTTTTGAAGATAAGGTCGCAAGGAGCCAAAATGGTCTTTATTACCTTACCACTCAATCCAATTCCTTCATTTCCTGCAAAGTCATCCAAACCATTGATGCCGGTAACCATGTCCTTTTCATTGCCGAGGTCACCGAGGCTAAGGTCCTGAATCAAATTCCCTCGGTTACTTATGCCTATTATTTTGCTAACATCAAACCTAAGCCCCTCCCCGTTCCGCCAAAGAAGGAAGAAGGTGGCGAAAAGAAATATGGGTGGAGATGTAAAATCTGCGGCTTCACCTATGAAAACGATCCCTTGCCGCCAGATTATGTTTGCCCGCTATGCAAACACCCGGCAACCGATTTCGAAAGAGTTGAATTATAAAGATTCGACTTTATCGATAAGACGATAAACCGCTTCGTCATAACGGGGGTGGTCAGTGATACGAAGGTGCGAATGCGCCCCTTCTTCAAACCAAACCATCTCCTTTTCTTTTGACCCGTTTAGGGCAAAAAGAAAGGCTGTTTCTTTTGAAATGGAGAAGATATCTTTTTTCGAGGCTAGCATCAAAAAGGGAACATCGAAATTTTGAGCCAAGGTAAATGCCCCTTCTTTTTTAATATCCACCCCATAAAGCTTTTTGATTTTATGACGGAAGAGGAAAATGGTGGGATAGACGATGCCGTGGTTTCGTCTAATGCGGCGCTTCATCGTCGAATAGAAGTCATGGAATAAGCCATCGGTGACGGCTCCTTTAATATAAGAAGGATGGGGATTACCTAAAACAAAGGCGATGGCGCCCGAACCGACGCAGATGCCGTGGAGGATAATCTTTTCGATTCCTTTTTCGTGAAGGGTTTTGGCAAAGGCGAGGATATCTTCCTTTTCCGCATAGGCGCAGCCGGAATATTTTCCTTCGGAAAGGCCGTGGGCTCTCGTATCGATGACGCAGACATTGATGCCTTTATCCTTATATGGATAGGCATAATGCAAAGAATAAATGCAAGATTCGGGACGACCGGGCACGATGATGACGGCCGTCTTTGAGCCAAAATCATAATATAGACCTTTTAAATGAAGACCATCGGAGGTGGTGGTTTCAATCTCGGATCCATATTGATCGTTTTGTTTTCTAAAAGATAAAGATTGGTCCCACATCGCAAGCATCTCTTCGTTTTTTAAGTCGCTTGGATGGTTACGGCTCCAATTATCTTCGTGGCGGCGTTTGAGGACTAAATTAAAAACGATGGGAGGCATCACAAAGGCCATCCCAATATAAGGAATGACGATGAAGATAAGGATTAAGGCGACGATGATTTCCCACATGGGCATTATTATCGAAGAAAGGGGGGCGTAAAGGCAAAGCAAAATTGCTTTTTATTTATGCACGCTCGCGAAATGGGTAAAATAGCGGGGCACGAATAAGAGGTTGTCTATGAAAAAATTCGCATTAATCAGCAACGATGGTTGCGCCTTCAACAAGGCCTTAAGAGAACGTTTTGGGGTCGACGGCTTGATCATCGGCAATATCACCTATCCCGATGGTTCCACCGTCAAGGCCGATCCCGAATATGAGAAAGTCTCGCCCGAAGCGTATTTCGGTTCGATGAGCAAAGACAAGGCGATGTATAAAACCGCCTCGGCCAATGTTGATGAGATTTATGAAGTGATGAAAGAGCAAGCTAAGAAGGGCTTGGACATTTTAGCCATCATCATCTCCAGCGCCTTATCGGCCACTTATAATTTCTCCTTAAAAGCCAAAGAAAGAATCGAAAAAGATTATCCAAACATCAAAGTCTATATCGTCGATTCGAAACGTTATTCAACCGCGATCGGCTCTCTTTTGGTGGAAGCAAACCAACTTCGCGAAGAAGGGAAAAACGCGCAAGAAGCCTATGAATGGATTGAATCTCATAAGAATCGCATCCATCAAATCGGTATTATGGATGACTTATTCTTCCTTGCTAGGGCGGGACGTATTTCCAAAGCCAAGGCCTTTATGGGAAATCTCGTCGGCGTCGCACCGATGGCCGATTTTGCAAGCAATGGCTTAAGCGAAGTCATCGGCAAAGGCAAAGGAAAGAGAAAATCCCTTCTTGCTGCCGTTTCCTATATGAAGCAAACCATCGCCGAGCCTGAAAAACATATCGTCTTCGTTTGCCATTCTCTCCGCGAAAAAGAAGCGGCCTTCCTTGCTGAGGAAATCCAAAAACAAATCGCTCCGAAGGAAATCATCATCAATGTCGTTGACCAAACCTCAGGGGCGAATATGGGGCCGGGTCTAGCCTGTGCTTATTATTATGGGGAACCTCTAAGCGAGGACCTTTCGAAAGAAAAAGAAATCATCGCCGGTATCTTAAAATAAATGGATAAATTAACCGCCAAGACATTTCGCGCCATGTTAGAAGGAGGGAGTTCCTTCCTTCTTTCCCATAAGCAGCAGATTAACGATCTCAATGTTTTTCCTGTTGCCGATGGGGATACGGGAAACAATATGTCGGATTGTCTTAGAGGCGGGCTTATCGAATTAAAAGAAGGCGAAGACTTAGGCGATTATGCCGCCCGCGTTAGTTCGGGAATGCTATTTAAGGCCAGAGGGAATTCGGGTGTTATCTTATCCCAATTCTTCGCCGGGCTTTGCGCTGGACTTAACGGCTTGGAAGACGCTGATATTTTAACTTTCCATGACGCTTATCTTCTTGGGGTGAAACGGGCTTATGAAGTCGTTGTCTCTCCTGTTGAAGGGACAATTCTTACGGTGATGAGAGAAGCGGGGGAGGCGGCAAAGGAAGTGATTTCCAATTTCCGTTCGTTTGAATCTTATTTCAGCAAGCTCATCGAAGAGATGAATCAATCTTTGCTACGCACCCCAAACCTTTTGCCCGTGTTAAAAGATGCCAATGTCGTCGATTCGGGTGGGGCGGGGCTCTTGCTTATTTTCCAAGGGATGTCCAATGCCATGCATAATGGGGCGGCCGATATCGAACTCCCCGACATTTTTAATAAACCCGTCCTTCATGAGGAAGGGGATGCCGAATATGGCTATTGCACCGAATTTATTCTTCACCGCGACCAAAACAACCATTTTTCTCTTTCCGAATTAATCACTTTCTTAGAGACCAAGGGGAATTCAATCGTTGCCTTTGAAGAGGAAGGAAATGTCAAAGTCCATATCCATACCCTTGTCCCAAACGAGGTATTAGACCATGTCGCCCATTATGGGCAAATCATCCGTTTTAAAATGGATGATATGTCGCTTCAACATGATTTAGTCGTCCACCCAGGCCAAACTAGCGAAATCAAAGACCTCGCCTCCCTTGCCATTGTCCCGAATAAATCCATCGCCCGAATCTTTACCGATTATGGCGTGGATGAAGTTTTGATTTGCAATGATTCTTTAACTCCATCCACTGGGGATTTGCTGATGAAATTGAACCAAATGAACGCGAAAGAAGTGTTTGTTTTCCCAAATAATGGCAATTCGATTTTGGCCGCTGAAACGTCATCGAAATTAGTTAAGGGCAAGAAAGTCCATGTGATTCCAACCCATGACTTAGGAGAAGGAATCTCCGCGGTTGGGGTGATGGATGAAGCTTGCTTTGATTCAAAAGATAACCGCGAACGTATCATCGCCGCCTTAAAGAAAAATTATTCGGTTCAAGTCGGCATTGCCGTGAAACCATTCCATTTCAACGACCAAGATGTCGATAATGGCGATTATGTTGGCTTTAATCATGGTTCCCCTGTTTCTTCTTCGAAACGAATCAGCGATGCTTTTGTTAATTTCCTTGCCGCCGACCCGTCTTTCTTAGAGAAAGAAGTCCTTATTTATCTTTATGGCGTATCCATTACCCAAGAAATCATTTCCGAGATCGAAGAAAAGCTACACGCGATTCATCCCTTCCTTGAAATTTATGCCCTTGAAGGGAAGCAATCCTTATACCCTTTGATCGGTACTTTGGATTGACCTTCATCGGTTTGCCGTTATCATACCTTTATGGACCAAGACATTATTGAAGTTGAAGTCGTCTCGGAAGAGAGAGACGAACGAAAAAAAGAATCGAAACTAAAAAAGGTTAAGACAAGTGACCGTTCTAGCCAAATCGCTTTTTATACGAAGCTATATCGAGTTTGCAATCGGTTCGGCTTTACCCTTGCTCTTGTTTTTCTTTTCGGCGGATTTGCTTTTTCCATTCTTTATTCCCAAGCCACGGAAAATAATATCTTCTTTTCGATGATGATCGTTTTCTGGGTTTTCTGTGGGCTTTCCGCGATTGTCGCGATTTTGGGATGGATCTTCAAGGCAACCGCCAACCATTATATGAAAGTCGACCCCAACTATAAGGATCATCAATTGTGAGCTGGGAAAAATTATTTGCCAAAATCAAAAGCAAACCTTATGCGAGCAAGCTCCATTCTTTTTTAAACGAACAATACGCCACCCACACCGTTTATCCTCCGCGGAAGGATATGTTTAAGGCGTTTGAATTGACCAAAGAAGAAAATACAAAGGTCGTTATTTTGGGGCAGGATCCTTATCACGAAGAAGGGCAGGCCATGGGGCTATGTTTCTCCGTCCCGAAAGGTATCCCCTTACCTCCTTCGCTTCGAAATATTTATAAAGAAATCGAAGATGACGTGAATGCCGATATGGATTATGGTAACGGCGACTTGACCCCATGGGCAAACCAAGGCGTGCTTCTATTAAATGCCTTCTTAAGCGTTGATGCCCATTTACCTCTTAGCCATCGTGGCCAGGGGTATGAAGAATTCATGGAAGACGTGTTTACATATTTAAATGAATTAGACCAACCGATCGTCTTTATTTTATGGGGTGGGTTTGCCCGGAAATTCAAAACCTACCTTCATAACCCCAAGCATCTCGTCTTGGAAGCGGCTCATCCCTCTCCTTTATCCGCCAATCGAGGAGGGTTCTTCGGATGCCGTCATTTTTCTAAGGCCAATGCCTTTTTAAGAGAAAACGGATTAGAGGGGATCAAATGGAAGATTTAAAACGCGTTATCCTTGTCTGCGCAAGCGGCGACTCCCCCTTATCCCCTTCTTTTATTCAGCCGGATGATTATGTCGTTGGTATCGATAGAGGGGCAGCCTATTGCTTAAAACACAATATCCATATGGATAAAGTGGTGGGTGACTTCGATACTTTGGATGAAAATAGTCTTTCTCAAATTAAAGAAAAAGATTTTGACATCGCTTCTTTGCCCGTTGTTAAAGATGTCACCGACACTGCTTATGCGGTAACTTTATTCCCTGAGGCGAAAGAAATCATCGTCTTCGGCGGAATTCATGGATATCGGAAAGAGCATTTCTTGGCGAATCTTTCTTTGTGCATTCAAGATGCACGTGTGTCGCTTTTTGATCATGATTCCTTTGCTTTGGTCGTATCGAAAGGCATCCATCAAATCGATTCGCTTGGGATGAGATTCTTTTCTTTGTTTCCTCTGGAAAAGACGCGGATTCATTTAGAAGGATTCAAATATCAATTTCCCGATGAGGATATCGATATGCCAAACCCCCTAGGTGTATCCAATGAGTTTTCTAGGCCTCTTGGGCAAGTCGAAATCAAAAAGGGAAAGGCCATCATCATCGTTTCCGCCTATCACCCCATTTCATGATTAAACGAATGGGGATTCCTAGATAAGTTTTTTCTTATTTATTCAAGATAAAGCGAAGAGAACCCTTAACGTAATTGCAAAATAAAGGAAGAAGGCTTATCCTTCTTTTGCCGATAGGGGAGCCAAAAGGCTGAGAGGCGGGATAACCCGCGACCCTATGACCTGAACTAGGTAATGCTAGCGGAGGGAATCGGGACATTTGTTTCCTTTTTCCACCGTTAGTCGGTGGATTTTTATTGGAGGGAACCATGGTAGCCTTTAAGAAGAAAAAGAAAATCAGCCCTGTCGCCTTGATGTGTGAAATCGGGATTATGGCCGCGGTCGGGTTTGTCTTGGATGAACTTGCCGGGGCGATGTTTAAAGGAGTCTTCGTTAACGGAGGTTCCATCGGGATTGCCATGGTCGCCATCATCTTGATGTGCTATCGACGCGGCCCTTTGGCCGGGTTTGTGGTTGGCCTAATCATGGGTTTGTTCGATTTGATGACGGGCCCATATATGATTGCCGCAAGTCCGATTAAGGTCTTCTTCCAAGTTGGGCTTGATTATGTCTTTGCCTATCCTGCCGTTGCCTTGGGGGGAATTTTTAAGAAAGCATTCGATAAAGCCGAGACGAAAAATAAAAAGACCCTTTTTCTTATCTATGGTGTCATTGTCGGCTCGGTGGCAAAGCTCGCCTGCCATTATCTGGCCGGGGTATTGTTCTGGGCCGATCCTAGTGGCTTCGCCTGGAATTTGACTTCCATGAACCCTTATTTATATTGCTTCGTCTATAACGTTGCCTTTATGGGGCCTAGCGCCGTGTTAAGTGGAGTTTTTGCCGTTATTTTATTGCAAAAAGCCCCTCAATTATTTCTTTTAGGTTCAAATTTGAAGGCGGCTGAAACAAAGAAATTAAGCCGCGTCGAATATTTGGGAATAACCCTTTTTGGGATTGGGGCGATTCTTCTTTTCGCTTTCTTCCTCACCGGTTATATCCGTTCTTTCTCCTATGAAGATTATGGGGAGTGGGGCTCCGAGTTAGGTTTTGATTCCGATATGATGGTTGGCTGGATCATGGCCTTCTTCCTTTTTGTCTTCTGTTGCATCTGCATTTTGCAAGGGCAAAAAGGGAAATATAAAAAAGGCTTTTTTATGAGAGGCCTTGTCTTTATCGGGACGGTGGTCATCATCTATGGCCTTGCTCGATATACGCGTTGTTTAGTCAAAGGAAGCGACCCTTCCTCTTATTATCCCTGGATTGGCGGAGGGATGCTGCTTTCCCTATTTGGCGTAAATTACCTGCTTCTAAAATAGAAAAAAGGCGGACTTTGTTACCTTGATTGGTTAGTTGAATTTCGCCTTTTCGATGACGTTTTTCATTTTGTTTGCCTTACTTTTTGATAGGTTTTCACCATAAAAACCCTAACACGTCGCAAAAAAAGGCAACCCCATATTAATTTGGGGCGAAATTTATTTCGCAACCCTCTATAATTGGAGAGACTTGGAGGTAAATCCAATGATTGACGAAGAAAAGAAAAACGAAACCATTCAAGAAGGTGAGATTAAAGAAGAAGTCGTCGAAGATATCGATTCCGATTTCGCCGACGATCATCCTTATGTTCCCGAGCCCCCAAAAGAAGAACCGAAACAAGAAGCCTCCGAAGGCGAAGAGAAGAAAGATCCGATGGACATCGAAGCCGATGTCGTGATCGAAGATGAAGAGGAAATTCCTGAAGAAGCTCAGCAAAATTCCGAATATGATGACCCTGCGTTAAGCAAAATCGAGGAAGCGCGTGCCCTTTGGATTAAAGACTTCAAACTCCATTCCCGCATCCGCACGATTCTCTCCATCGTCGTCATTTTGGCGATGCTTGGTGGCGGGCTTTTGCCCATCATCTTAATCAAAAACCAAGGTATGGTACCCGTTTATATTGGCTTAGGCGTTGCTATCGCCGGGGCGGTTGCCTTGCTTATCTATAACACGATTAATCGTCGCCGCGACCAACGGAAGATCGCCGAATATTTCGACCAGTTTTATGGCGGGGTCAACGAATATGTTTATCCTTACTTAGGCGTTACCAATTATGAAGGTGGCGTCGTCGATAAAGTCTCGCCTGAAGAATTCAAAGCGGGCGGGGCCTTTGGACAAGTCGCCTCGATTGGCTCCCGCGATAACGTCACCTTCGAATATCAAGGAATGGATTGCGCGATTGCCGATGCCGCTGCCCAAAAAGATAACGGCAAAGCCCTCGAGACCATCTTCGTCGGCAAATTCCTTCGCACCTCAAATAAGGTAAAGGTCTGCGAAGAAGGCATTCTCATCTATTTCAAAGGCAATGACAGGGCTTTGGTTCCCAATACCTTAGAAGGAAGACACGCCTTGGAAAAGAGCAAGACATGCATTATTTATGGACGTCCCGAAGACCGGAATGCCTTGACCCAAAAACAAAAGAAGGCGATTCGTCAGATCCGCACCGATTCCCTTCTTGTCGATGTCACCATCGTCATCAAAAACGAGAAGACTTATTGGTATCTAGGCTATGAAGACGACATCATGGTCTTACCTAGCCAAAAACCTTTCGATCCTTCATTCGTGAAGCGTTACCGGAACCAACTTCAGACCATCCTTGAGGCGGCGAAACTCCTCAACGAATAATCGCAAAACGGCCTTTGGGTCGTTTTTCGTTGGTAAATAAATTTTCCGTTTTTATGAAGGGCGTGCACTCGCTTCGACTTTTCTTTGCTAGATTTACGTTTAACCTTAGTTAATCACTGGTATAATGTCCCCGAGAAAAGGGTTAACCCTTTTGCTAGGTATCCGTTATGAGTCAGATTAGTTCCCAATTGGGGCGCTGGATTAAGGTCCAGGCCTATAAACATGACGGCTCGTTGCATCGGCAATGGTCGCCTGCTTTCCTCGTGGAAGAAACCGACGAATATTGGGCCCTTGCCTCCCGTGCCTCGCTTGTGACCGAGGCGGATGGGCGTAAATGGATGACCAAAGAAAAAGCCATCTTCCTCCTTTACAAGAAAAAATGGATGAACGTCATCGCCATGTTTAAGGAAGGACGTGGGATTTGTTATTACGTTAACATCGCCTCTCCTACCTTATTTGCCGACGGCTATCTCAAATACATCGATTATGACCTCGATGTGAAACTTTATCCCGATGGCATCGAACGCGTCCTTGACGAAAACGAATACGAACGTCACACCCAGACCTATGGTTATCCCGAGGAATTAAGCAAGGTCGTCGAACGTTCCAAAATCAAAGTTGAAGAGATGATTTCCAAAGGCGAATTGCCTTTCCAAGACGAAGAGATCAACCGTCTTTTCGATGAGTTCGTGAAAATGAACCAACCAATTCGCCGTAAATGGAAGGGAAAGAAACGGAATGCTGAAGATATATAGTTCCTCTAAGGAGGACACCTTAGCTTTAGGAGAAAAGGCCGCGTCTTTGTTCGCCCCTGGCGATGTTGTTTTGCTTCGCGGCGATCTAGGGGCGGGAAAGACCGCTTTTACTTCTGGCGTAGGAAAAGGCCTAAACTGCGGCGAAGACGTTATCTCACCGACCTTTAATATCTTAAAATGCTATTTCCATGGCACTATCCCGATGTATCACATTGATGCTTATCGCCTTGATGGGCAGAATATCGAACTCGGATTAGAAGAATTCATTGAAGGCGATGGGGTGTGCCTGATTGAATGGCCCGATTATATTTCGCCTTTGCTACCCGATGATTATTTAAGCATCTCCATCTTCCATGATGGCGAAGGGCGCCGCATCGAAATCGAAGGGGTAGGTCCCCGTGGAACTGCGTTAGAGGAGGGTCTAAGAAAATGAAAGATTATGTCCTTTGTTTGGATTCTTCCGATCGCTATCTTTCCGTTGGGATTGGCCGTGATGGGGCTTTGCTAACCTCGATTCGCTATGAAGCGTGGCAAAAGCAATCCGAATTCATGGTCGAGGAGATTTCTTCTCTTTGCCAAAACCTTGGCATCAATCCCCACGATTTCAAAGGGGTCTCGATTTCGAAAGGTCCGGGCTCTTATACGGGCATCCGTATTGCTTTAACCGTTGGCAAAGTTATCGCCTTTTCTTTGCAAATCCCCTTGTATTTGTCTTCTTCTTTGGAGGTTTTACGGAATCTGGAAAAGCCTTCGATTTGTCTTTTTAATGCCCGTAGCAAGCGTTCTTATTTCGCCGTCTATGGACCTGAAGGGGTGAAAGAAAAAGACACCATCCTCACCAATGAGGAAGTCCTTTCTTATATCGCTAGCCATCCTGATTACGTTTTATGTGGGGATTTGGCTTATCTAGGACTTAAAGGGGAAGAAGGGAACGAACTGAATAACCTCCTTCATAACGTCGATGAGGAACATAGAATCGATAACGTCCACAAAGCCCGCCCCGTCTATTTGAAAGACGATTATGACAAAGACCATTTCAACACCGTCATCCGCAAGGCCATGATCGCCGATTTGGATGCCATCGAAGAAATCTCCAATTCATCGTTTGTCCATACCAGCTACAAGAAAAAAGATTTCCTTTATGACATGCAAGAAAACCCCGTTGGGTATTTCCTTTCCGCGATTGTCGATGATAAAGTCGTCGGTTTCATCGATTTCTTTATTACCTTTAATTCGGCGACCATCGCCTTAATCGCGGTGAAAGAGGAATATCGTGGCAAAGGAATCGGCAATTTGCTGCTTGGGGCCGCCTTAAGAGAATGCGAAGCCCAACTTGAACCGGTTGAATTCTTAACTTTGGAAGTGAGGAAATCCAACCTCAACGCCCAAAAGTTCTATAAGAAACATAAATTTGAGCTCGTCACCACCAAGAAATCCTATTACGAAGACGGTGAAGATGCCCTTTATTTCGTCAGGAGTCTCATCCATGGCTAAAATCCTTGCAATCGAATCTAGTTGCGACGAAACCGCCGTCGCCATCACCGATAACGGCAAGCTTTTATCTAACGTCGTCGCCACCCAAATCTCGGTCCATGAGAAATTCGGCGGCGTCATGCCTGAGATTGCCTCTAGGTTACATACCGAAAATATTACCATTTGCCTTGAAGAAGCCTTAAGCGAATCCGGGCTTAAACTCGAAGATATGGACGCTTTTGCCGTGACCCGTGGGCCAGGGCTCATCGGTTGCCTCCATGTTGGACTTCAAGCCGCTAAGTCACTTGCCCTTTTATATCAAAAGCCCCTTATCCCGGTCCACCATCTCGCCGGGCATATCTATGCCAATGCCTATGTTGGTCAATTCAAATTCCCTTTACTTTGCCTTGTCGTCTCCGGCGGCAATACGGAGCTTGTCTTGATGAAAGAAGACATGGATTTCGAAGTCATCGGCGAAACCAAGGATGATGCGATTGGCGAATGCTACGATAAAGTGGCACGTGTATTAGGTTTGCCTTATCCCGGCGGTCTTCCCATCGATCTTGCCGCAAAGCGAGGGGAACATACTTATCATCTTCCTTCCCCTGATGCGGGGGCGGGGAAATATGATTTCTCTTATTCCGGGTTAAAGACGGCCGTCATTAATTTGGTCAATTCGCTTCGCATGAAAGGGGAAGAGGTCAACGTCGATAATATGGCCCGTTCTTTCCAAGACGTGGCGGTAAAAATGGTCGTCGATAAGACCTTAAAGGCGGTTGAAGATTATCAAGTCGCCCAAGTCATCATCGCCGGTGGGGTATCGGCCAATTCTTACCTAAGAGCCCAAATGCAGGAAAAATTAGCGAATACCTCCACCGAACTTATCATTCCTCCGTTGTGGTGCACGACCGATAACGCGGCGATGATCGCCAAGGTCGCCGAGCACCTCTACGAAAAGAAAATCTTTGCCCCTCTCACCCTTGGGGTCGATCCGAATTGGCGAATCGACAATTGGATGAATTTCAATACAAAGTAGGCTTTGCCTAAAGACGAAAGGAAATTATACTTAAGCCATGCAACCAAAAGTTTCTCTTCTACATGACCTTTTCTCCTCCTTTGCCAAGGGGGAAATCCAAGACGGACAGACCGTCTGTTTATCTGGTTGGATTAGGACCAACCGCGATAACGGTTCTATCGGATTTATTGCCTTAAATGACGGCACCTGCTTTAAGAATATCCAAGTCGTTTATGATGGAGAGCTCGTCAATCATGACGAAGTCGCCCACCTTTTAACCGGCGCATCAATCTATGTCGAAGGGAAAATCGTTTTGACTCCCGAGATGAAACAGCCTTTTGAACTTCGCGCCGGCAAGGTCGAGGTTTTAGGGCAAGTCAGCCCCGACTATCCACTACAAAAGAAACGTCATAGTTTTGAATATCTCCGCGAGATTGCCTACCTTCGTCCACGCACGAACACCTTTTCGGCTTTATACCGTGTCCGCTCGGTTCTCGCTTTAGGCATCCACGAATTCTTCCAAGGAAAAGGATTCGTCTATGTCCATACCCCTGAAATCACGGCAAACGATGCCGAAGGGGCGGGCCAAACCTTTACCATCACGACTTTAGATGATAATGGCAAACCTTCCGAGACCGATTTCTATGGCAGAAAATCCTCATTGACCGTTTCCGGTCAGCTTCACGTCGAACCTTTTGCCCTCGCTTTCCGCGATGTCTATACCTTTGGCCCGACATTCAGGGCTGAAAAATCCAACACCCCGCGTCACGCTTCTGAGTTCTGGATGGTCGAACCCGAAATCGCCTTTGCCGATTTAGATGACGATATGGAACTTATGGAAGAGACGATTAAATTCTGTATCGCCTATGTTTTGGAAAAATGCCCCGATGAGATGGCTTTCTTCGATTCGATGATCGCCCCTGGACTACTTGATAAACTCCATAAAGTCTTAGACACGCCCTTCGCCAAAATGCCTTATACCGAGGCAATCGAATATTTACAAAAAGCCGTGGCCGAAGGTCATAAGTTCGAATTCAACAAGATTGAGTGGGGCATGGATCTTCAATCCGAGCATGAGCGTTTCATCACCGAAACCATCGTCAAAGGACCTGTCTTCCTTTATAACTATCCAAAGGATATCAAGGCTTTCTATATGCGTGAAAACGATGACGGCAAAACCGTCGCCGCATGCGATTGCCTTGTCCCTGGGGAAGGCGAAATCATCGGCGGCAGCCAACGTGAGGAACGTTACGAAATCCTCCAACAGAAGATGCGTAAACAAGGCAACGAAGAAGGACTTGAATGGTATCTTAACCTCCGTAAGTGGGGCGGATGCACCCATTCGGGTTTCGGCATTGGCTTTGACCGCTTGCTCATGTATATCACCGGCGTGAACAATATCCGCGACACCGAACCCTATCCGCGGACTTCTGGCTCTTTGAGGTTCTGATATGGAATATAATCCCAACTTCATGGAACCAATTAATCAGGAAGAAACGCCTGAAATCGACCAAAAGGAAGTTAGGCGTAAAGCCATTGCCTCCAAAAGGGTTTTCTTCTTGCTCCTGGTTTTAAGTTTGGTTCTTGTTGGGCTATTAATTTGGGAATTTATTGAAATCTCGTTAGGAGGCAGACCGTGAACGAAGAAGAAGTATTGGTCGTTGCCGATGCCCCCGTTACCAACAAGATCAGACGCGGACGCATCATGATGCTTGTGGGAGCGGCGTTGCTATTCGTCTCCGCGATGATGCTTTTCATTGAATTTGTTTTGACTTTGGCGGCGCCAAGTTATGTCGAGGCGGATTTAAGCAAGCCAACCGAAATCATCCATTTGATTTTTATCCCCATCGCCATGGTTTTCTTGGTCCTGGTCGGAATCGGCGGCATTTCCTATGTTAGAGGACATGGGCCATTGCTACGGTGGGCTTCCATCGGGGCGATTGCCTTAGGTTTATATATTCTCATCGACTTAGTTTTAGATATCCGCACCCTGGCCCATGGCATTGGCGATCCTAAAGTCGGCAATTTAAACGCGTGGCTTCGTTTCTTGCTCGGTCTAATCGAGATGCAATTATTCGGAGGAATCTTTGTTGGGGGATGGTCCCTTGCCAAAGATTATTTAGATTAAAATGAAGAAAAAAGCCTGCATTTCCCTTCTCATTGCAGCTTCCTTGCTTGCATTGGCCTCGTGTTCTTCGGGAAAAAATAAAAAATCCAACTGCGGGGACACTTGCCCAGTTGGCTTAAAAGAAGAAACCACTTTAGTCCGACGGGGGTAAAGGGTGATCGGGAGTGATCTCAATGTCTTGTGCGGCCTTAAATCCGGCAAGACTTTTTTCATAGACCGAATTGCTTCTACGCCAAATCATGAAGGCGCGTGAGATATAGGCCTGGCAAATCACGGCATAATAAATCGCCGCGACGATGGTGATGATGGCGACTAAATAAGAGGGGATGTGGTTAACGATGAAACGGGGGAAAGCGGGATCGGATTCAGGCCACCTTGCCAAAACGTTCATGCCAAAGACTTTCACCCATAAGGGGTCATCGACTGGATAATCGGCGTTATCCCATTTGACGTGAATGAATAAGTCGGAGAACTCATCCCAAATATTGACGCCCCAATTAGAGGTGAAAAGATTCGAAATAAGCCATGTCAAGAAGGCGGTTAAGATGATAAGGAAGGGAATCAAGGAATCGCGATATAAGGCACGGTTGTTTTTCTTCCATCCAAAGCGGCGGAAGGACTTGGGGTTATCGACGACGTGGGTGATCGCGACATCATGCATCATCGTATCGGCACGTCTAGCTTGATACATCATGCTGAATCTTACCGCCATACCGATTAAGCCAAGAATAAGAAGGGCGATGATTAAAAGGATGAGAAGGATGATTAAAGCCTTCTGGTCGGTTTCCGAAAGAGAGAAATTCAAGAGGAGAGGCAGGATCATTTTTTATCCTCCTCGGGGTTATATTGGGGGAGTTTGGCAAGTTCGGGCATTTCTTGGTCTTGCCCCTTGACGTCGATGGTTGGAGAAATCATCTGAGGATTGGAATTTGGGATTTGCCCATAAGGCTGATTGGGGAGATTTTGATATCCACCAGGAATATTCCCATATGGGTTTTGCTGCGGGTTAGCCTGGATAAATGGGTTTTGGGCGGCGTTAGGAAGCCCTTGGCCTTGGTTTGGGCTTGGGGCGTTAGTATAGAAATTTTGTTGGACGAAAACTTGTTGAGGGGCCGGGGCTTGAGGCTGATTTGATTGTTCGCCTTTTTTCCGATCGATGGCTTTTTGAAGAATCTCGTAAGCTTCCTCGTCTTCATCGAACATCGGGAACAATTTCTTGCCACGGAAGAAGTTGATGATCATGATGACGAACTGGACGAAGAAATTGATGATGCCGAAAAGCCCGACGACCACGACGGCGACGGCGATAAAAGGGATCAAGAAGACCCAAACCAAGCCTAAACCGAAGTTCTTCAACGCTTTCATGGCTTAATTGTAGAGTCGTTTCCTTTCTTTCTCAACAATACTTGGTTGAGAAAATGCGTGATAGGGATACTTAGAAGCGGCAAAGCAAGGAGAGAAAGACCGTTTCCAGCAGGCAAACCCGAATATAAAGCGGCAAACCCAAGCCATCCGACGAAGACAAGGATTCCTAGGATAATCCAAGGTAAAGGTTTTTTCTTAAGGGCGATATCATAAAGGCAATAAAGTGCCCAATAAATGCCTAAACCAAGAAGTAAATATGCCGCTTTTGCGGAGATAAAGGCACATCCAATCGCACCTCCGAGGAAAGTAAAAGAGGGCAGGTAATACCATTTGGAGACGTTCTTTTCGTTGATCTCCACATTCCCAAGATGGGCGAATTCGCTTTGTAAGAAGATGTGGACGATGGCCATCTGGGCCAAGGAATAAGCAAAGGCAAACAAGGGGAATATCTCAGGGGCGGTGGAGGAATCTTGTTTGCGGATTAATGTCAGCAAGAAAACCACCATATCGACTCCGGTCACGGCTTTAAGGAAGAGGAGCGAAAGATAAAAAAGGCCTAAAGATAACAAAGAGGAGATAAAGATATTTATGGAGTAGGGGACCTGTCTCTTCTTCAGTTCTCCATATAAGACCCCCGTTAAGACGGAGGGGAAGATATAAAAGACGGTGTTAGTAATATTCCAAGCCGAAACGGCTAAGCATATCCCCAAAGCGGAAATGACATAGACGGGGATGAATCTGAGCCGGCAATAAGAAGCGACAAAGGCGCTCGTTAAAGGGACTAGTAGCATCACGAAGATCGCGGCAAAAGGTAGCAAAGCCGAGAATAAAGACAAAATCGCATCGAAAGCCACCATCATGGCGATGAAGGTGAGGTTCTCTACCGGCGTATTCCTTTGTCTAAAATAATTCTTCTTGGCCATCTCTATTTTCGATATTGATGAATCTTGAGAAATTATAACTTTCCGCATCGCCGTTTTCATCCCATTTATGGTGGCTTGGATTTATTCGTCAAAGAGTTTTCCGTGTTAGAACTATGTGTCCCTATTTAGGGACTTCTAGACGAAAAACTCATCCTCCTTATTTATAAGGGAGGATAAGTTGAGTAAAATACCTTAGACATGAAAACCGATTACCAAAATTTACTAAATGAACGTCAATTCGAAGCCGTCTCCACGAGGGCTCAGCATGTGCGTATTATCGCCGGCGCCGGGAGTGGAAAAACGCGCGTTTTGACTTACCGCATTGCTTATCTGATTGAAGAGATGGGTGTCGATCCTCGCTCTATTTTGGCCATGACTTTTACCAATAAAGCCGCGACCGAAATGAAAGAAAGGGTAGCTAAGCTTGTCCCCTCTGCCGCTTTTTCTTTGCTTGTTTCGACATTCCATTCTTTTTGCAACCGCTTCTTGAGGATGGAAATCCACAATCTTGGTTATCCCGCCTCTTTCACCATCATCGACGATGACGATCAGGAAAAGCTCATCAAAGAAATCGCCGAAAGCGAAGGCTATAAGAAAAGCGACCCCCTCGTCAAAAGCGCCCTTCATTATATCTCCGGCAAAAAATCCCTTGGCGTCTATCCTGAAGATATCGTCATTTCCCATCATTCTTTCGACGGGGAGAAGGAATGCCTCCATTTTTATCAACGTTATGAAGAAAGAAAGCAGGCCATGCTTTGCCTTGATTTCGATGACCTGTTGCTGTTTTCCCTTCAAATCTTAGAAAATTTCCCCGAAGTCAGACGTAAATGGGCATTCCGTTATCGGCATATTTTGGTTGATGAATTCCAAGATACCAATGACGTGCAATATCGTTTGATGAAATTATTATCGACCCCCGATACCTATATTTATGTTGTCGGCGACCCAGACCAAACCATCTATACCTGGCGTGGGGCCAATCAAAGGTTGATTCTTAATTTTCCCGAAGAATATCCCGATTACATCGATATCGTGTTGGACCGTAATTACCGTTCTACCGCGAATATCCTTAACGGGGCGAACCGCTTGATCTCTTTCAATAAGAAGCGTGTCCCCAAAAATCTTTATACCCAAGAAGGCGATGGCGAGCCAGTTACCTGCAAGAAATTTGACACCCCTGAGGAAGAAGCTAAGTTCATCGCCGATGAGATTATTAATCTGGCTTCGAAATCTTTCCCACCCGATTTCAAAGAAATTGCGGTTTTATATCGTTCCTCCTATTTGACCCGTCCTTTAGAAGCCGCCTTTGCCACTAGCGCCATCCCATATCGGATTTATGGTGGCTTACGATTCTACGAAAGACGTGAAGTCAAAGACGTCCTTGCTTATTTCCGCGTTTTCCTGAATCCCAAGGAAGATATTTCCTTCGCCCGCATCTATAACGTTCCTAAACGTGGGATTGGGCAATCTTCCTTCGCCCTTTTCCAAGAAGAAGCCAGGCACGAAGGGCTTTCTTATTATGAATATGCTTCTGCCTTAGCCAAGGGCCATGATTCCGATCTCCCTAAACGCGCCATTAAGGAATTTAGCGACCTCGTGAATAAAATGGAGGCAACCAAAATCAGGTTAGAGACAAAACTTGAAACCTTTGGCTCCGTCTTAAAAGACTTCATTACCGACATCGGTTATTACTCTTATATCGCCGAAGACGAAGCGGTGGATGAAGATCGCGGCGGCAACGTCAATGCCTTATTCGATGACATCAACGCCTTTATTTCGAAAAACCCCGAATCAGGTGTCGATGAATATCTTCAAAACATCGCTTTATTAACTTCCCAAGATGATGTCACCACCGGGAATCACGTGACCCTAATGACCATCCATACGGCAAAAGGTCTTGAATTCGATAACGTCTTCGTCATGGGTATGAATTCAGGCGCCTTCCCCTCGATGCGTTCTCTTGCCGAAGAAGGAAGGGATGGCTTAGAAGAAGAAAGACGTCTCGCCTATGTTGCCTTTACAAGGGCAAGGAAGCGTCTGACCTTAACTTGCAATACTTCCTATTCTTATGTGACAAGCACCCGTAATCTCCCTTCCCAGTTTTTCAGCGAAGCCGGGTTCTCCTTCCCTAAGGAATCTTTATATTCCTCTTATGGAGGGGCGTCCCATTTCAGCAAAAAAGAGAATAACCGGGTTGGCTTTGGAAGACGGAATTTCGACGATGAATTCTTTGGCGATGGCGATCATATCGATCCTTTTGCAAGCAAACCCAAAGAAGCCCCTAAGCCCCAGCCGCAGGATAATGGTATCAAAGATTGGAAAATCGGTGACCTCGTTAGTCATGATGCCTTTGGCGATGGGGTGGTTGTCGCCGTTCTTGATAACAACATCTTCATCGTCAAATTCGATGATGGGTCTAGGCGCACGATGCTCTCCACCCATCCGAAGATTCACCGTAAATTAAAGAAAGGAGCCCAGGCCTAATCATGGAAAAAGAAGCAGCCAAAAAGCGGATTGAGGAATTAAGCGAAAAACTCGATCGTTGGAATTACGAATATTATGTTTTGGATAACCCCTCGGTTGAAGATGCCGAATATGACCGTGTCATGGCCGAGCTCATCCTTTTAGAAAACGAATATCCCGAATTTAGATATAAGACTTCCCCCTCCCAACGTGTCGGCGGGGCTGTCTTGGATTCGTTTGAGAAAATCCCCCATCGGCGATTGATGCTCTCCCTCGGCAACGCCTTTAACGAGGAAGATATTCGCGATTTTGACCGCAAAATCCGCATGGCTTTGCATAAATCCGAAGTCACATATATGGGCGAAGTCAAAATCGATGGACTTGGCATTTCCCTCCTTTATAACGAAGGGGTCCTCCAACATTGCGTCACCCGTGGCGATGGGAACGTCGGGGAAGATGTCACCTCCAATATCATCACCATCCATTCCATCCCACTCAAAGTCAAAGAGACCCGTCCTTTCGAAGTCCGTGGCGAAGTATATATGCCGAAAGCCTCCCTTGCTAAGCTTAACCGCGAAAGGGAAGAAAAAGGCGAACCCCTATTCGCCAATGCCCGTAACGCCGCCGCCGGTAGCGTCAGGCAACTTGATTCCTCTATCGCCGCCAAACGCGGATTAGAAGGCTTCTGGTATTACCTAGTTAACGCTAGGGAAATCGGCGAACATATCCATAGCGAGTCGTTGGATTACCTTGATGAACTAGGTTTCCGCACAAACCATGAAAGGCGTGTCCTTCATGGGGTGGAAGAAGTCCTTGCCTACATCAAAGAATATACCGAAAAAAGAGAATCCCTCCCCTATGATATCGATGGCTTGGTTTTCAAAGTCGACGATATCGATTCCTATGATATTTTGGGCTATACGGCGAAAACCCCGAAATGGGCAATCGCCTATAAATTCCCGCCTCTAGAAGTCACGACCAAACTAAAAGACATCTTCCTTACCGTTGGACGGACCGGAAGAATCACCCCTAATGCCGTCTTAGAACCAGTCCGCGTCCAAGGGTCTTTGGTTCAAAGGGCAACCTTAAATAACGAGGACTTCATCCGTGAAAAAGGATTAATGATCGGTGATACGGTTGTCTTAAGGAAAGCGGCCGACGTCATCCCCGAAGTGGTGCGTCCGGTGAAAGAAAAACGCGACGGCAGCGAAGTTCCTTTCATCATGTCTGAGACTTGCCCCGAATGCGGCCATGAATTAACCAAAGTCCAAGGCCTCCATTATTGCCTTAACCGCGATTGCCCTTCCCGCAAAATCGAAGCCATCATCCATTATGGCTCCCGCGATGCCATGGATATCGAAGGGATGGGCGATAAAGTGGTGGAAGAACTCTTTGGCGAAGGCTTTATCAAAGATATTCCGGACGTGTATGAATTATATAACCATGCCGCCCGTATCCAAGAACTCGATGGTTGGGGCGATAAGGCCATTTCCAATTTATTGACCTCAATCGAAAATTCAAAGACACGTTCCTTAGAAAAACTTATCTTTGGCTTAGGTATTAAAGAAATCGGATTAAAGACGGCCAAGACTTTGGCACGCCGCTTCAAAACATTAGACGATTTAGCCGCGACCCCTGTCGAGGAATTGGTCAAAATCGATGATATCGGTGAGATCATGGCTAGAAACATCGCTTCTTATTTTGCAGACGACCACCACAAAGAGTTAATTGAGCGCCTTCGCGCCCAGGGGGTGAATTTCACTTATCTAGGCACCGATACGATTGACACTTCTTCCTATTTCTATGGGAAGACGGTTGTCTTAACCGGGACCTTAAGCCGTTATGGCAGAAGCGAACTCACCGAAATCCTAGAAGGTATCGGGGCAAAGGTATCTGGCTCCGTTTCAAAGAAAACCGACTGCGTCATCGCCGGAGCCGAAGCCGGCTCAAAATTAGATAAAGCCCAGGCCCTTGGCATCAAAATCATGGATGAGGAAGAATTGCTGACCCATCTTTCAAATTTAAGGGGCTAATTTAGAAGCATGAAAGAAGTCACCTTGGAAGTTCTTCACGACGCAGCGAATCGTCTTCTATTCGAAATGAGCGAAGACCAATATAAAACGTTGCTTGCCGAATTTTCCTCTTTAATGAACCAAAAGGAGATTTTAGACAGCGTTGAAGGACTTGGAGATTATTCTCCGATGACTTTTCCTTTTTCTTGCGAAAATTCCTATCTTCGCGAAGATGAACCCGTTCTTCCCCTTAGCCGCGCCGAGGCTTTATCCAATGCCGGCTCGGTGAAAGACCATCAAATCAAAATTCCGAAGGTGGTTGGCTGATATGTCATATCTAGATTGCTCGATTTCAGCCATTCATCAAGCCTATGTAGAAGGGAAAACCACCCCCCTAGATTTAGTCAAAGAAGCTTTTTCTCGGATTAAGGCAAATAAGGACAATTGTTTCGAGGCTTTAGATGAAGAAGGGGCATTGGAGTTTGCCTCTTCTTTGAAAGAAGTCGAGAAAGAAAATTTTCTTTGGGGAATCCCTTATTTAGCCAAAGATAACATCTCGACAAAAGGAATCGAAACAACCGCCTCAAGCAATATCTTAAACGGATATATTCCTCCTTTTGACGCGACAATCATTGCAAAACTAAAAGAAAAGAAAGCCATTTTGCTTGGAAAAACGACTTTAGACGAACTGGCGATGGGGGGAAGTGGAACGACCGGGCATAAAGGAATTACCTATAATCCTTTTGACCCCACTCACCAAAGAATGGT
>CAJOML010000007.1 GCA_905235705.1 uncultured Bacilli bacterium | reverse complement strand
AAGAAGAAGGTCGGCAAGAAGGGGACGCTGTACTATTTCAATAAAGAAGGTGTCGGCGAATTGGTCAAGATTGCCTTCGAAAGAGGCCGTGCGACCAACCCGAACTTAGTTGTCGGTGTCTGCGGTGAAACCGGTGGCGATCCCGCTTCGATCATGTTCTATGACAAAGTCGGTCTCGACTACGTCTCCTGCTCTCCCTTCCGTGTCCCGCTTGCCCGCCTTGCCGCGGCTCAGGCCAACATCATCCACGAAAGAGAAAAAGAAGCCAAAAAATAAACCCTTAACGGTTTAACCATTAAGCAGCGGTCTTCGGATCGCTGCTTTTTTGTCGCAAATAAAAAAGAAAACGAGGATTATTCAGCCTCGTCTTCGCTATTTTCTTGGGGTTTCTGCGGAATTTCTTCCATTTTATTTTCTTGGATTTCTTCGGGCGTAGCTTCTTTGGTTGCTAGGGGTTTACGGTAACCTTCCTTATTGGTTTGCCTTTCTCTTGCAATGCCTAAGGCATTTGCAGGAACGTCTTCATTAATGGTAGACCCGGCGGCGACAAGGGCGTTTGCGCCGACTTCAACCGGAGCGATTAAGGTTGAATTGGAACCAACAAAGGCATCGTTTCCGATTTTGGTATGATGTTTTTCCTTGCCATCGTAATTGGCGGTGATGACACCGCAACCGACATTTACGTTTTCGCCGATATCGGCATCCCCCAAATAAGTTAAGTGGGCGGATTTAGAACCGTCGCCAAATTCGACGTTCTTAAATTCGACGAAATTCCCGACTTTGGTATCGTTACCGATTTTCGTATTCCCCCGGCTTCTAAAATAGGGGCCGATTTGATTATGGTTACCAACGACGGTGTCGACAAGGTGGGAAAAGGCGATTTCGTTATCTTCCCCAACGATGACGTTTTCCAAATAAGAAGAAGGGCCGATATGGTTATTCGGACCAATGTGCGTCTTTCCATAAAGATAGCATCCCGGTTCGATGATGGTTCCTTTTTCTAAAACGACATCAGGTCCGATATAAATCGTGGTGGGGTCGATTAAAATCACGCCTCGCTTCATCCATTTTTCATTGATGTTATATTGCTTAACCAAAACCGTATCGGCGATTTTCTTAGGACGACGGGAACGCGTAAAACGAGCCGATTCTTCACCTAGGATTTTAAATGGGGTTTTCGGGAATTTCATCTAGATGTATGGGTCTTTGTCACAATGACTTCATACCCCTTCTTTTCATATTTTAACGCGGCTTCTTTAATCTTTTTAGCGTCTGTGGATAAAGCGAACACGGTTGATCCTGATCCAGACATCCCGGAAATGGGGAAACCCATCAGTTGAAGAGAAGACAAAATAGAGCCAACTTCGGGGCATAAAGAGTTCGCCGGACGGAGTAAATCATTGCCCATGCTTTTCGAAATCAATTCTTCGTCTTCGTTACGGATGCCTAATTCGACTTTATCGTTATCGATACCGACATGCTCGAATTTATCGCAGATGGCATAAACGTCGCTTGTGGATAAGCCTTGTTCTGGCTTAATCAGCAAGCAATGGTATGAAATCGGGGCCGAGATGGGGGTTACGATTTCCCCTAAACCTCTCACACGGGCGGGTTTATTGGTTAAGAAATAAGGCACATCGGAGCCAATTGTGGCACCGATGCGACATAGCTCATCCAAAGGAAGATTGAGTTTGCAGAATTTATTTAAAAACAATAAGGTGACGGCCGCGTTTGAACTTCCGCCTCCAAGCCCGGCGGCAAAGGGGATTTCTTTATGGATGTGGATTGTGAAATGCTCTTTGAAGGGGTGATCCTTGCGCATCGCATCGACGGCTTTTTTGCAAATATTCGAATGGGTTCCAAGAAGACCGACATCATCGCAGGTGATATAAGTTTCGCGGTAAAGGGGCGAATAATCAAATTCCACGACATCGTGAAGTTCTAGCGGAAGATTAATCATGTCTAATTCATGATATCCATCTTCCCTTTTTCCTTTGTTTTGCAAAGATAAATTGATTTTTGCGTAGGATTTACAGAGCATATTCACTCTCCTTTCCGTTTTGAAACGGATTGAAACAAGGATTCATATTGGCTAGGCGAAAGATTCTCGGGACGAAGGTTTTCGTTTAGGTGAACCTCGCTAAGAATGGCTTTGGCAATCTCGCCATCCCCCAAATAGGTTTTAAGGTTGTTATAAATCGTTTTGCGGCGGAACTTAAACATCTCCAAAGCCAAGCGGTAGACTTTTTCGCCATAGGGGATAGGTGTTTCCTTGCGGTCAAATTGATAGACGCAGGATTCAACATGGGGAGCAGGCACAAAGCTATTCCGTGACACGGTTAGGATCTTTTTCTTTTGATAAAGCAGATCAAGCAAGATATTCAAAGGTCCATAATCTTTCGTGCTTGGCTTAGCCAAAATGCGTTCACCCGCTTCTTTTTGGACCATAAAGACAAGGCGTGATGCTTTTTTCGCGCCCAAAAGAACCTTCTCTAAAATTAACGAAGTGATGTAATAGGGAAGATTGCCAACGATCTTTTGATAAGACGAATAATCGTAATCGCAGGCATTGCCATAAAAAACCTTAAGATGGTCAGATGAAGCGAAATCGTTACCCGTTTTAGCTAGCATTGCCTCGTCGATATCAATCGCATCGACACTAGCTTTAGATTGCTCAAGGAAATAGGTCAAAGCCCCTGTTCCGCAGCCGATTTCCAATACCTTCTCGCCTTCTTTTGCTTCTAATGAAGCGACGATAGAACCCGCAACACGCGAATCGACAAGAAAATTCTGGCCGACTTCTTTTTTGGCTAGAAGTTTATAGGAAGCGATATTTTCGAAATAGGCAGCTTCATCCATAAATGGTTTCCCGAATGTTTTCTTTGCTAAGGTTTAAGGCGTTAAGACGTTTGAGGATGGTTTTCGCGTTACATTGACCAAGATGGAGCTTTTTCCCAAGTTCTTCCCTTAGGTAGGAAGAATTATGCGCCCCAACTAGCCCTAGTTCAAATAAATCCGCATAGGTGAGATTGCCTCTTTCTTTAGAAACAGGTGGTTGAAGATGCGATAAAGCCTCCAAAATATCGTCCTTGGAGCTTTCGGCAATGCCGACTTTATGATGCTTGATGCATTTTTCTTTTGGGATATAGGCGTGATATAAACCAGGGATATTCTCATCTAAGATATCCCTAATTCTTTTCCCCGGGGAATCGGGGTCGGTGAGGACGACGATTTGACGGGTCGAAGAAAGGGTTTTAAGATAATCGATTGTTTCACGTGGAACATCTGAACCGTTGGTGATGACAATGTCACAATCCAAAAAAGAGCTCAATAAAGCCATGTCGGAGGTGCCTTCGACCACAATTACGGCGTCATAGGGAGTTTTAGTATTCATTTCACGTGGAACAATCTTTCAAAGTTTTCGTTGAGTTGTTTTTCCATCTCTTCCGTTTCTATGCCACGAAGGGCTCTTGCCATATCAAAGATATGAACGACGTTCGCCGGTTCGTTTCTTTTTCCTCTTAACGGAACGGGAGAGAGGTAGGGGGAGTCGGTTTCGATTAGTAGGCGATCGCTTGGGCAAGCCGCCACGCATTCTTTAGGCACGACCGCGTTTTTATAAGTAATTGGACCATCGAAACCAAAATATAAATCCAATTTAGCGAACCGCTTCATCATTTCAACCGAACCCGAATAGCAATGCAAGACCGCCCCAAATCGAGGAGGGCTGGCGGATAAGACTTCATACATGTCTTCAGAGGCGTCTCGCGCATGTATGGATAAAGGTAAATGTAAGCGATTGGCGAGTTCGATTTGGGCAATTAAGAAGGCTTTTTGCTTTTCACCTGTCTCTTCTTTTTTCTCGTAATGATAATCAAGTCCCACTTCGCCGATGGCAATGACTTTGGGGCTATGGGCGAGTTTTTCGATTTCCCGAATATCTTCCAAAGTATATCCTTCGAGGTTTTCCGGATGAAAACCAACCGCGGCATAGACGATGTCATATTTAGAAGCGAGCTCAATCGCTTTTTTCGAAGATGGAATATCATAGCCAAGGCAAAGGATACGGGTTAATCCGGCCGTTTTGGCCCTAGCGAGGACTTCGGCGATATCTTCGCCGAAAGCTTCATCGTTCAAATGGCAATGGGAATCAAATAGATTCATCTTATTTACCTACGCAGAAACGAGAGAAGATCTCATCGCTTAAATCTTGGCTCGCTTCTTCCCCGAGAAGTTCACGTACTTCGCGATACGCCTTTTGTAAGTATAGCGAAAGAACATCAAAACCGGCTTTGTTCTTGGCTTCGTTAATCGCTTGCTCTAAATCCCCGTCGATTTGCCGTAGCAAACCGAGTTCACGCTCATTGGATAAAGAAGGGGTATGGTATGTTTTTTCATCGATTGATAAAACTTTGAATATCTCTTCTTTAAGAGGTTCGATTTCCCCATTTATCGCGGAGATGTAAAGTTTTTCATCTTCTTTTTCTTTGCTTAAATCGGCTTTGTTATATACGCGAATTGTCTTTTTTCCTTTAACAAGATTCTCCAATTCGGGATCGACGACGGGGTCAGTCCCATCATAAACAAGAATCACAAGGTCGGCTTTTTCGATGGATTGATAAGAACGGTCAACCCCGATCTTTTCAACGACATCCTCGGTTTGATGGATTCCAGCCGTATCAAGGAAACGAAGGGGAATCCCTTTTAAGGACACGCTTCCTTCAACGATATCTCTGGTGGTGCCAGGGATTGGCGACACGATGGCCTTGTCTTCTTCTAATAAGGCATTTAATAAAGACGATTTACCGACGTTAGGCTCGCCAACGATTGCCACATCTAAGCCATGACGGACGATTTTCCCTTTTTGCCCAGAGGCAATCATCTCGGCGATGCTTTCTCTTAATAAGGTCGCTTTTTCAATCAACAAGTCGTGGGTGATCGATTCTTCTTCGTCATATTCGGGATAATCGATACCCACTTCTAAAAGGGCCAAAATATCGGCGATACCTTGTTTTAAAGGAAGCACGATTTTGCTCGTTTTCCCTTCTAAAGATAATAAGGCCACGTTTTTCGATTCGACCGTGGTGGCATTAATCATATCGTTGATCGCCTCGGCTTGGATGAGGTCGATTTTGCCATTATAGAAAGCCCGTGAGGAGAATTCCCCATTCGTGGCATAACGGCATCCTAAGCCTAAGAATGCGGCGATGATTTCATTTGCGATAACCATTGAGCCATGGCAAGAAATCTCCACCATATCCTCACCTGTGACGGTATGTGGGGCGGGATAAATAAAAGCCATCACGTCATCGATATCTTTGCCTTGATAGGAAATGGTCCCATGGATGATTTGCCGTTTGCCTCGGTGGTCTATCTTTTTCCCTAACGCCCTTTCTAACATCAAAATCACCTCGTCGCCGCTTAAGCGGATAAGAGCGAGAGCGGAAGTAAATGGTGGAGTGGCGAGGGCGATAATCGGAAACACGATGAGATTATAAAGGTAATTCCTTCAAAGCGAAAGAAAACCACCCGAAGGTGGTTGATTCTATTCGACGTAGATGATGGAGACGGCGCGGTTTGCCCCTTCCCCGGAAGACTCGGTTTTGATGTGTTCCCATCCGGAAAGGGTGTTGTGGACGACCCTTCTTTCATCGGGGGACATCGGATCGAGGTCGACGGTGAAGTGATTACGTAAGACCTGATTGGCGCACCGTTTGGCGATGCGGGCAATGCGGTCATATTTATCTTCTTTATATCCGCCGACATCAAGGAGGATGCGATAACGATGACGGAACTTATTGCTGACGGCTAATTTGGTCAATTCGTTGAGGGCTTGCAAGGTTTTGCCCGATTTGCCGATGATGACGGGGTTGCGGTCGGAATCGATGGTGATCTTGAAGATATCGTCTTCTTCAACGCACTCAGTGGAGGCGGAAACGCCTAAGGCGAGAAGGGATTTGCGAATATATTCTTGCGCATATTCCTTAGCGTCTTCTTTGTCATAGACGGCGATGGTCACGCTCTTTTTGAAGACGCCTTTTTTCTCTTCCGTCACCTCGAAGATGAGATGGGCTTCGTCGACACCGAGTTCGGCCATGGCGGCCTTGACGGCATCATCAACGGTTTTCGCAGTGAAAGTTTTCATGGTTATTTTTTCCTTTTCTTGGCTTTTTTAAGGACGATTTGGGTGATAAGGGTTTGGGCAATGGAGATCAAACCACCGATCAACCAGTAGACACCCATGGCCGAGGGAAGCAAGAAGCCCATGATGATAGTGAAGATCATCATACCGTAGGAGACCCATTTCATGGTTCTGCCTTGCTGGTCTTGGGCGGGATTGGCGGTTAATTTGCCGCCAAGCTTCTTTTGGTTCGCCTTGGCAATGATGCGGGGGAGAATCATCGCGAAGATCTGAACGATGGCCATAAGGATGAATAACACTAAGGCAGTCCACCAGCCATATGTATTGGCGGGGAGTCCTTTTGTATTAAACAAAATAGATTGGATGGTATCGGAAAGCCTCATATTGAGAACTTCGCCGGTCGCTAGCGTCGAAGCGCCTTGTAACCCTGACCACACGCAGATGAAGACCGGGAATTGAACGATGAGCAATAGCATCTGGCGCATCGGGTGAATGCCGTTGCGGCGATATAAAGCCATCTGTTCTTGGCTTAGACGCTGACGTTCGGTCGGGTTGGAGTTGGAATTGGGGTATTTGGCTTGGAGTTTGGCAATTTCGGGCTGGATGTTTTGCATCTTTTGGTTGTCCATCGTCGAACGGAAGGAAATCAAAAGCAATAATCCGCGGACGATTAAAGTGACGAAGACAAGGGCCCAAATCTGTCCCATGCCGGATAAACTCGGATCCATGCCATAAGCGAAGGTATCGAGTAACCAAGAGACGGGATAGACAAGCAAACCTTCGAGGAAGCCTTTGCTCCAGGCATAGCCCCAGTCTTTGGCTTCCATGGCAACACGCCAGTCACCATCGGCGCCATAGTGGCCGAAATAGCCTTCACGTGTGGCGATGCAGGAACGGATATTGGAGACTTTGGTATTGACTTGGGTTTTGTAATAATTGATGAAGTCGCTGCCCGGGACTTGATAGGTGCCGAGTTGTTCGAAACCGGTATCGGTCATGCCCATAATGGCTTCGTTGACTTTATCGTAGTTGCCCCACATTTTGGATTTGCCATCGGCGTCAATGCCGTCGAATTTCCAATAGCCATAACGACGGAGAATGGATTTGGCACCTTCTCCGGTGGCGGGGATTTCTTTGGCGTTGCCATTAACGATATCGTCGGTGGTGGGGTCGGACATGGTATAGGGGTTGACCGTCCAGGAAGAGCCTAAATCAGCTTCGGAGCCGATTTTGATAGAGGCGATGTCGCTGGATGCAACTTCCTCAAAGCTAGAACGGCCAAAAGCCTTGGCGGTAGCCTCACGTAAGACGAAATCATCGACGAGTCCGAAATAATAAACGGAAGGGATACGATAATTGGAAGTCTTTGCCGAGGTAATAACGCTTCTGAGAACACCATCGGTTTTGTGAGAGGTGAAATTCACAAAATATTGCGCTTGGATGTTGACGCTCCCCTCGCTTTCGACAATGGCGGTAGGGATGTAGGGGATGTATTTGTAGATTTGATCGTTGTCTTCATAAGCCTGCCCGGCAATACGGGGGAGGCCATAATAAAATTCGGCTTCATCAGACCATTCCATCTCTTGTCGGATGACGGCCTTAGTGAAACCGTTGTCGGGGTCGACGGCCCCGGAGGCAAGATCATCGAACTCCTGTTTGCTCAAATAGACGGTCACGCCCTGATCGTAGGGGTAGGCGATGGAAGCAAAATCTTGCTGAGAGCAGAAATTCGCCGTGCAGGAGGTCAGCAAAACGACACCGAGGCCGATTGCGGCGAATCCCATCGCTTTTTTGAGTTTGCTAGTTTTCAATGTGGTTAATCCTCAATTCGAGTAACGCATTGAGTAATTCCGCTTCGTTTTCGTCGAATTTTTCAGATGAATAAGAAGGGCGAATCAGAATGATGACATCCAAGGGAAGGGAATAGTCATTGCGCTTAGCGACCATCGCACGGACTTGCCGTTTCAGACGGTTGCGGACGACGGCGTTGCCGTTTTTCTTCCCCACCCCAATGCCAAAGCGGGTATGCCCAACTTCATTGGGGAGAAAAAAGATACGGTAAGAAGCAGTCGGGATGCGGGTGCCTTTATTGATGACGCGGTCGAAGTCGGAACGTTTTTTAACGGTTCTTTCTTTTGTCATGGCGTCACCAAAAAATTAGTCGGCGATGCGAGCGCGGCCTTTAGCACGTCTTGCGGCTAAGACTTTGCGTCCGGAAGCGGTGGCCATCCTGGCACGGAATCCGCAACGGTTGCTGTGTTGTTTCTTGGAAGGTTGATAGGTCTTTTTTGCCATAACGAGGTTCTCCTTTGCTTTTAGCAAGCGTAATTATAGGGGGCAACACCCTCGTAGGCAACCACATTTACACGCACCCATGCAGGAAAGTGATGATTTTTGATTTTTCCACATACCAAGTGAATGGATTTCTCACATTTTTGGGAAAAACGCCAAAAACACCCGACGCTATCACATTTTTATTCGAAAATGCAGACGTGCTGAAAAGGCTTTCAAACCTAGGTTTTCCACAAAATCGAACGAGTTCGGTTTTTCTTCACAACTTTTCCACAATGTGCAAAAGTGAATAACTTTCCAAAAAGCGATGATTTCGGGCTTTTTCAAGGTGGAAAATGTGAATAAATTAAAAGGTGACGAAAAATTGATAGAAAACGCACGCCCTCTCGCTATAATTTTCCTCGCGAGGAACCCGTTTATGAGTGAAACCGTATCCGAAATCACAAAGCTCTGGGACCTAGTCCTAGATCGTTGTCGTATCCGCGTCAATGACGCCAAAGTCTACGAATCCATCTTTGACAAATCCTACATCGACCGCATCGAAGGAAAGACCGTTCATGTCGTCGCATCCACTTCGATTGCCTCGATGATTTTAAAAAGCAAATACCAAGAGCTCATCTCCCAAGCTTTGCTTGAAGTAACCGGCACCGATTTCACCCCTTCCTTTTCCTCCGTTGACCAAGCCGGTCTAAATAAAGCCAAGGACCAAGCCGAAACAAAGCAACCGTTTTTCCCTGATGCCAAGCTAAATCCGAGATTATCGTTTGAGAATTTCGTCGTCGGGGATTCTAACCGCCAAGCCTACCAAGCGGCCTTGATGATCGCCCGCAACCCGGGAAAGATGTTTAACCCTTTGCTTCTATATAGCGATTCGGGGCTTGGCAAAACCCATTTGCTTCATGCCATCGGTAACGCCATCGTCAGCGAAAAGCCTTCTTTAAAAGTCCTATGCGTCTCCGCCGCCGAATTCGTTGACGAATACATCAAATTCGCGACCGGCTATAAAGAAAACCAGACGATGAGCCGTTGGTTCAAAAGCGAAGTCGATGTCTTCCTCGTCGACGATATCCAACTTCTAACCAGGGGCAAAAAGACGATGGAGATGTTCTTCGTCGTCTTCGCCGATTTGATTTCCAAAGACAAGCAAATCGTCATCACTTCCGACACCCATCCAAATTTATTAGACGGGATGGACGAAAGGCTAAAAACAAGGTTCTCCCAAGGCTTGGTTTTATCGCTAGAAAAGCCGGATTTGCAAACTTCCGAAGAGATTTTGCGGAGAAAAATCGTCGCTTCGGGAATGTCCGTCGATGACTTTGATCCCGAGGTTATTTCTACTGTTGCCAGGCGTTTTTCTCGCAACGTCAGGGAACTTGAAGGGGCGTTAAATAAGCTTATCTTCACCACCATCGATTTGAAGCATTCGGGACGTATCACCGCCGAAATCGCCGCCCAAGCGGTTTCCGGGTTAGACGTCTCCTCCGAACCGGGGAGCAAACTTACCGAGAGCCGTATCATCGCCGTCGTCGCCGATTATTACAACCTGACCCCGTCTCAAATCACCGGCAAAATCAGGGTTGCCCAAATCGCCATGGCAAGGCATATCGCCATGTATCTAGACAAGGCGTTGCTTGGAACCCCCTTCACCAAAATCGGTCAAACCTTCGGCGGGAAAGACCACGTCACCGTTATGCGCGGTGTCGAAAAAGTGGAAAACTCACTCAAAACCGACCCCGATATGCAAAAGGCCGTTAAGGACCTAAAAGCCAAGCTAAATCGTTAATCCCTTATTAATATAATAAGGATGCAACTTGCGGGGCACCGTGATACAATTACTTAGCCCAAACGAAAATCAGGGTTATCCACATTACGCACACCCCTTATTAATATGAATAAATAATTTAAAGAAATAGAAGGAGTTAAATATATGCGCCTTACCGTTGATAAAGAACAATTCCTTAAAGCGATCTCGGCAGCCGGTCATGCGATTGCCTCCAAAACACCAAATCCCATCATGTCCAACCTCAAATTGGAATTAAATGAACGTGGTGTTGAAATCACCGGGTCGAATGCCGATATGACAATCAGGGCCACCGTCCCTTACCGCCTTGGCGAACGCGAAATCATCCGTTCCCCAGGTTATGGCGCCACCCTTATTAACGCTCACCTCCTCACCGAAGTCGTCAGACGCATGGAAGGAACCGAAATCTCCCTTGATGTCATTGACGAATCCATTGCCAAAATCGACGATGGCCGTTCTTCCTTCAAACTCAACTGTGCCAAAGCCGACGAATATCCCGATATCGACCTCGAGCCAACCGGCGTTGCCCTTGACCTCCCTTGCGCCGACTTTATTACCCTCGTCGAACAAAGCGCCTTTGCCGCCTCGACCAAGGAGCAGCGCCCCGTCTTGACCGCTTTAAATCTTGAAGCGGGCAACGGTAGCCTCGTCGCAACCGCCACCGACTCGGCTCGTTTGGCGCAAAAGACCCTCGCCATCGATTCGGAAGAACGCTTCCGCTGCAATATACCAGCCAAGATCGCCAGCGATGTTATCCGCCTATTTGGACCCGACGAGAGATTGACCCTTTCCGTCAGCGAAAACCGCATCCTCTTCGTTTTCGGCAATACGGTCGTCGCTTCGCGTCTAGTTTCTGGCGATTACCCCGTCACCAAGGCCATCATCCCGCAGACCTTCAATTACTATCTTGAAGTCAACGCCCAAGAACTCCTCTCCGCGATGAGCCGCGTTTCCCTCATCTCCGCCGAAAAGGAATTCGTCGTCAAATTAACGATGCAAAGCGATGATGTCGAAATCTCCGCCAAGTCCGAATCCGCCGGCAGCGCTTCCGAGCATCTCCACATCTTCTCCTACACCGGGGAAAGGTTGAGCGTCTCCTTCAATTCCCTCTTCGTCATCGATGCCGTCCGTGCCCTGAAGTCGGAAGACGTCATCCTCCAGTTCCAAGCCGAGATGAAACCTTTCGTCGCCAAGAACCCAAAGGATCCGACCTCCATCGAACTCATCACCCCGATGCGCACCTACTAAAAGAAAAAGCGAAATCTACAGCGAGGCTAGCACCTCGCTTTTTTCGTCTATCTCGCGAATGCTCTTTATCCCTCGGGGAAGACCTTGCCCCAGCCTCGAAAACGTCTCCAAGGGGCGTTTAAACGCCTGCTAGACCCTTTTTAGAATAAAAAGTTTCAAAAATCGCAAGAAATCACTATCTTTCTTTACTACATAGTAGTAAACTTATTTTGCGGAAAAACCGCTTTATTTTATGGCTTCACCAAAGGAAATCAAAATCGTCGGGGAATATATCGCCTTGGGGCAATTCCTCAAACTCGCCCGCATCATCGATAGCGGCGGGGCGGCCAAATCTTTCTTGGCCGAAACCCCCGTTTACATTAACGGCGAGCAAGACCAAAGAAGGGGTCGCAAACTCCGTCCTGGCGACGAGATATTGGTCCTTGGCAAAACCTATCGGATAACGGCATGATCCTGACCCACATCAAATTGGTCGACTTTCGTGGCTATGAACGTCTTGATCTGGATCTCGGACCAAAGGGGAACCTCATCCTAGGGCCAAACGCAAGCGGTAAGACAAACCTCGCCGAAGCGATTCACTTCCTCTCGCTAGCCCGGAGCTTCCGAACAAGCGAAGACGAGAACCTTATCCGTTATGGACAAGAAATCGCCGTCATCGAGACCGATATCCAAGAAGGGGCGATGCATCGAACCCTTCGCATCGAAATCGGGAAGAAAGGCAAGCGCATCTTCCTTAACGAAAAACCGCTTAGACGCCTCTCCGAACTCTCGAAAGCCATCAACGTGATTGTCTATGCCCCCGGCGACGCCGCCCTCTTCTATGGCGGTCCTAGCGAGCGCAGAGCCTTCCTTGACATCGGCTTATCCAAACAAAGCGAGGATTACTTCCGCCTCATCTCCCGCTTCAACCGTATTCTGAAAGAGCGAAACATCGCCTTAAAGAAACGAAGCGACGACAAAATGCTCCTTGACGCCCTTACCGATCAACTGATCGAAGTGGCGGAGCCCATCGTCCGTTACCGTACGATGTATGTCGCCTCGCTAAACGAAGTCCTTCCCCGCGTCATCGGGGCATTAAGAGGAGACCAAGCCAAAGCCAAAATCGTCTATCGAAGCTTCGTTAAAGACGATGGGAACTTCCGCGAGAATGCAAAACGAGCCTACGAGGAATCCCTCGAAGGCGACATTCTCAAGAAATCCACTTCCATCGGACCCCAACGCGAAGACTTCACCTTCCGTCTTAATGGTAAGGATATCTCCGAATTTGGCTCCCAAGGCGAAAACCGCATTGCCGCCTTGGCCTTGAAGCTATGCCCTTACTTCCTTATCGAAGAGCAGGGGCGCAAACCCATATGCGTGCTTGATGACGTCACAAGCGAACTTGACGCCAACCATCGGGAAAGATTGCTCCTCTTCCTTAATGAACTCGGGCAAACCTTCCTGACGGCAACCGATTCAACTCTTCACGGCGACACCGTGATTGATATATCCGCCCATCGAAGCAATAGGAGGAACTAGAATGGCAGAAGAAGAAAAGACCGTAAACGATCAAATCGCAGAAGAAGATCGCTTTCAGTACAAAAAACAAGATGTCGGCAACGAAAGGGAACTAGAACGTGCCAAAGCAGACTATGGCGCTAGCGACCTTCAAGTCCTAGAAGGCTTAGAAGCCGTCAGGAAACGTCCTGGTATGTATATCGGCTCGACCGCCGAGGTTGGCTTACACCACCTCGTTTGGGAAATCGTTGACAACTCAATTGACGAAGCCCTTGCCGGGTATTGCAAAAACATCACCGTAACCATTAACAAAGGCGATTCCGTCACCGTTAAAGACGATGGCCGTGGCGTCCCTGTCGACGTTGTTGCCAAGACCGGGCTCTCCGGCGTTGAAACCGTCTTCACCATTCTCCATGCCGGCGGTAAGTTCGGCGGCGATGGCGGCTATAAGGTCTCCGGCGGTCTCCATGGCGTCGGCGCTTCCGTCGTCAACGCCCTTTCCGAATGGATGGACGTCACCGTTTGCCGCGATGGCGGGAAATATTTCCTCCGCTTTGAACATGGCGGACACCCCGCGGGTCACCTTCAAAGAATCGGCGATTCCGATGAACGCGGAACCACCGTCACCTTCCAACCCGATCCCACCATCTTCACCGAGACCACCGTCTATAGCTACGAAACCATTCGTAACCATCTCCGTCAGATGGCTTTCCTCAATGGCGGCATCTCCATTACCTTAATCGACGAACGTGGCGAAACACCCGTCTCCGAAACCTTCCGTTACGATGGCGGTATCCGTGAATATGTCACTTATATCGACTCCAACAAAATCCCCGTTAACCCCCGTCCGATTTATTGCCAAGGTGCCCAAGAAGTCACTTTGACCGACGGCGAGACAACCGAACGTATCTATGCCGAAATCGCTTTGCAATGGACCGATTCCTATAGCCAAAACGGCATCTATTCTTTCTGCAATAACATTTCCACCAAAGAAGGCGGAACCCACGAAGAAGGTCTCACCCTTGCCGTTACCCGTATCCTAAATAACTACGCTCACAAGGCAAAACTCGTTAAAGACGAAGAGAAATTCACCAAGGAAGACTGCATCGAAGGCTTAACCGCGATCGTCTCCGTCAAACACCCCAACCCCCAATACGAAGGTCAGACCAAAACGAAACTCGGTAACTCCGAAGTTAGAAAGATCGTTAACGCCATCGTTTCCGAGGGCTTAGACCAATACCTTATGGAAAATCCCGCCGAAGGGAAAGCCGTCGTCGAGAAAATCCAACTTGCTTCCAAAGCTCGTGATGCAGCCCGCGTCGCAAGAGAAAAAATCCGCAAAAGCGCACTCGAAATCACGACTTTGCCCGGCAAATTAGCCGACTGCTCCTCCAAAGACCCCGAGATTTGCGAGCTCTATATCGTCGAGGGTAACTCCGCTGGTGGCTCCGCTAAAAACGGACGTGACCGTGAGACCCAAGCCATCTTGCCGCTTCGTGGTAAGATCCTCAATGTTGAAAAAGCCCGTGAAGAACGTATCTGGGCTAACGCCGAAATCGGCAACATGATTACCGCTATCGGCGCCGGTATCCGTGAGAACTTCGATATCACCAAGATTCGCTATCATAAAATCGTCATCATGACCGATGCTGACGTCGACGGCGACCACATCCGTATCCTTTTGCTAACGTTCTTCTACCGCTTTATGCGTCCTCTTCTTGATGGAGGCTATGTCTATATCGCACAACCGCCCCTTTATAAGATCGATTACAAAGGAAGCGCCTATTACGCCTACAATGACGCCCAACTCGAAAAGCTCCGCAAGGAACTCAACCTCAAACCCGGTTTCGCCTTCCAGCGTTACAAAGGTTTGGGCGAAATGGACGCAGAACAGCTTTGGGAGACCACCATGGACCCGAAGGTCCGAAAGATGATCCGTATCACCGTCGAAGATGCCGCCGATGCCGAAAAGGTCTTCACCGACCTCATGGGCGAAGAGGTTGCACCGCGTCGTGAATACATCACCCAAAACGCGAAGTTCGTTAAGAACCTCGACATCTAATGAAGGAGGCACACCATGGAAAACGAAGAAAAGAAAATCCAAGACGGTGAAATCGAAGAAGAAAAAGACGAAGAAGTCGAAGAAGAAGGTTTCACCCCCAAATTCAACCATGAAGGCGCCCAATCCGAAGACGCCATGTTCGGTCATGATGCTGCCGTCAGCGGAATCATCCCCGGCCTTATCGACCGCGATTTAACCGCCGAAGTCCGTACCGCCTTCCTCGATTATTCGATGTCGGTTATCGTTTCACGTGCCATCCCTGATGTCCGTGACGGCTTCAAGCCGGTTCAACGTCGTATCATCTACGGCATGAACGAATCCGGCATGCAGCCGAATAAACCCTATAAAAAATGTGCCCGTATCGTTGGTGACGTCATGGGTAAATATCACCCTCATGGCGATGCCGCTTTGTATGGCACCTTGGTCCGTTTGGCCCAACCCTTCTCCCTCCGTTATACCTTAGTTGACGGACACGGTAACTTCGGTTCAATCGATGGCGACGAAGCAGCCGCTATGCGTTATACCGAAGCCAGGATGAACCGCCTCTCCTTGGAGATGGTTCGCGATATTGACTGCGACACCGTCGATTTCGTTCCTAACTACGACGGCACCGAAATCGAACCGGAAGTCCTTCCTTCCCGTTTCCCCAACCTCATCGTTAACGGAAGCCAAGGTATCGCCGTTGGAATGGCTACCAACATGGCCCCACATAACCTTTCCGAGACCATCGATGCCGTCATCGCCGTTGCAAAGAACCCCGAACTTACCCCTGTCGAGATTATGCAAAATTATCTCTTTGGGCCTGACTTCCCCTCTGGCGGCATCATCTTAGGACGCCAAGGCATCCTTGATGCTTATACCACCGGTTCCGGTTCTATCACCATCCGTTCCAAATATCACATCGAAGAGATGGAGAACGGCAAATCCCGCATCATCGTCACCGAGATTCCTTATCAGGTCAATAAGTCCGCGATGATCGAAAACATCGCCCAACTCGTCCGCGACAAGATCATCGATGGTATCACCGATGTCCGTGATGAATCCAACAAAGAAGGAATCCGTGTCGTTATCGAAATCCGTAAAGACACCATTCCCGAAGTCGTTGCCAATAACCTTCTTAAGCATACCCAACTTCAAACCAACTTCGGCATTATCAATCTTTGCCTTGAAGATGGGGCTCCGAAAATCCTTCCGATTGATGCCTTACTTAAGGACTATATTGAGTTCCAGGTCAGCGTTTTAACCCGCAGAACCACCTTCCTTTTAAAGAAAGACAGCGATCGTCTCCATATTGTCGAAGGTTTGATTTTGGCCCACGACAACATCGATGAAGTCATTCATATCATCCGCGATTCCAAGAACGACGAAGAATCCAAAGGCCGCTTAAACGAACGTTTCGGACTCTCTTCCGAACAATGCGACGCCATCTTGGCCATGACCCTTCGTCGCTTGCAAGGCATCGAGCAAGATAAACTTCTCAAAGAGAAAGCCGAACTCGAAGCCAATATCGCCGAATATAACCGCTTGCTCTCCTCTCGTGACAATATCGTCGACCTCATGGTGGAAGAGCTCACCGTTATCAAGAACAAATTCGGCGATGCCCGTTTGACTGAAATCTCCGACGCGGCTGCCGATATCGAAAACGAAGACCTCATCCCGCAGAAGCAAATCATCGTCGCCTTAACCCGTAACGGCTATATTAAGCGTGTCGATGACAATACCTTCTCCGCCCAACATCGTGGCGGACGTGGCATCACCGGCATGAAGATGACTGCTGGCGACACGGTCAAGTTGCTCAAGCACACCAAAACCCATACCGACATCCTCTTCTTCTCCACTTTGGGTAAAGTTTATCGCTTACGTGGATATCAAATTCCCGATTCCGGACGTATCGGTAAAGGCGTTCCCGCCCAAAACTTCCTTAACCTCGACAAAGAGGAAAAGATCGTCGCCATCGTTCCTTGCGATGAATATAAAGAAGACAATTACCTCTTCTTCACCTCTAAACAAGGCATCGTCAAGAGAACCTCCCTTAAAGAATTCGCTTCCATCCACTCCAACGGCAAAATCGCCGTCGGCTTGCGTGAAGGCGATGACCTCTTCGATGTCAAATTAACCGATGGCAATTCCATCATCTCCCTTGCTTCAAGCAACGGCAAACTCGTTTCCTTCTACGAAAACGAAGTCCGTCCAATGGGCCGTACTGCCGCCGGCGTCACCGGTATGGATCTTAAAGATGGCTCCGAAATCGTCGGTGTCACCGGTTCCTTCGAAGGGCAAAAGATCCTCGTCCTTTCCACCAGAGGATATGGCAAGATTTCCTATGCTGCCGATACCGATATCGAGCAAGAAGACGGTTCCATCCGTCATTATGACGGGTATCGGTTGACCCATCGTGGCTCAAAAGGCGTCATTACCATGAACCTCACACCCAAAAACGGCAAACTTTGCGCCGTTAGGAACGTCAACGGTGATGAAGACCTCCTTGTCGTCACCCAAGGAGGCATCGTTATCCGCACCCCGATTTCCGAAATCAAGATCGCCGGACGTAACACCCAAGGCGTCAAGATTATCAATATCGACGATAAGTCCCGCGTTGCCTCTGTTGCCATCATCCCCCATGATGACGTCGAAGAAGGCGATGATGGTGATGAAGGCGAAGGCGAAGAAGCTTTAGAGCAAACTAGCGAAGCTCCCGTCACCCCGGATAACCTCGACGAATAGGAGTAAAATATGCGGGTATTTATCCACTATGCCCCAAAACATAAGCAGGACTTCTTTGAAGGAACCCGTTTACGGAAAACCATCAAAGGAGCCTGCGAACTCGTGGATATCGAGTGGGTCGACTTCCCCTCTTTAAGCGCGGACGTCGCCCACTTTATCTCCCCCTTCGATTATCCTTTGCTCATCCAAAAGAAAAACGAAGGGACACCTTGCGTTGTCTCCTGCGGCTATGCCGAAAGCGAACCACGTGCATCCTTTTTCGAGGAATATATCGATGGTTCGTTACGTCTGAAATTCAAAGCAAAGAAGATCCTCGTTGCAAGCGATGTCGTTCTCGTCCCTTCGGTTGCGACCAAAGAGATTCTGAAAAAATCAGGCATCAACACAAGAATCGAAATCGTTGAGCCGGCCGTGAATTTAAAACGTTTCGCTCTCGATTCGGTTGACAACGAAATTTTCCCTCGTTATTTCCGGATTCATGATGGCACCAAGACGGTTGTCGCCACCGGCTCTTATTACGATAAGAAGTCGGTCAATCTCCTAAAAGAGCTCGCGATTATGTGCCCAGAGATTGAGTTTTATTTCTTTGGCTCAAGCTCAAATGCCGATCCCTTTAATTTAATTAAGGCGGCACGTGCCATCGGAAAAAGCAGCAATTTGCATTTCTGCTCACTTGTCCAAGACGACATTTATCGCAGTGCGATGATTTCTTCCATCGCCTATATCGAAAGCCGTTCTTCGAAAATGGATTCGATTGCCTTACTTGAAGCGTTTGCTTCGCGTTGCCAAGTCGTCGGTATCGGACCGGTGAAGAATAACCCCTTATTAATCGATGGGGAGACTTGCCGTTTGTTTAAAAACGCAAAAGAACTTGCGTCCTATCTTGCTTCTTTATACGAAAACAAAGCGAAACTCACTATAATGGGCGCGTATGATGTGGCGAAAGGCAGATCCCTTCTCAATTTAGGGAAAGACCTGCATTCGATATATTCATCTTTAATCAATTCCGAAACAAAGGAGAAATCTTATGATTGATATCAAATTAATCCTTGAAAAGCCCGACTATGTGGTCGCCTCCCTCGCCAAAAAGAACTGGGCTTTCGATCCCAAACCCCTTCAAGAGCTTTCCCAAAGGCGTCTAGCCTTAATCCAAGAAGTCGAAAACTGCAAACACGAACAAAAAGTCCTTTCTTCTTCCGTCCCTCAAGTGAAAAAAGAAGGCGGAGACGTGACTGCGATTTTCGCTAAGGTAAAAGCCCTCGCCGCCGAAAACAAAGCCAAGGAAGATGAACTTGCCGAGGTCGAAGCCAAAATCAAAGCCGAACTCGAAGTCTTACCCAATCTTCCCGACGATGACCTACTTGCCGGAGGCAAAGAAAACAACACCCCGATTTCTCATTTTGGCGAAGAACGTGATTTCGGCTTCCCCATTAAAGACCATGTCGAACTCGCCAAGAGCTTAGGTTTAATCGATTATGACCGTGCTGCCAAAATCTCTGGTTCCGGTACCTGGATTTATACCAATCTCGGGGCACGTTTAGAATGGGCCTTGCTTAATTATTTCATCGAAACCCACATTGCCGATGGCTATGAGATGATTCTCCCTCCCCATATCCTAAATTACGAATCCGGTTATACCGCTGGGCAATTCCCCAAATTCAAAGAAGATGTCTTCTGGCTTGAAGGAATGGATAAATTCATCCTCCCGACCGCCGAGACCGCTTTGGTGAATATCTACCGTAATGAAATCTTGCCTTCTAGCGAACTCCCGAAGAAATTCTTCGCTTATACCCCTTGCTACCGTAAAGAAGCCGGTTCTTATCGTACCGAAGAACGCGGTATGATCCGTGGCTATCAGTTCAATAAAGTCGAGATGGTCCAATACACCACCGAAGAAGGCTCCGATGCGGCCTTCGAGGAAATGGTTGAAAAAGCCAAGCGCCTCCTCGAAGGGCTTGGCCTTGTCTATCAACTCGATAAATTAGCGGCTGGGGATTGCTCCCACTCAATGGCGAGGACCTATGACATCGAAGTCTGGATTCCTTCCATGGGCATTTATAAGGAAGTCTCTTCCGTTTCCAATGCCCGCGATTATCAAGCCCGCCGTGGCATGATCCGTTACCGTGACCAGGATGGCAAAGTCAAATTCTGCCATACCTTAAACGGTTCCGGCTTAGCCACTTCGCGTGTCTTCCCGGCTTTACTTGAACAAAATCAGCAAGCCGATGGCTCTGTCGTCATCCCAGAACCTTTACGTAAGTTCATGGGTGGACTCGAAGTCATCAAACCCATAAAGAAGTAATCAAACGATTATTTTGACCTTATCGCCGTCATGGCTAATCGCCTCAACGAGGACGAAGCTTCCGTGGCGGCGTTTTGCTTTCTTTATTTCCTGGTAAAGAGCTTTTAAGTCGATGTCCACCCCTTTGCTGGTGGCGATGCGACTAAGCCATTTCCACTTCAAAACAAAGAGGGGGAAGTGAAACGTGAAAGGAAAATGATGATTTGACTTAATCTTTATCTTCATTCAATTTTTCCACGTAAATCTTTGCAAAATCCCCGTCTTTGCTTTCGGCTGTGATTAATTCCCCAACGGCCCCAGCTTCGACCATTTCGATGATTTTTGCAAAGTCCGCCTCGGTTAAATTGATGCTTCCGATTTTGATTTCCGATTTGGCGGAAAACATGATCTTCACGATCGATAAGGGTAAGTTGATGCGCGCCTTATCCCCATCGGAAGACTCGGCGACCACACGTAAGAAATAAGAAGAATAATCTCCTTTGGGCGGTTCGACGACTTCGACAACAGGGGTTTTCTTGACCTCCTTGCCAAGAAGTTCATCAACGGTGACATCGAAGAAATCGGCTAACAACATTAAGGTGGAAATATCGGGGAGGGATTCACCTTTTTCCCATTTGGATACGGCTTGGGGAGAAACCGAGACCTTCTCGGCAAGCTCGGCTTGGGTGAGTCCTTTTTCTTTTCTTAGACTTTGAAGTTTTTCGGCGAATTTTTGATTCATGGCTTTTGCCTCCTACAACCATATTCTTGGTCTTTATCACCGTTTTTCCTAACACTCCTTGGTTGTTAAAGGCAACTGGAAGTAGAAAAATCCCTCAACCAGAAGTGGAATTCCTAGAAATAAGGATAGCACGTGCTTTCTATTTCCGCTTCCGAAAAGTCGGAAACAAAGAAAGATTCTTTTTGCTAAAAATGTGTATAATGTATCCGCCATCGCGAAGGTGACTCGATGAACCAGGTCAGGTGGGGAACCAAGCAGCCTTAAACCGGGGATCCTTGTGCGGTGGTTTTTGTATTAAAATTTTGCCATGGAAGATATCGAATTCATGAAACTTGCCCTTGGCCAAGCTAGGTTGGCCGCCAAAGAAAACGAAGTTCCCGTTGGGGCGGTCGTGGTGAAAGAAGGAAAAGTCATCGCCTTAGCCCATAATACGAGGGAAAAGGATTTGGATATCTCCGGGCATGCCGAAATTAAGGCCCTTCAAGAAGCCGCCAAGAAATTAGGGACATGGACTTTAGAAGGTTGTTCCCTATATGTTACGTTGGAACCTTGCTTGATGTGCGGCGGGGCGATTTTGCAATCACGCCTTTCCTATCTTTGCTTTGGGGCAAAAGACGAAAAGGAAGGAGCGGTGGTCAGCTCCTATCATGTTTTCGACCAAATCAAAGATGCCCCTCTAGTTAGCTTTGGCTTGCTTGAAAACGAATGCCAAGCCGTTTTGAAGGAATTCTTCGCTTCTAGGCGCGGGTAAACTTTTTGACATTGTCTAAAAAAGTTTCAATTTTGCCTTTATTCTCTTTGCTTTAATGATATAGTATGCAACGAAGCAGGAGGTTTTCCTTATGGAAAAGGATCCATCCAACGAGATCCTTCTTGAACTATCCCACATCAAGAAGGACTACTACGTCGACAAAAAACCATTCACCGCGATCAAAGACCTCTCCGTCAGTTTTCCACGAAAAGGATTTGTTGCCATCTTAGGCCATTCCGGTTCGGGGAAAACCACCCTTTTGAATATCATCGGCGGTTTAGACCATTACACCGATGGGGATTTGCTCATCGAAGGTAAATCCACCAAAGACTTTAAAGATTCGGATTGGGATTCTTATCGTAATCGCCGCGTCGGCTTCGTTTTCCAATCCTATAACCTCATCCCTCACCTCACCATCCTGCAAAACGTCGAACTTTCCCTTCAACTCGGTGGCGTCTCGGCCAAAAATAGAACCAAGAAAGCGACCGAAGTCCTTGAAAAAGTCGGCTTAGGCGAATATTTGAAGAAAAAACCAAACCAACTTTCCGGCGGTCAAATGCAACGTGTCGCGATCGCTAGGGCCTTAGTCAATGACCCCGACATCATCTTAGCCGACGAACCCACCGGGGCTTTGGATTCAACGACATCCGTCCAGGTTATGGATCTTGTCAAAGAAGTCGGCAAAGAATGCTGCGTCATTATGGTTACCCATAACCGCGAATTGGCAGAGGCTTATGCCGACCGCATCATCCATATGAAAGACGGGGAAGTCATCTCCGATTCCAAACCTTTGATCGCCGGCGAACAAGAAGTGATTGGCAAAGAAAAAAACAAACACACGTCGATGTCTTTTTTGACCGCCCTTCATTCTTCCTTAAATAACGTCTTAACCAAAAAAGGCCGCACAATCATGACGGCTATCGCCTGTTCTTTTGGGATTATCGGGGTGGCTTTGGTTTTAGCTACCAATAACGGTTTCTCCCAATATGTGAGCAACGTCGAATCCTCGATTGCCTCATCGGTTCCGATTTCCATCACCCCCGTTTCCACCCGCGTGGCAACAACGGTCGAAGAAGACATCCAGCTTTATCCATCCGACCCAAGCCTTACCGTCTATAATCCTTCAGCCTCGTTGACGACGGTTGTATATAACGATTTCAGCCAAGAATATTTTGATTATATCGACCGTATCACAAACGACCCCAAATGCCCCGTTTATGGTGATGCCATGTCGGTTCTTTATAATCGTAAAGATTTGAATTTCCACTTCCTCACTAACGATGGCAATTCAAATAAGATCCGTTCGATTAACCAATATTCCTCTGCCGGTCTTCTTGGCAGCGCCATCTCTTCGGTCACCGCCCTTCCGACTACTATCATGCACGAATTAATCGGCGATCAAAAAGGTCTCTCTTCGATGTATGACACCATTTATGGCAAATTCCCGGAGAAAGAAGACGAATTAGCCATTATCTTAACTTCGAGCAACCGTATCGATTTTTCGACGATGAAGAACCTTGGTTTTTATAGTTCTTCCACCAATTTCGAAACCGAACGCATCGCCGGGAATTTGAAATTCGATTTCGCGGATATTCTTTATGAAGGCGAAGGCGACACCGCCTATCGCACCTACAAATGCTTTACCAATTCCCAATATTACAAGCTTCCTTCAAATCCTGCCGATTTGGATTCGATGATTCACACCTATGAAGTGGATTGCTATCCAAATCTCGATTTGAAATTCAACCAAGTCGGCGATAAATATGAGGCTACCGTCACCGGAGAGGTCGGAAAACAAACCATTTCTTATATCGATGTCGATTCCGATACGGATATTTATAACGACACCTCACGCCAAGGCATCGATTGCAAAATCGTCGGCGTCCTCCGTCCAACCGAAACCTCGCCTTTGACCCTTATGCCGCCATCTTTGGCTTATACCCCAAAATTAAGCAAGATCATGGCAGATGATTATGCCCAAGGGACTAGCACCCAAAAACTTGGTTCCATCTTACGTGACAACTGGGTTATTCCTTATAGCAGCGACCCTGACCAAGATGGCAAAACAATCGTGCAAAATTTCGCCAACGAACTTGCCAAAGTCTTTACCGATTTAGGTGGCGAAGAAATCAACGAATCTTCCTACGAGAACATCTCCTCAACTACCCTAGGAACGATTTCCTCTTTGCTTACCAACCAACTTCCCAAAGCTTTCCGCGAATATACGGTTACGGGGAAAGGATATTATTACACCTCCATCTCCTCTTATTTGGCCAATTGCCGTAATTTAGGGGCGACTTTCCCGAAAGTTGACATTGAGAATTTCCTTACCGATTTATTTACCGGAACAACGACTTTTGCGGACTTATTCAAGCCTGGAGACAGTTCGATTATGAATCTAGTCGCCGCCTCAAATTCATATGGATTGGTCACTTCGATCTTAATCTTCCCATCGTCATTAACGACCAAAGATGCCTTGAAGGCTTATTTGGATGATTGGAATAAAACCCATCCCGATAACGAAATCTCCTATAGCGACATCATGGCGGATTTAACCGAGTCCCTTGGAACGATGATTAATGTCATCTCGGCCGTTTTGATCGTCTTCGCTTCGATTTCCCTTGTCGTCTCTTCCGTCATGACGGCAATTATCACCTATGTCTCCGTCGTTGAACGAACGAAGGAAATCGGTGTCTTACGCGCTTGCGGCGGACGTAAACGTGACGTTGGTCGCTTATTCGAAGCCGAATGCGTCATCGTTGGCTTTACCGCCGGGATTATCGGCATTGCCTTCACTTATTTGGCATGTATCCCCATCAATTTGATTTTGGACCACATTTTCCCGGGCAGAGGTCTAGGCAACATTGCCGCGCTTAACCCGATTGCCGCGATTTCCTTGATTGTCTTATCCGTCGCTTTGGCTTTCGTTTCCGGCTTCATTCCCTCCCGTATCGCCGCCAATAAAGACCCCGTCACCTGCTTAAGGACCGAATAAACGATGAAAAAGTCATCCCGTGGCAAACATATTGATGTTTTAATCGCCGAGGCGGATGTTTTCGACGTCTCTCCCGAAAAAGGATTAAGCCAAGACCAAATTAATTCCCGGATCGAATCAAAACTCGTTAACAAAACGAGAAAGCACGTGTCCAAAACTTATGCCCGCATCGTTTTTGATAATGTCTTCAATTTCATGAACGTTATCCTTTTCCTTGCTTTCATCGCGATGCTTCTAGTAGGTCTATCCCTGACCCATTATTTCTTCATGGTGATATTGTTTTCAAACATCATCATCGGTTTGATTCAAGATATCCATGCAAGAAGGCTTACCGACAAACTTAGGATTATTTCCGACCCCAAAGCAAAAGTAATCCGCGATGGCGAAGAAAAAACAATCGATGCCGCAGAGATTGTCCTTTCTGATGTTTTGGTTTTGGGAATGGGTGACCAAATTCCTGCCGATTGCCGCGTCCTTGAAGGTAGCGTCCGTGTCGATGAATCGATGCTAACCGGGGAAGCCGAACGGATTAGCAAAAACCAATATGACTCTCTTTTCTCGGGGACATATATCGTTTCGGGAAGTTGCAAAGCCGTTGTCACCAAGGTTGGACTGGCAAATTACGCCGAAAAGATTCAATCCAAGGCTTCAGGATATTCTCGTCCTGCCTCGGAAATCCAATCGGTCACTTGGCGAGTGATGGTTTTCTGTGGGGTCGTGGCTTTGATCTTTTCCCTTGTTAATTTCATCGTCTATCTATCCCATGGACTTGGTGATGGCCATTCCTTAGCTCAATTATTTGATCGGTCAGAGCCATATGTCGTCGATTTCGTCGAATCCGCGGCCGGGTCGGTCGTCGCCATGCTTCCGGCTGGGATGTTCTTGCTGACCTCGTTAACTTTGGCGGTTGGCGTCATTCAATTAGCGAAACGCCGCATCCTAGTACAAGAGATGCAATCGATTGAAAGCCTCGCTAGGGTCGATACCATCTGCTTTGATAAAACCGGCACTTTAACCGATGGCACAATGGAAGTCGAATCGGTTATCCCGCTTAATCAGAACACCTTAAATGAAATCGGATATGCCGTTTCTTCTATCCTTCATTTCACCGGCGACCACAACCCAACCGCTTTGGCATTAAGGAAGAAATTCGGTGATACTTGTTCTGAACTTGCTTATTCAATTGGAGCCTTCGATTCGGAAACGAAACGTTCTTATGTCAGCTTACAAAACGGCTTTACCTATGCTATCGGCGCCTATGATTTTTTGCCTGTGAAAAAAGATAGCGGGGTTGAAAAAACCATTACAAGCTATGCCGAAAAAGGGATGCGTTGCCTTGTTTTGGCTTCTTCGGAAAAGATGGCAGATAACGGGGTTTTGCCAAAAAATATGGACATTTGCGCGATTATCATCATTTCCGATCACCTCAAAAGCGACGCCAAAGACAATATTGCCTGGTTCCAGGCAAACGATGTAAAAGTCTATGTCATTTCAGGCGACGACCCCTTAACCGTTTCCCAAATCGCCGAGAAAGCTGGCGTCAATGGGGCCTCTTCTTTTATTTCTTTGGCCGGGATGAATAACGAAGAACTTCCCGCCTTGCTAGATTCTTATTCCGTCTTTGGCAGGGTCTCCCCCGAACAAAAGGCGACCCTCATTTCCGAATTAAAGAACCGCGGCCATAAAGTCGCGATGACTGGGGATGGGGTAAATGATGTCCTTGCCTTAAAGGTGGCCGATTGCTCGATTGCCATGGCTTCGGGTGCTGACGCGGCGAAAAACGTCGCTCACCTTGTTAGCTTAAATAACGACTTCTCCAAATTGCCTGACGTCGTTGCCGAAGGAAGACGCGTCATCAACAATACAAAGACCCTCTTTGCGATGGTCATTACCTTCGTTTTCTTGCTTTTGTCCTTCTTTATGAAGCGGCCCGGGACAAGCGCCCCCATCGCTTATCCTTATTCGACCTCCAATCTATTGATTTGGGAAGTCTTTAGCATCGGCGTCCCCGCTTTCTTCCTTGCGCTACAGCCCTCTCACGAACGTTTAGAAGGCTCCTTCTTAAACAATATGCTTACCGTGGCTGTGCCATCCGGGTTTACGCAGGTCGTAGCCGCTTTAGGGCCTTTTGTCTTCGCCTCGCTTTGGCCACAGGCAATTGCCGCTAACCCAGGAGATCCAAACCAGGTATATCTTATTTCCCATGCCTTATCGGTAATGGTCTTCTCCTTTACCTCCCTCGCCGTTTTGGCTAGGACATGCTACCCCTTTGATTCTTATCGTTCGACTATCTTCGTTGGAGCCACCGTCTTCTCCGTTTCCATTCTCCTCACCGATTATTTCTTGCGGGGACGTCTATTAGCGATTTATTGGGAAAATTACGCCCATAGTTTCTATTTGGTCATCATCGGTTCTGCCATTATCGGAATCGGGTTATATGTCTTATTTGATCGAATCGGCGGGCATTTCCGTCAATGGAGGAAAAAGAAATGAGAATCTCAAACGAAGTTCAAACCGCGTTAAAAGAAGGGAAAGCGGTGGTGGCCCTTGAATCCACCATCATTTCCCATGGCATGCCTTATCCTAGAAACGTCGAAACTGCCTTATCGGTTGAAAAAACGGTTCGTGAAAACGGCGCCATCCCAGCCACCATCGGTATCATCGATGGGGAAATCGTCGTTGGCATGTCCTCTGAAGAAATCGAAGAATTTGGCAAGCGACAGGGCATTGTCAAAGTTTCTAAGCGCGACCTCCCGATTGTTGTTGGGAAGAAGCTTTGGGGCGCGACCACCGTCTCGGCAACGATGATTTCGGCCCATAAAGCAGGCATCGATGTCTTTGTTACCGGTGGCATTGGCGGCGTTCATCGCGGCGCCGAAACGACTTTCGATATCTCCCGTGACCTCAAAGAATTAGGATCGGTCGATGTGGCGGTGGTTTGCTCTGGGGCAAAAGCCATCTTAGATATCCCTAAGACCCTTGAAGTCTTAGAGACCGAAGGCGTGACCATTTTATCGAACAAGGCAAAAACGTTTGCCAATTTCTACAGCGTCTCTTCTTCCGACCCCGTCGATTATGTATTCGAGACCCCCGAAGAAGCATCCGACATCATCTATGCGAAAAAACAATTGGATTTGCCTGGCGGTATCTTGATTTCCAATCCCGTTCCCGAAGAATATGCCTTAGACCATTCCTATATCGATAAAATCGTTGAAGAAGCGGTTAAAGAAGCCGAAAAGAAAGGGATTAGAGGAAAAGATTCCACCCCCTTCTTGCTCCGCCGCATCACTGAACTTAGCGGAGGCGCTTCGTTGGATACAAATATCCATCTTGTTCTGAATAATGCCAAATTAGGAGCCAAGATCGCATCCGCCTTAGCGGAAAAGAGGAGGGAAGGGCATGCTATCTAGCGAAAAAATCAAAGTCACTCTTAAGGAGATGATGAAGACCCTCCCTTTATCGGAAATCAACGTTACCGAACTTTGCCGTAGATGTGGCCTTCACCGTCAAACCTTCTATTACCATTATCAAGATATCTACGATCTTCTTGATACCATCTTCCTAACGGAAGAACTAAAGAAATTAGATAAGGCAACCGATGCAAAATCGGCTATCCAAGGTCTATTGGATTACGTCAAACACAATTTCGACTTCATCATCGCTTGCTACAATTCGGCAGCACGCGACTTAACCGAAGACTTCTTGTTCGGAAAATTAAATTCGAAATTGTTCTTACTTTGGAACCAACCCGATTCCGAAGTCGGACTAAAAAGAAGCCAAGCCCTAAAAGCGGCAAGACGTGTCGCGAATTTCTCGGCCATGGAATTCGGGTATTGCTTCCGTGACCCCAAAATCAATTTGGAAAAATTCGTCCGTAAAATCAACCCCATCATCACTTCCATTGTTAAGCATATTATCCCCGCGATTATCGATATGTGCCGCGACGAATAAAGATTATCGAGCATAGTTATGAGAAGGAGGGTATAATAACCGCGCCTTAAGAGTTCTTAAGGGCCGACCCCCCTCCAAGTGAGCAAGACACACGTTAGATTGGCCTTGCCCCAATCGATCCCAAATAGGAGGGAACACCATGAAGAAAAACGACTTTGCAACCGTCATCGCATATGTGGCGATGTTTGCTGTGGCCATTTTAATGGGCCTTTTGGCAATTAAACCCGTCATTGACGAATTCGGTCAGACCATCAATGGGCAGATTAACACCATCATGCTCGTTATTTTGTCGCTTGTTGCCGGCATCCTCTTTAATGCCTTGCTACTTGAATACGGCCACCGCCTTGGCGCAAGGATGGGGAAAATGACCGTCATCGCCTTTGCCGTCTTTGGTTTTGGCTGGAAAAGGGTTGATGGCAAAAAGAAAATCGGCTTCCATTCTTATAATGGCTTAACCGGCGAAACCAAAGTCATTCCCCAAGATCCCAAGACCTCAACCTTCTCGGGCATGATTTTCTTACCCATTCTTGGCTTTATCGTTGAAGTCATAGTCATGATGGTCTTAAAGACCGTTGCCCAAAGAGGCGGGGCCACGATGGCTTGGTTACAGGTCTTTTCCTTAACCTTCCTTGCCGTCGGCATCATGATCTTCGTTTATGATATCTTCCCCGTCCGTATCGATAGCGTCACCGATGGCTTCTTGTTAACCCTTACTTCCAAACCCGCCAACCGTTATGCCTATAACAACATGCTTCTAGAAGAATATGCCAAAGAAAACGGTTTAGAGGTTCCCGCCCCCGTCATTTATGATGAGATTTCCGATTTCACGGCCTTCTTAAATTTGGTGCAAGCCGCCAAGATGCAAGTCGAAGGTAAGAGCAAAGAAGCGGAAGCTATCTTAAATAAAACCTTAGACCCCGAGACCAAAGTCACCTCTACGACCTATGGCGAAGCCATGGCTTATAAGCTTGCCCTTCTGTTAGAACGGAAAGACAAAAAAGCAGGGAAAGAATATTATGAAGGTTTAGATGATGATGAACGTCGTTATATCGCAAACCTCTCTTCTCCCGCCGCCTTAAGATGCTACGTCTTAATCTCCGCCTTTATCGAAAATAGCGAAAACGAATGCAATTACGCCCTCGATAAGACCGAACGCGTCTTGCGTGGATGCGCCTCCGAGCTACTTGAATATGAAAAGGCTCTCATCGATGCCGAAGTAAAAGAAATCCGTTCCGAACATATTTCTTGGGACGTCTATCCCCTTCCTTGGGAAGAACAGCCTAAGCTACCTGAAGAAGAGGAAGAAGAAACCGAAGAAACCGAAGACGAAGAAGAAAAATAAGCAACAAAAAAGGTCACCTAACGACGGGTGACCTTTTTGCTAACTTAGTTAGATTACTTGGACCAGGTAATTTTGGTTTCGGTGACCTTGCCATCGGCGTCGGTGACCTTGGACCAGGTGGTTAAGCCATAATCGTTGATTTTGTATTCGGCTTTTCCATCTTTGTCGGAATAGAAGAGTTCAAGATCCTTTCCGTTGCTTTTGAAGACGACGTCGGAGCTGCTAGCGGCAGCGGAGACAACGGCTTTGTTGGTGGTAACGACGGTGGCGGCGACGGTGCTGACGGCGATAGCGCCGGTGACTTCGTCTTTTTCACCGTTAACTTCGGTCACGACTTTGGTGTAGCCGGTATCGGCGACGCTGACGGCGGACCAACCTTCAGAGATTTTGACGGCTTCGTCGGCGGTGATGGTTTTGGCGCCGCAAGAAGCAAGAAGGGTGATGGCAGCAAGACCCAAGGCGAGACGGGACATTGATTTCATCTTTTTTGTTTCCTTTCGATAATGTTTATTCGCTTCGTGATGAATGCGAATTAGACAAATATAGACCCATTACGCCATTTTTCAAGAAAAATGAAGCAAAAAAACCAACCTCGGTTTCCAAGGTTGGCTTTTGGGAAGGTTTATTTGCCGCCGATATTCATCGATTTAATATAGGCGTCTGCGATAGAGATGGAACCAAGGGTCATCTTGGCGTTATCATCGAACCCTTTTAAGTCTTTGAACATCTTCAGTAAATTGCCGCTTAAGGTGATAAGGTTTAGCGGCTCGCCGAGCTTTCCGTCAACGATGCGATATCCTTCGGCCTGGCAAGAGAAATCACCGGAACGTGTGTTCATACCTGTTCCAAGCCCCATGATTTCGGTGATATAAACGCCATCTTTAATGGGGGCGATAAGTTCCTCGAAGCTCGCTTTGCCGGGCTTAACAAAGACATTACCAAACGAGGTATCCATCTTTCCGCCCGCCCAGGCCCCGTTTCCGGTAGATTCGACGCCGTCTTTTTTCGCGGTTTCGCGGTTATAGAAATATGTTTTTAAGACACCGTTTTTGACAACGACCTTATTTTTGGTGGCGACACCTTCGTCATCGAAATAGGAGAAGAAGACGTTTTTCTCTAGTGGCCGTTCTTCAATCGTGAGTTTGCTAGAAGCGACCTTGGTCTGCAGCTTCCCTTCTAATAAAGAAGAATGCTTTTGGACTTCTTCGGCGATGGCCGAGGACAAGAAGGCCCCGATGAAAGCGGCTGCGATTTCGTTTTTCAACACGGTCGGATATTTTTTGCTTTCGCAAGGCTCCCCGCCATATTTATCGACGGCTCCTTTGACGATCTTCTTGGCAAGGGAGGGAAGTTCGGCCGCTTTGCTGTAATCGGAATCAAGGATGATATCGGAATTGGTTTTGGTTTCTTCGCCATCGCGAGTCGTGGCATAGCCGGAGAAATAATAATAATTCCGTTTTTGTTTTAACTTAAGACCAAAGGAATTATAGAATTCGGCTTCGGATTCAAGTTCGGAGAATTCCACCTCAACTTCTTCGACACGTTTATCTTCGGCGTAGATGGCGTCTTCGAAAGCTTTCAAATCAGCAAGCTTCTTTTCAATGGGAATTCCCGCTAATTCGGCATTAAAAACATTCTTTTTGCGGTATTTTTCGCTTCCTTTGAATAAGTCGGCTTCCCCTTCTTTTTCATTATAAGAAGCGGAATCGATGATGCTTTTGATGAGATATTTAAAAGTATCGGGACCAAGCTTTTCGGTTCTGCCTGTGCCCATTTTTCCTTGATAGATACCGCAGGCGATAACCGATTGGGTTTCGGCTACGGTATAGTTATCGATCTCGTGACGGAATAAGGAGATGGAAGTGGATTTGGAACGTCCGATTTGGATTTGGGACGCGTCGATGCCCGCTTCTTTGGCAAGAGCGAAGAATTTATTGAAGTTCATTTTAATTGACCTCCTCTTCCGCCGACGGTGATTTTGCTTAAACGGATGGTGGGCTGACCGACGTCAACCGGGATAGATCCTGAAGCGGCGCCGCAGTTACCCTGGCCTAAAGCGAGGTCGTTTCCGACGGCATCGATATTCATTAAGACTTCTTGCCCGGTTCCGATTAAGGTGCAACCTTTGACTTGCTCGGCGATTTTGCCGTCACGGATGATATAGGCTTCCGAGGCGGAGAAATTAAATTGACCCGTTGTGGGTTCAACCGAACCGCCGCCGAAATTGGCGACATATATGCCTAATTTTGTATCGGCGATGATTTCTTCGGGTGTTTGTTTGCCGGCGGCAATATAGGTATTGGACATCCTTGAAGTGGGGGCGTAACGATATGATTCCCGTCTAGCGGTGCCATTAGGCTCCATCCCAAGGCGACGTCCATTGAGGCGATCGACCATAAAGCCGACGCAGATGCCATCGCGAATCAATTCGTTCTTTTTCGTTGGTACGCCTTCGGTGTCGATGTTATTCGAACCCCATTCGTTGGTAATCGTGCCATCGTCCCAGGCCGAGACCAGTGGCGAAGCGATTTGCTTACCAATCGAATTGGAGAAAACGGATAAGCCTTTTGAAGTCGCACTGGCTTCAAGGGGGTGTCCGCAGGCTTCGTGGAATAAAACCCCGCCCCAACCGTTGGTGATAACAACCGTATATTGGCCAGATGGGCATTCTTTCGCCGATAAGGTGGCGATGGCTTTTTGGGCGACTTCTTTGGCTTTGCCAATATAGTCGAGGGATTCGAAGAATTCCCAGCCATTTGATGCACCAGGTCCTTCGAATGCGGTTTCGATTTTGTTTTCTTCTCCCGCCATCGCGACCATGATGAGGCGGCCACGTTCTTCTTCGGTATCGAAACGCTTGCCGACCTCTCCTTCCGCGTTATAAATACGGATGCTCTTGTGCCAGAAATTCATGGCGTCTTGGACACGGATGATGCGCGGATCGACCTCATAAGAGGCTTTGGAACATTCTTTTAAATAAGAAATGCGTTTTTCAACCGGCACATCCATCAAATGGGTTTTGATGGGGTTAATGGTCTTATATTTCCCTTTTTGGATGGATTTGACCTCGATTTGCCTTTGCCCTTCAAACGAAGCGGCTAATTTAGAAGCGAGTTCAAGAAGGCTCTTTTTCGATAAATCGGATGTATAGCCATAAACGGAACGGAATCCTTGTAAGATACGGATACCGGCACCATAGGATTGCCTGGCGGAGACATTTTCGACTTTCCCTCCGTCAAGAAGCACCCCCTCGGTGTCGTTTTGTTCCAAATAGATTTCGGCATAATCCCCGCCGGTGGCTAAGGCGGCATTGAGGATTTCTAACGCCAACGAGTTGCTGATCATGAGTAACTCCTTTCGGTGAAACGGGAATAATTTATACCATAGAGGGAAAAAGTCACGCAAAAAGCGGTGGAACGATGTCAAAAACGCTTGACAGGTTTTCGCCTAGGTATAGATTTCTTTTCGTCAGGAGGCTTAGCGCTATGGCTCAACGTAGAATCAAAATCATTGCTAACCACACTGGCTTTTATTATTATCCTGGCTATTACTTTAGGTAATTCTTTCCTATTGGGTCAGGTTCCGGATGGGAGAGTGAATCGAACATCCGCGTAAGTCAAAATGCTTCTTCTTGCCTCCGGATGTTCTCCTTGCCCGGAGGTTTTATTTCAACAGGAGGAGCAAAAATGAAATTAAAACCAAGTTTATTCTTTTTGGGGCTTACCGCCCTCGCCCTTGCTGGCTGTGGTGGCGGAGGTGAAAGCAAAACGCAGATTGGGATTCTCCAATTCGGTGGATTCGAAGCCCTCATCAAAGCCAAAGATGGCTTCGTCGACACGATTAACGCTTCCGAGATTGCCTCGAAAGTAGAAATCGACATCAAAAACGCAAATGCCGAAAGCGCAACCAACACTTCCATGGCTTCCACCCTTGCTTCAAGCAAAGACCTCGTCTATGGCATTGCCACCCCTTCGGCTTCGGCCTTAAAAAACGCGGTCGCTTCTTTGGGGGCCGATACCCCGGTTCTCTTCTCCGCCGTTACCAACGCGGTCGGGGCCAACTTAGTGAAGAATCTAGATGAACCAGAAGGCAATTGCACGGGTATCCTCGATTTAGGTCCCATCGCCAAAGAATTAGAGATTTTGACGATGTTCGAAGGAATTGAGAAAGTCGTCTCCTTCTATACCTCAACCGAAGTCAATTCGGTCTATCAAGCCGAAATCGCCGAAGAATGGATGGATGCCCATCACGTTCTTCACGAAAGAAAAACCATCACCGCGGCAAGCGAAATCTCAGCCGCCCTTGCCTCGATCGGTTCTGATGTCGATGCCGTCTTCCTC